>NZ_LZZV01000088.1:0-257625 GCF_014170385.1 Delftia sp. UME58
TATGCCTGATGACCATAGCAAGTTGGTACCACTCCTTCCCATCCCGAACAGGACAGTGAAACGACTTTGCGCCGATGATAGTGCGGGTTCCCGTGTGAAAGTAGGTCATCGTCAGGCTCTTACAGCCCAAGAAACCCCGTAGCCCAAAGCTACGGGGTTTTTTGCATTGGGCTGCAGGAAACGGGGAAACAGGCAGAGCAGCCAAAACGAACATCCAAAACGGACATCCCAAAAAAAGAGAGCGCTGACGCGCTCTCTTTTTTCATCCTGAATGCGCAATGCTTCAGAGCGGCAGGCATTCACCCTGTACAAAGACCTTGAGTTCGCCCGACTGGATCGAGGTCCAGGCTTCATTCTTGGTCAACGGCGCAGTGACGATGATGGCGACACGGTCCTGGGGTGTGGTTTCCCGGGCGAAGTCCACGGTCAGGTCTTCATCCGACAGATGGGCCTGGGCAAAGGGATGGCGTCGTTCGATGTAGCACAGGTGCGTGGTGGCATGGGCCCACAGCGCTTCGCCGTTGGACAGCAGGAAGTTGAAGGTTCCGTGCGGCGAGATGCGCCTGGCCAGTTCGCGCAGCGTGTGCGTGAGTTCCTGCACGCTGGGCAGGCCGGCATGGGACTTCCAGAGCTCCTGAAGAATCCAGCAGAAGGCCTGCTCGCTGTCGGTGTTGCCTACCGGATGGAAGTGGGCATGCAGTTTGGGAGCAAAGCCCTTGAGATCCCCGTTGTGGGCAAAGACCCAGTTGCGGCCCCACAGTTCACGCACGAAGGGGTGGCAGTTCTGAAGGCTTACCGCGCCCTGCGTGGCCTTGCGGATGTGGGCGATGACGTTGCGGCTCTTGATCGGGTACTCGCGTATCAGCTTGGCGATGGGCGAGTCGATGGCGCGCTCATAGCCGACGAAGTGGCGCAGGCCCTTGTCCTCGAAGAAGGCGATGCCCCAGCCGTCCGTATGGTCGCCGGTATTGCCCGCCCGCTGGGTGAACCCCGAAAAGCTGAAGCGCACGTCGGTGGGCGTGTTGCAGTTCATTCCAAGCAGCTGGCACATGGCGGTATCGTTGTTTGCGTAGTTCAAGCCATAGCCTAACGCCTGGCGCGGCAGCTGCAAGCACAATGCGGGGCAAGGGCAAAAAAACGGAACAAACCCATGTCCATTCTCTGTCTGCACACGGCGCACAGCAACGCCGTGATCTTCGAACAGGCTGCTGCCGAACTGGGCTGGCCGGCCCACTCGATCATTCATCAGGTGCATGAGGCGCTGCTGTTGGAAGCGGAGGCTGCAGGTGGCATGAATGCGCCGCTTCGGCAGAAAACGGCAGGGCAGCTCGATGCGCTGGCAGACCATGCCGATATCGATGCCGTGCTGCTGACCTGCTCGACCCTGGGCCCTGCCGTGGCGGATTGCCGCAGTGGCAAGGTCTGGCGTGCCGATGGCATGCTGGCCCGCAAGGTGGCCGCTGCCTTGCAAAGTGACCCGGAATCGCGCATTGCACTGCTGTGCGCCGCTCCCACCACGTACGAAGCCACGCGCAATCTGTTCATGGAAGAACTGCAGCAAGGCAACGCAGATCAACGCATGCAGCTGCAGTGTGTCGAAGGGGCCTGGGCTCTTTTTCGCAGCGGTGATGCCGCCGGCTACGTGGCGTGCATGGCCGAGGCGGCTGTCCAGGCCCATGCCGCCGGTGCTACCCAGGTGGCCCTGACCCAGGTGTCCATGGATGGTGTTGCCAGACACTGGAAGCCAGATTCCACCATGCCCGTGCCCTGGACGGTGGCTGGGAGTGCACTGCAGGCACTCATGGAAATGCGGGATTTAGGCCCGGTTTCATGAAAAAAGGCAGCCAAAGCTGCCTTTTGCATGCATGGAGCGAAAGATCCTCAGCTGCGTTCGGACCAGAGCTTGCCGCCCGTGGCCCAGTTTTCGCGCTTGATGTCGGTGATCAGGATGTCCACCGATTCGGGCGAGCCGCCGAGGACTTCGACGGAGACGCGCGTGATCTCTTCGACCAGCTTGCGCTTTTGTTCGACGGTACGGCCTTCCATCATTTCGACGTGGTATGTGGGCATGTCAATCTCCTCAGGGATCAAGTTCTAGGGGGTTGGGTCGGCGACATCATATCGGCCGACGCGGGCGGTCGAGGCTTGTCGGTGCCAAGCGCGCAGGCGGGGCACAGGCAGGCCTTGTTGCGCATGGGCTCCGGAATGCGGGCCAGTGCATCGGGTGCCACCGGGGTGTCCATGCACCAGCAGTTCAGCGGATCAACGCCCGCAAGAATGGCGCACTGATTGCTGCGGCCGCACAGCGGACACAGGCTGGCATCGGGGGGAGGGGCACTCATCGTGATTCCGAGTGTAGGCCCATGAAAAAAGCACCTCAGGCAAGCCTGGGTGCTTTTGCAGCCTTGGGCGCCGCCAGGTGTCAGGCGGCTGCCTTGACCTTCAGGCGCCAGGCATGCAGCAGGGGCTCGGTGTAGCCACTGGGTTGCTCCTTGCCCTTGAAGACCAGGTCACAGGCGGCCTGGTAGGCCATCGAGGTGTCGAAGTGGCCGGCCATGGGCTTGTACAGTGCATCGCCCGCGTTCTGCTGGTCAACCACGGCGGCCATGCGCTCGAAGGTCTCGCGCACCTGGGCCTCGGTCACGATGCCGTGCTGCAGCCAGTTGGCGATGTGCTGGCTGGAGATGCGCAGCGTGGCGCGGTCTTCCATCAGGCCCACGTTGTGGATGTCGGGCACCTTGGAACAGCCCACGCCCTGGTCCACCCAGCGCACCACATAGCCGAGGATGCCCTGCACGTTGTTGTCCAGCTCCTGCTGCTTTTCAGCCGCGCTCCACTTGTCTTCCTTGACCACGGGCACCTGCAGCAGGTCGGCCAGGATGGTGGCGCGCTCGGCGTCGGCATTGGTTTGCTCCAGCTGCTTTTGCACTTCGGCCACGTTGACCTGGTGGTAGTGCAGGGCGTGCAGCGTGGCGGCCGTGGGCGAGGGCACCCAGGCGGTATTGGCACCGGCCTTGGGGTGGCCGATCTTCTGCTCCAGCATGGCCTTCATCAGGTCGGGCATGGCCCACATGCCCTTGCCGATCTGCGCCTTGCCGCGCAAGCCCAGGCCCAGGCCCACGAGCACGTTGCTGCGCTCGTAGGCGGCCAGCCAGGCGCTGCCCTTCATGTCGGCCTTGCGGACCATGGGGCCGGCATACATGGCGGTGTGCATTTCGTCGCCCGTGCGGTCCAGGAAGCCGGTGTTGATGAAGGCCACGCGCGATGCGGCAGCGGCGATGCAGGCCTTGAGGTTGACGCTGGTGCGGCGCTCCTCGTCCATGATGCCCAGCTTGACGGTGTTCTCGGGCAGGCCCAGGACCTTTTCCACGCGGCCGAACAGCTCGCTGGCGAAGGCGGCTTCCGCGGGGCCGTGCATCTTGGGCTTGACGATGTAGACGCTGCCCGTGCGCGAGTTGCGGATGCCGTTGGCGCCCAGGCCCTTGATGTCATGGACGGCAATGGCTGTGGTGACCATGGCGTCCAGGATGCCCTCGGGGATTTCCTTGCCGTTGCCCCAGAGGATGGCAGGGTTGGTCATCAGGTGGCCCACATTGCGCACGAACATCAGCGAACGGCCATGCAGCTTGACGCTCTTGCCATCGGCGCCCGTGTACTCGCGGTCGGCGTTCAGGCCGCGCGTCATGCTCTTGCCGCCCTTGTCGAAGGTTTCGGTCAGCGTGCCCTTGAGGATGCCCAGCCAGTTGGCATAGCCCACCACCTTGTCTTCGGCATCCACGGCGGCCACGGAGTCTTCCAGGTCCAGGATGGTGGACAGGGCGGCTTCGACCACAACGTCGGCCACGCCGGCGGCATCGGTCTGGCCGATGGCCGTGGTCTTGTCGATGCGGATGTCGATGTGCAGGCCATTGTTGAGCAGCAGCACGGAAGAGGGCGCTGCGGCATCACCCTGGTAGCCGACGAACTGGGCGGTGTTCTTCAGGCCCGTGGTGCCGCCGCTCTTGAGCGCGACGACCAGCTGGCCAGCTTCCACGCGATAGCCGGCGGCATCCTTGTGCGAGCCCGAAGCCAGCGGGGCTGCCTGGTCCAGGAAATCACGTGCGAAGGCGATCACCTTGGCGCCGCGCACGGGGTTGTAGCCCTTGCCCTTTTCCGCGCCGCCGTCTTCGCCGATGGCGTCCGTGCCGTACAGCGCGTCATACAGCGAGCCCCAGCGCGCGTTGGCGGCGTTCAGCGCATAGCGTGCGTTGAGAATGGGCACGACCAGCTGGGGACCGGCCTGGATGGCCAGTTCCGCATCCACGTTGGTGGTGGTGGCCTTGGCATCCTTGGGCTGCTCGACCAGATAGCCGATCTGCGTCAGGAACTGCTGGTAGCCGGCCATGTCGGTGATGGGGCCGGGATGGGCCTTGTGCCAGGTGTCCAGCTCGGTCTGCAGGCGGTCACGCTCGGCCAGCAGGGCGGCATTGCGGGGAGCCAGATCATTGACGATCGCGTCGAAGCCTTTCCAGAACGCCTCGGGAGCGACACCCGTGCCCGGGAGCACTTGTTCATTGATGAAACGGTGCAGCTCTGTAGCGACCTGCAGGCTGTGGGCTTGGGTGCGATCGGTCATGGTGGGAACCCCGGGTTGGATGGATGGAAAGGCTTGGCAGACCCTTTTCGGGCCTGACTATAAGGAATACTTTATTAGATTTATTTGCGTACATAAATAGACCATAAATCTTAAAACTCGTGACTTTTACGCAAAAATGTGGGAAGGTTATGCGCGCGCCAAAACCGGCCGGCTTTGGCGCGCAGCCCTATGCATGGTGCACATGGAGGACAGCCAGTGCCCACTATGCAAAAAGGCGAGTCGCAGGAGACGGGCGTGCGGTCGCATGCCCCACAAGAACACGGAAAAGAAACGGACAGCGGTCATGGACAAGCTCAAGGCATTCGAGTCATTCGTATCGGTGGCAACGCGCGGCAGCCTCACGGCGGCGGCCAAGGCGGAAGGCGTGGCGCCGGCCATCATGGGGCGGCGCCTCGATGCCCTGGAAGAGCACCTGGGCGTCAAGCTCATGGTGCGTACCACGCGGCGCATCTCCCTCACGCATGAGGGCAGCGCCTTCCTCGAGGATTGCCAGCGCCTGCTGTCCGATGTGTCCAACGCAGAGGCCAGCGTCAGTGCGGGCGGGGTCAAGGCCACGGGCCACCTGCGCATCACGGCGCCGGCGGGCTTTGGCAGGCGGCACGTGGCGCCCCTGGTGCCGCTCTTTCGGGATCTGCACCCGGATGTGACGATTTCCCTGAACCTCAGCGACCGCGTGGTCGATCTGGCCGGCGAAGGCTTTGACTGCGCGGTGCGCGTGGGCGATCTGCCCGACTCGGCCCTGGTCAGCGTGCGCATTGCCGACAACCGGCGCCAGTGCGTGGCCACGCCTGCCTATCTGGAGCGCCGGGGCACGCCGCGCCACCCGAGCGAGCTGACCCAGCACGACTGCCTGACGCTGTCCAGCGACGCTTCGCAGACGCGTGGCTGGGCCTTCCGCATTCCCCATCCCGACAGCGGCACCAGCGAGGTCGTGCACTTCAAGCCGGGCGGTCCGCTGGATTGCTCCGACGGCCAGGTGCTGCACGATTGGTGCCTGGGCGGCTGGGGCATCGCCTGGCGCAGCACCTGGGAGGTCGAGGCCGAGATCACCTCGGGCCGCCTGGTGGCCGTGCTAGAAACATTCGCGGCGCCGCCCAATGGCATTTTTGTCGTCTTTCCCCAGCGCAAGCACATGCCGCTGCGTGTGCGGCTGTGGATCGACTATCTCAAGCACCACTACGAGCAGCCGGATTTCTGGCGGCGTACCCACGCGGCCTGAGCGGGCCGCCCAGCAAGGAGGAATGAGCATGGCAGTGTCGATAGCGACGAAAGCGGTATCCGCAACGCAGGGCGCGGCCCCAGGACGGCGGCGCTGGATGCGCATGGCGCTGGAAGCCGCCTGCCTGGGCATGGTGGCGGGCTGCGCCGTCCAGGGGCCGGGGCAGGGCCGGCCGGACGGGATGCGGCAGGGCGCGGTGCCTGCCGGCATCGTGAGCGTGACCTTTGACGATCCCTCTCGGTTCGACGCCGGGCGCAACGGACCCCAGGAGTCCGAGAAGGCGCGCCGCGCCTGGGTCGATGCGCTGGCCCAGTTCCTGGCCGAGCGTGCCGCGCCCAGGCTGCCCCAGGGCCAGCGGCTTGAAGTTCACTTCACCGATGTGCAGCGCGCAGGCGGCTTCGAGCCCTGGCGAGGGCCCCAGGCTGCCGACGTGCGCATCGTGCGCGACATCTACCCACCGCGCATCGACCTGCGCTTCAAGCTGCTGGGAGCCGATGGAAAGCTGCTGCGAGAAGGCAGCCGCCAGTTGCGCGACGCCAGCTTCATGATGCGCCCGGACCTGTATCCCAACGATCCCCTGCGCTACGAGAAGACGCTGCTGGATGACTGGTTGCGCGCGGAACTGCCGAAGTAGGAGCCGACGCGACAGGAGGACCGCAGTGGTCTACCGATTGCCTCGGGCATCTCGATGGCAGTCCCTGTTTCTGGCGTAATGGAGCCTGGCCCGAGAGGCTCAATTCTGTACGGATTCCCCATGACGATAGAAGCCATCCTGGCCAGCCTCCACCTGCTGGCCATCCTCACCTTCGTGGTGTTCCTGTCCAGCCAGGCGGCGCTGTGCCGCAGCGAGTGGATGAGTGCCGCCGTGGTCCAGCGCCTGGCGCGGCTGGACATGATCTATGGCCTTGCCGTGGTCTTCCTGGTGCTCACCGGCATTGCGCGCCTGGTGTGGGGCGTCAAGGGCATGTCCTGGTACGTCTCGCAGCCACTGTTTCATCTGAAGATGACTTTGTTTGTCGTCGGCGCGCTGCTCTCGATCAAGCCCACGCTGGCCTTCCGGCGCTGGCGCCGCGCGCTGGATGCCGGCCAGGGCCTGCCCCAGCCGGCCGAGGTGGCCAGCACGCGCCGCTGGGTGATGTGGCAGGCCCATGTGGTGCCCGTGATCGCCGTCGTTGCGGTGTTCTGGGCGCGGGGCATGTAGGTCCCGTTTTCCTGTCCGGCGGCATGGGGTGGGCCTGCCACGTAGAATCCGCCGATGCTCTCCGTCAAACAGGAACTGCTCGCGGCTCTGGCCGGCGAGCTTGAAACTTTGTCGCCCGGCGCCGGTGCCCGTGCCGCTTTCGAATCCCCCAAGGTGGCTGCCCATGGCGATTTCGCCTGCACGGCCGCCATGCAGCTGGCCAAGCCGCTCAAGCTCAACCCGCGCTCGCTGGGCGAGCAGCTCAAGGCCGCGCTGGAGGCCACGCCGTCTTTCCAGCGCTGGGTCGATGCCATCGAGATCGCCGGCCCCGGCTTTCTGAACATCCGCCTCAAGCCCGCCGCCAAGCAGCAGATCATCCGCGAAGTGCTGGAGCAGGCCGAGAAGTTCGGCTGGCTGGCCGACCGTGGCGCAAAGATGCTGGTCGAGTTCGTCTCCGCCAACCCCACCGGCCCGCTGCACGTGGGCCATGGCCGCCAGGCTGCGCTCGGCGATGCCATCTGCAACCTCTATGCCACCCAGGGCTGGGGCGTGCACCGCGAGTTCTACTACAACGACGCGGGCGTGCAGATCGACACGCTGACCAAGAGCACGCAGCTGCGTGCCAAGGGCTTCAAGCCCGGTGACGAATGCTGGCCCATCGATCCCGAGAATCCGGCAAGCAAGGCCTTCTACAACGGCTCCTACATCCAGGACATCGCCGACGACTTCCTGGCCTGCAAGACCGTCAAGGCCGATGACCGCGAATTCACGGCCAACGGCGATGTCGAGGACTACGACAACATCCGCCAGTTCGCCGTCGCCTATCTGCGCAACGAGCAGGACAAGGACCTGCAGGCCTTCAACCTGCACTTTGACGAGTACTACCTCGAATCCAGCCTCTACACCAACGGCCATGTCGAGGACGCGGTGCAGCGCCTGATCGCGGGCGGACATACCTACGAACTCGACGGCGCGCTCTGGCTCAAGTCCACCGACTACGGTGACGACAAGGACCGCGTGATGCGCAAGCAGGACGGCAACTACACGTACTTCGTGCCCGATGTCGCCTACCACATCCAGAAATTCAAGCGCGGCTACTCCAAGGTCGTCAACATCCAGGGCACGGACCACCACGGCACCATCGCGCGCGTGCGCGCCGGCCTGCAGGCCGCCGACGTGGGCATCCCTGCCGGCTATCCCGACTATGTGCTGCACACCATGGTGCGCGTGGTGCGCGGCGGCGAGGAAGTTAAGATCAGCAAGCGCGCCGGCTCCTACGTCACGCTGCGCGACCTGATCGAGTGGACCAGCAAGGACGCGGTGCGTTTCTTCCTGCTGTCCCGCAAGCCCGACACCGAGTACACCTTCGACGTGGACCTGGCCGTGGCCCAGAACAACGACAACCCCGTGTACTACGTGCAGTACGCCCATGCGCGCATCTGCTCGGTGCTGGCCGCCTGGGGGGGTGACGCGGACACGCTCAAGGACGTGGACCTGTCGGCGCTGGAAGGCCCGCAGGCCCAGGCGCTGATGCTGCAGCTGGCCAAGTACCCGGCCATGCTGACCTCGGCCGCCGACGGCAATGCGCCGCACGACGTGACGTTCTACCTGCGCGAACTGGCCTCGCTGTACCACAGCTACTACGACGCGGAACGCATCCTGGTGGACGACGAAAAGCTCAAGCTCGCCCGCCTGGCGCTGATCTCGGCCACGCGCCAGGTATTGCACAATGGCCTGGCAGTGCTGGGCGTCTCGGCCCCGCAACGCATGTAACTTCGAGCGACAAGCGATCTATGAAGACACAGCAACGTGGGGGCACCGTCATCGGTCTCATCATCGGCATGATCGTCGGGCTGGCAGCAGCCCTGGCCGTCGCCGTCTATGTGACCAAGGTGCCCGTGCCCTTTCTCTCCAAGGGCGGCAAGACGGCCGACCAGGACGCGGCCGAGGCCCAGCGCAACAAGAACTGGGACCCCAACGCGCCGCTGCAGGGCAAGAACCCGGCGCCGCCACCACCGGCCGCCGTGACGCCCAGCCTCCCCGGCAGCACCGCGCCAACCGCCCCCACCCCGCCCGCCGTGGCCGGAGGCGTGACTCCGCCACCCGCGCCCGTGGACCCGGCCAAGCCGCCCGCCAAGCCCGAAACCAAGGCCGATGGCAAGAGCTCGGCCGATCCGCTGGGTGACCTGGTCAAGTCGCGCTCCGCCGCCGCCGAGAAGGCGGAAAAGGCGGAAAAGGCCGACGCCGCCTTCAACTACTTCGTGCAGGCCGGCGCCTTCCGCAGCCAGGGCGATGCCGACGCGCAGCGCGCCAAGCTGGCCATGCTGGGGTGGGAGGCGCGCGTGAGCGAGCGCGAGCAAAACGGCATCACCATCTTCCGCGTGCGTGTGGGTCCGTTCACCAAGCGCGACGATGCCGAGCAGCTCAAGCAAAAGCTCGACGGTGCCGGGGTCGAGTCCACGCTGGTGCGCGCCGCACGCTGAAAGAGCGTTGCGACAAGAGCGCTGAACTTTTGGCGGACCCCTGCCTCCTAACCTGCAGCATTGAACGAGGAGTTTGTTTTGATGAATCGCCGCGACTTTTCCCTGGCTGCCTCGGCAGCCGCTGCCAGCGCACTGACGCTGGGCACGTCCGCCGCCCAGGCCCAGGCCGCAGCGCCCAAGGAGGGCAAGGACTACATCAAGCTGGCCAAGCCCGCACCCACCAGCGCCGGCGCCGGCAAGGTCGAGGTGGTCGAGTTCTTCTGGTACAGCTGCCCGCACTGCAATGCGTTCGAGCCCACCTTTGCCGCCTGGAAGAACCAGGCACCGGCCGACGTGGTCGTGCACCGCGTGCCCGTGGCCTTCAACGCCAGCTTCGTGCCCCAGCAAAAGCTCTACTACGCCTTCGAAGGCATGAACCTGCTGGACACCATGCATGCGCGCGCCTTCCACGCCATCCATGTGGAACGCAACCGCCTGGCCAAGGACGACGAGATCTTCGCCTGGGTCGGCAAGCAGGGCGTGGACGTGGCCAAGTTCAAGGAGGTCTACAACTCCTTCAGCGTCTCCAACCAGGTTCGCAAGGCCACCCAGCTGCAGCAGGACTATGACGTGGAAGGCGTGCCGGCCATGGGCGTGGCAGGCCGTTACTACACCGACGGCACCAAGGCCGGCAACATGACCAATGTGCTGCGCGTGGTCGATCAGCTGATCGCCACCAGCCGCAAGGGCTGAGGCCGGGGCCTCGGCCCAGCCAAGCCGCGACAGGCCCGCCATTGCGCGGGCCTGTCGCTTTTGGAAACCTCTTTTTGTGCCTTTGTGTCAGCGCTTTGCGTGCGCGTCGAAAGACGCCAGGAACGGTTGCGCGCGACACCCCCTACAATGGATGCAAGAAGCGTGCCCTCCATGAAACAACGACTTTCCTCCCTCCTGCTCGCCGCCGCCCTGGCGGCTTTCGCCGGTATGGCCCAGGCCGAAAAGGCCGACAGCACCAAGCCCATGAACATCGAGGCCGACGCGCTGCGCCATGACGAACTCAAGCAGACCAGCGTCTTCACCGGCAACGTGGTGATGACCAAGGGCACCATCGTGCTGCGCGGAGCCCAGCTCGATGTGCGGCAGGACCCTGAAGGCTACCAGTACGGCGTGGTGACGGCCGAGTCGGGCAAGCGTGCCTTCTTCCGCCAAAAGCGCGATACCGTGCCGGGCCAGCCCGAGGAGTTCGTGGAAGGCGAGGGCGAGGTCATCGAATACGACGGCAAGGCCGACCTCGTGAAGTTCATCCGCCGCGGAGAACTGCGCCGCTATCGCGGCGGCCAGCTCAGCGACGAGATCACCGGCTCCATCATCGTCTACAACAACCTCACCGACGTGTTCACCGTCGACGGGCAAAAGACCAGCGGTGGCCAGCCCAGCTCCACGGCCGGCCAGGGCGGGCGCGTGCGCGCCGTGCTGGCGCCCAAGGAAGGCACGCCGGGCTCGCAGCCGCGCGCCCCCGCAGCGGGCACGCCGGGCACGTCCCTGCAGCCCAGCAACAGTCTGGACAGCCTCGGCGGTACCAAGCGATGAGCGGGCAAGCCGCAGCCTCGGCTGCCACTGTACGCGCCGACCAGGGCAGCGGCCTGCAGGCACGCCATCTGGCCAAGTCCTACGGCAGCCGCAAGGTGGTCAAGGACGTGTCGCTGTCCGTGAAAAAGGGCGAGGTCGTGGGCCTGCTGGGCCCCAACGGCGCGGGCAAGACCACCTCGTTCTACATGATCGTGGGCCTGGTGCGCAGCGACGGAGGCGACATCTTCATCGACGGCCAGGCCGTGGGCAACATGCCCATCCACCAGCGCTCGCGCCTGGGCCTGTCCTACCTGCCGCAGGAGGCATCGATCTTCCGCAAGCTCAGCGTCGAGGACAACGTGCGCGCCGTGCTGGAGCTCCAAAGGGACGAGCAGGGCCGGCCGCTGGCGCGCAGCGTCATCGAGGAGCGCCTGACGGCGCTGCTGCAGGAATTGCGCGTGGACCATCTGCGCGCATCGCCCGCGCTGGCGCTGTCGGGCGGCGAACGCCGCCGCGTCGAGATCGCACGCGCCCTGGCCACGCAGCCGCGCTTCATCCTGCTGGACGAGCCCTTTGCCGGCATCGACCCCATCGCCGTGATCGAGATCCAGCGCATCATCGGCTTTCTCAAGGCGCGCGGCATCGGCGTGCTGATCACCGACCACAACGTGCGCGAGACGCTGGGCATCTGCGACCATGCCTTCATCATCAGCGACGGCCACGTGCTGGCCCAGGGCACACCCGAGGAGATCGTGGACAACGCCGAAGTGCGGCGTGTCTACCTCGGCGAACACTTCCGGATGTAGCGCCATGCCCTGCCTGGCCCGTCTGCGAGACCGTCTGCGCGAAGGAGCTGCCGCTTGAAGCCCGGTCTGTCGCTACGCGTCTCCCAGCATCTTTCGCTCACTCCCCAACTGCAGCAGTCGATACAGCTGCTGCAGCTGTCCACGCTGGAGCTGGCGCAGGAAGTGGAGCAGATGCTGGGCGACAACCCCTTCCTGGAGCTGGCGAACGAGGAGGGCGATCACGAGGCGGCCGCCGGCACCCGCGAGCCTGCCGCGACCGGCGCCGAGGCCACGGAGTCCCTCCAGGAAAGCCGCGCAGACCAACCTTCGGCGGCGGTGGAGTGGGAGCCCTCGTCGGAGGCATCCTCCGGCGATGCCGTGGAGACTTCCGGCACGGCCGAGTCCCTGAGCTGGGAGGGCGACGGCCAGACCACCTCGGGCAACGATGACCGCGACTGGGGCAGCGATGCGCCCTCCAGCCGCACGCGCGGGCAGGGCGAGGAAGACGAGGCCGATGCCACCGAACTGGCTCGCAGCGCCGAAAGCCTGACCGACCACCTGCACCGCCAGGCCCTGAGCCTGCGTCTGGGCGAGGTGGACCGCGCCGCACTGCGCTTTCTGATCGAGAACCTCAACGACGACGGCTACCTGGAAGACCCGCTCGACGAGCTGGCACAGGGCCTGGCGGGCGAAGACCTGGAGGAGTGCGAGGAACTGGTGCACCGCTTCACCGTGGCGCTGCGCCTGCTGCAAAGCCTGGAGCCCGTGGGCGTGGGCGCGCGCGACCTGGCCGAATGCCTGACGCTGCAACTGCGCGACCAGCTGGCCGATGCCGAGCGCGAAGGCAACGGCAGTGCCGAGGATGAGGACCGGCAGGCCGTTCTGCGTACCGCGCTGGACATCTGCGCCCAGCCCATGGACCTGCTGGCGCGGCGCGACCTGCGCAAGCTCGCCAGCCTGTGCGGTGCGCGCGAGGAGCGGCTGCGCGAGGCGCTGGTGCTGATCACCCGGCTGGAGCCACGCCCGGGCCGGCGCTTTGCCGACGTGCAGCGCCAGATCGTCGTGCCCGACGTCATCGTGCGCCCCGTGCGCAGCGGCGCGGGCCGCATGGACTTCAGCGTGCAGCTCAACCCCGACGTCATGCCCAAGCTGCGCGTGCACGACATCTATGCCAGCGCGCTGCGCAGCCACAGGGGCAGCGAAGGCCATGCAGCGCTGCAGCAGCGGCTGCAGGAGGCGCGCTGGTTCATCAAGAACATCCAGCAGCGCTTCGACACCATCCTGCGCGTGTCGCAGGCCATCGTGGAGCGCCAGAAGAACTTCTTCGTGCATGGCGAGCTGGCCATGCGCCCGCTGGTGCTGCGCGACATTGCCGATGCACTGGGCCTGCATGAATCCACCATCAGCCGCGTGACCACGGCCAAGTACATGGCCACGCCGCAGGGCACCTACGAGCTCAAGTACTTCTTCGGCTCGGGCCTGGGCACCGAGGCCGGTGGCAATGCCTCCAGCACGGCCGTGCGCGCGCTGATCAAGCAGTTCGTCGCGGCCGAAGACCCCAAGAAGCCGCTGTCGGACAACCAGCTGGCCGACATGCTCAAGGAGCAGGGCATCGAATGCGCGCGGCGCACGGTGGCCAAGTACCGCGAGCTGCTCAAGATCCCGCCGACCACGCTGCGCAAGGCGCTGTAGCCCAGGCGCGCAAACTCGCCATCGCGCCATCGTGGTGTCTATGGCGTTCGGCCGGCCACGGCATCCCACTTCAAGCCGAATTTCAGCAGGTACTTGCGCAGGCGGTCGGCATCGTTGACCACGCTGCGCTGGGTGCGTGACCGGTCGAACAGGCGGCGCCCCGCATCGGACAGCGAAGGCGACTCCCGGCACACGCGCAGCACCGCTTCGAGCTGCATGCGGTCGAACAGATCCAGCGGCTCCAGCACTTCGGCAGACAGCAGGCTTTGCAGGCTGGCGCCGGCCGGTTGCACGGCATCGCCTCTTTGCCACAGCCACTTCAGGCGCTGGATCTCGGCATCGACCAGGGCCGTGGAGATGCGCCCCCCGTCGGCCAGCGTGGCCAGGCGTGTCATGCTGGCCGACAGGTCGCGAAAGTTGCCGCTCCACAGCGCATCGGGCGAGCGCGCAAAGCGCAGATAGCGCTCGCGGGCTTCCACGTTGAAACGCACCATCTGGCCGGTCTCGTCGGCCGAGCGCGCGAGCAGGTGATCCATGTTGGGTTCTATGTCCTCGGGGCGCCCGGCCAGGCCCGGCAGCGCATAGGACCACAGGTTGATGCGCGCGAACAGATCCTCGCGAAAGCGCCCCTGCGCCACGTCGATGCGCAGGTCGCGGTGCGTGCCGGCGACCAGCTGGAAGTCGCTGCTGACCTCGCGGTCGCTGCCCATGGGATAGAAGCGCTTTTCCTCCACCGCCTTGAGCAGCATGGCCTGCTCGTCCAGGCCCAGCTCGCCGATTTCGTCGAGGAACAGCACGCCCTGGTGCGCGCTGCGCAGCAGGCCGGCGCGGTCGGCCGCAGCGCCCGTGAACGCGCCCTTCCTGTGGCCGAACAGCACCGAGGCCGCACCATCACCGCGCAGCGTGGCGCAATTGACCTCCACGAAATCGCCCTGCACCTGGTGCCTGGCCTTCTTCAACTCGTACATGCGCCGCGCCAGATGCGACTTGCCCGCCCCCGTGGGACCCGTGAGCAGGATGGGCGCGCGCGAGCGCACGGCCACGCGCTCGATCTCGTCGATCAGCGCGTTGAACCCGGCGTTGCGCGTGGCGATGCCGCTCTTGAGAAATTGCACGGCCTCGCTCTGCTCGGCGCCGAAGCGCTGGGCGATCACGTCGTAGCGCGACAGGTCCAGGTCGATCAACGCATAGCTGCCCGGGTCGCCCATGCGCTGGCGCCGGGGCGGCGAGGTCTGTGCCAGCACGCCGGGAATGCGGCGCGACTCCACCAGCAGGAACAGGCAGATCTGCGCCACGTGCGTGCCCGTGGTGATGTGCGTCCAGTACTCCTCGCGCTCGGGGTCGAAGCGGTAGGCCTGCGTCCAGTCGAACAGCCGCGCATAGACCTCGCCGAAATCCCAGGGATCGGCAATGTCCATGGGCACGAGGTTCACCCGGGTCTCGGGCGATGCCGTGGCGATGTCGCCCTGCAGCAGCTGCGCCAGGGCCAGATGGGGCGGCGTGTAGAGCAGCTCCAGCCGCTCCACCACCAGATCCTCGTGCTGCAGGAGGGAGAGGGTCGGCCGCCATTTTTCCCAGCGCCCCGCGCCCCTGCCGGAGTCCAGCTGCGTACCCAGAAAGCCGATGACGACCTTTTTCTTTTCCATGTTTTTGTCTAGTTGAATAGCTGAAATTCTAGTTTCTTTGGATTGAAGAATAAGTCAGGAAAGGTGTGATTCGAGATTTATTCAAATAAATCAATGGGTTGAAGAATAGTTTGGCGCCTGATGCCAGGCTGGCACGCATCTCGCAATAACCAAGGCATCCAGTGCAAGCGGTGACCGCTCACAGGCCGGGGTTGGGGCAAAGGCCCGCCCCGCCGGTGCCGGAAGTCCGGGCCCCCAGGGGCTTGTCGATTTCCCGCATGCCGCACGCCGCAAGCGCTGGGTAACGGCAAGGTTGTGGAAACCGTCCCGCAAGGGACGCCTGGTTCGACTCCAGGCTTGCCAGCCACTGGTAGCTCAGTCTGGTAGAGCACCCTCGCAAGAGGACTGTCGCAGGTTCGATTCCTGTCCACTCTTCCGGCCGCAAGGCCGGGCTATTGAAACGGTCGAAAGACCACCCGCCGAACGCGGGAGGTGGCCACCGGGTTGCGATGCAGCCCCAGGCCGCCACCCGTCAGCGGCGGCGGCTGTGCCAGGTTCCGGCACGGTCCGCGCCCGCAGCCAGCCACGCTGCAACCTGTTTCCAGGGTTGCCGCCACGGCGCACTGCAAGGCCCGGGCCGTGCCCCCTGGAACCCCGCCGCTGCTGTAACGGCACCCCTATTGATTGCGGCGAAGACGCCGAACGAGGAGAAGAAATGCTGAAGATCCAACGCATCACCGTCAAGAAGAACGAACGCGCCCTGCTGCTGCGCAATGGCGATTTCGAGCGCGTGCTGCACAGCGGCCGGCACTGGCTGTTTGCCGGCACCGACCAGCTGCGCGTGGAAACCTTTGCCCTGGAGCAGCCCGCCTTCACGCACGGCCTGGCCGACTACCTGATGGCGCAGGAGCCCGCCGTGGTGGCCGCCGAATTCCTGCGCGTGGAACTGTCCGAAACCGAGGCGGGCCTGCGCAGCGAAAACGGCGTGCTGGTCGAGATCCTGCCGCCCGGCACGCGCCGCCTGTACTGGAAGGGACTGGTGGATGTGAGCGTGCAGGTGGTCGACCTGCAGGCCGGCGCCGAGCTGCCCGCCGCCCTGGCGGCGCGCCTGACCCAGACGCAGCTGCGCCAGCGCAGCGTGTCCGGTCTCAACGGCGTGCTGCAGGTGCAGGTGCCCGCAGGCCAGTGCGCGCTGCTGACCATCGACGGCAAGGTGGACCGCCTGCTGCAGGCCGGCAGCCATGCATTCTGGAAGTTCGGCCGCAGCATTGCCGTGGAGCTGGTGGACCTGCGCCTGCAGGCCGTCGAGGTCTCGGGCCAGGACATCATGACCCGCGACAAGGTGAGCCTGCGCCTGAACCTGAGTGCCACCTACCGCCACACCGACGTGCTGCGCGCCTTTGCCCAGTTGCAAAAGCCTGCCGAGCACCTGTACCGGGAGCTGCAGTTCGCGCTGCGCGCCGCCGTGGGCACCCGCACGCTCGATGAGCTGCTGGAGAACAAGACGGTGATCGATGACGTGGTGACCGCGCACATGGCCGCCAGGCTGCAGCCGTTCGGCATGGTCCTGGAGAGCGTGGGCGTGAAGGACATCGTGCTGCCCGGCGAGATGAAGGCCATCCTGACCCAGGTGGTGCAGGCCGAAAAGCAGGCCCAGGCCAACGTGATCCGCCGCCGCGAGGAAACGGCCGCCACGCGCTCGCTGCTCAACACCGCCAAGGTCATGGAGGACAACCCCGTGGCCCTGCGCATGAAGGAGCTGGAGACGCTGGAACGCGTGGCCGAGCGCATCGACAAGATCTCCGTGTTCGGCGGGCTGGACCAGGTGCTCAACGGGCTGGTGAAGATGCGTTGATCACGTGATGAGCAGGTATGGAGTGGCTGGCGGTGCCAGATGCTTCATGCCTGCCCTTGAAGGAGAGACACCATGGACAAAAACATGACATCGGGAAAGATGCAATCGCGTGCTGCGCAAATACAGGAGCGTGCAGACGCACTGGCTGCTGCAACACAGGCGCTCTACCAGAGCTTTGCGGGATACAGGTCGCCGTCGGTACCGCTGGACGCTTGCGTTGCATGCTGCATGGATCCGGACCTGGAGCGCGAGATGCGCCGCCTGCCTCTGCGCTGCCTGACCGAGCACCATTTCTACCAATACAACGACGCTGCCAAAAGCGTGGTCCAGCCTGCAGATGAGATCAAGTACCTGGCGCCAAGAATGCTGGAACTGCTGGCGCAGGGCGCAAGGCTGCACCACTCCACCGAGTTGTATCTGGACCGCCTCGGGCGTTGCGAGCCCGGCTCCTTTTCATCGCAGGAAAGCGCGGCCTTGCAGGGCTTCGCACAAGCATTCTTTGCCTTGGGGCTGGAGCAATGGGCCGAGCCGGAAGCAGGTGTCTTCCAGGGGGATGAGGCCTTCTCCGTCTTGCTCATGTGGGACTATGCCGGTGTGCCGCTCCAGCCATTGCTGGACCACTGGCTGACCTGCGACAGCGAGAGCGCCACGCTGCATTTTGTCGATGCCTGCTTCTACGAATTCATCTGGGACGGGCGTTGCATCAGCAACGCCTTCGCATCCGATCGCAATGGCTACCGGGCAACGATGGAGCAATGGCTTTCGCAGACCTCCACGAAGAACCACTGGGCCAGGCAATTGCTGCAGCTGGCCGAGCGAGGCCCGGCCAGCACCTGGCTGCCTTCTGGCAAGCGCGACCATCAGTGCTACCCGCTGGACGAGCGCCTGGGCGCGGTATTCGATGCCATGGCTGCTTGAAGCGCCAAACGATTCGATGAAGAACAAAGACATGAAAGAAAACAGCACCATGAACAGCTACCAACAGCATGAAGTCGAGGGCGGCGTCCCCATCAAGATGTGGACCAGGGGCGTGCCCGTGGAGGACGAGGCGCGCAAGCAGCTGGAGAACGCCGCGCGCCTGCCCGTGGTGTTCAAGCATGTCGCGGCCATGCCCGATGTGCACCTGGGTATAGGCGCCACCGTGGGCTCGGTGATCCCGACCATCAAGGCCATCATCCCTGCGGCCGTGGGCGTGGACATCGGCTGCGGAATGATGGCGGCCAAGACCACGCTGCGCGCCGAGGACCTGCCCGACAACCTGGGCCCGCTGCGCTCGGCCATAGAGCAGGCCGTGCCGCATGGCTCGGTGCCGCGCCACCGGGGCCGCGATCCGGGTAGCTGGGAGAATCCGCCCGTGTCGGTGGACCAGGTCTGGGCCACGCTGGCCGATGAGTTCGACCTGCTGTGCGAGCTGCATCCGCGCCTGGCCAACACCAACAACCGCAAGCACCTGGGAACGCTGGGCAGCGGCAACCACTTCATCGAGATCTGCCTGGACGAGGCGGGCTTCGTGTGGTTCATGCTGCACTCGGGCTCGCGCGGCGTGGGCAATGCCATCGGCACCCATTTCATCGAGCTGGCCAAGAAGGACGCAGAACTGCACCAGCGCAACCTGCCCGACAAGGACCTGGCCTATTTCGAGGAAGGAGCCCGCTACTTTGGCGACTATGTGCGTGGCGTGTCCTGGGCGCAGAAGTTCGCCATGCGCAACCGCGAGGTGATGATGGCCAACCTCATCGCCACGGTGCGCAAGGTGATCGCCAAGCCCTTCGAGTCGCATGTGGAGGCGGTGAACTGCCACCACAACTACGTGCAGCAGGAGCGCCATTTCGGCCAGGACGTGTTCATCACCCGCAAGGGCGCGGTGAGCGCGCGGCGCGGCGAGCTGGGCATCATCCCGGGCAGCATGGGCGCGCGCAGCTATATCGTGCGCGGCCTGGGCAACCCGGAGAGCTTCGAGAGCTGCAGCCACGGTGCGGGCCGCGTGATGAGCCGCACCAAGGCCAAGAAGATGTTCAGCGTGGAGGACCACATCAAGGCCACCGAGGGCGTGGAATGCCGCAAGGATGCCAACGTGGTGGACGAGATTCCCATGGCCTACAAGGACATCGATGCCGTCATGGCCGCGCAGCAGGATCTGGTCGAGGTGGTGCACACGCTCAAACAGGTGGTGTGCGTGAAAGGATAGGCACCCCCTGAGCGGCTGCGCCGCTTCCCCCCGTTGCACGGCGCCTCTCTACCCGCTTCGCGGGGGAGGGGGGCGACACCCTCGGTGCGGAGCGGCCGGCCCAGGCCCTTCCTCGGTGTCCCTTGCTTGGGGCATGCCAGTCTCATGAGGCGTGGCAATTGAAAAGAGAATCTGCGGGATGCCGTGGCGCGCTTTGGCGCAGATGCATAGCAAGACCCTGGACAAACCGAGAAGAAGAACAGGAAAGAGCAATGAAGATGATCGAGATCGACGGCTCCGCCGGGGAGGGCGGAGGCCAGATGCTGCGCAGCGCGCTGGCGCTGTCCATGTGCACGGGCCAGCCCTTTGCCATGCAGCGCATCCGTGCCGGGCGCGCCAAGCCGGGCCTGATGCGCCAGCACCTGGCCTGCGTCAATGCCGCCGCCGAAATCTGCGGCGCGCAGATGCAGGGCGCCCAGATGAATTCGCAGGTGCTGCAATTCACGCCGGGGCCGGTGCGTGCGGGCGAGTACCGCTTCGTGATCGCCTCGGCGGGCAGTTGCACCCTGCTGCTGCAGACGCTGTGGCCCGCGCTGATGCTGGCCGATGGAGAAAGCCGCCTGACCCTGGGCGGCGGCACCCACAACCCGGCCGCGCCGCCCTTCCACTTCCTGGAGCGCAGCTATGCGCCGCTGCTGCACAGGCTGGGCGCGCGCTCCGAACTGCGGCTGCGCCGGCTGGGCTTCTACCCGGCCGGTGGCGGCGAGATGGACGTGACGATCACGCCGGCAACCAATGGGCTGGCGCCTTTCGATATCACCGAACGCGGCGCCCCCGTGGCCAGCCATGCCGAATGCTTTGCGCCCGCGCTGCCACGCGCGGTGGCCCAGCGCGAACTGGACCATCTGGGCCAGGCCCTGGGCTGGTCTGGCGAGCAGCTGCAGGTGGCTGCCGTGCGCCAGAACGAGGGGCCGGGCAATGCGCTGCTGGCCACGCTGGCCTATGAGCGCCTGAGCGAAGTGTTCACGCAGTTCGGCATGAAGGGCATCAGCGCCGAAAAGGTGGCCCATGACCTGGCGCGCGAGGTGCGCCGCCACCAGGGCAGCCGGGCCGCGCTGGGCCCGTACCTGGCCGACCAATGGGCTCTGCCGCTGGCGCTGGCCGTCTGGCGCAGCGGGCGTGGTGCCTGCTACACCTGCACGGAACTGACGCCGCATGCGCGCAGCAATTTCGAGGTGATCGAGCGCTTTGTGCCTGTGCGCTTTGTGCCCGAGCGGTTTATGCCCGTGCGCTTCGCCACGGACGCCGCGGGCGACGGCTGGCGTGTTTCGCTCTCGCCAGCCTGAGCGGCCTCAGCGATCGGCCCGCACCAGGGTGCTCTTGCCGAACAGGCTCTCCAGCAGGTCCACCACCAGCTCGGCCGTCTGGTTGCGCACATCCAGCGCGGGATTGAGCTCCACCAGATCCATCGAGCCCAGGCGTCCGGTGTCCGCCAGCATCTCCATGCACAGCTGGGCCTCGCGGTAGCTGGGGCCGCCGCGCACGGGGGTGCCGGTGCCGGGCGCGATGTCGGGATCGAGATAGTCCACGTCGAAGCTCAGGTGCAGGTGGGTGTCGCTGCCTTCCAGGTCTTCCAGCGCGCGGCGCATGACCTCGCGCATGCCCAGTTCGTCGATGGCGCGCATGTCATAGACCTCCACGCCCAGCGAATGCAGCAGGCGCTTTTCCTGGTCATCCACGCTGCGCAGGCCGATCTGGCACAGCGAGGCGGCTGCCAGCGCCGGATCGCCGCCCTGGGACAGCGCGGTCAGCGCCGCGGGCCCCAGGCCGCACAGGCTGGCCACGGGCATGCCGTGCAGGTTGCCGCTGGGTGAGATATCGGGCGTGTTGCAGTCGGCGTGGGCATCGAGCCAGATCACGCGCAGCGCGCGGCCCCGTCGGCGGCAGTGGGTGGCCACGGCGCTGATCGAGCCCATGGCCAGGCTGTGGTCGCCGCCCAGCATCAGCGGCAGCTCGCCGTCGTCCAGCGCCTGGCCCACGGCCTGGTGCACGGCGTCCATCCAGGCGCGGGCCGGCGCGAGGTGACGCAGCCCCTGCTCGGGCGGTGTCTGCGGATTGGGCGGGCCTGCCAGATTGCCGATGTCGCTCACCTGGCAGCCCAGCTGGCGCAGCGCCGGGCCCAGGCCGGCCACGCGCAGTGCGTCCGGCCCCATGGCGCTGCCCAGGCGGCTGGCGCCGATGTCGGTGGGCACGCCGATGAGTCTCAGGGCGTGTGCGGTATTCGTGGCCTTGTTCGTGCGGGTGGTCATGCTCATGGGGCCCATGGTATGCAACTGCCGTGTCAGCCAAAGCCGCGTTCTGCCTGCCCTGCCTCGCGCACCAGCCGGTACAGATCGCGCGGGTCGGCCAGCGCGGGCACCAGGTCGATCGACTGCATCAGTCCGGTGTCGCGGGCCAGGGCCCGCAGCCAGCGCAGCGCCGAATAGTCCTCCAGCGCAAAGCCCACGGAGTCGAACAGCGTGATCTCCGTGTCATGGCCGCGGCCCGGCGCCTGGCCGTTGATGACCTGCCACAGCTCGGTCACGGGCGTGTAGGCGGGCAACTGCTGCAACTCGCCTTCCACGCGCGTCTGCGGCGTGAACTCCACGAAGATGCGTGCGCGCCGCAGCAGTGCCAGGGGCAGTTCGGTCTTGCCGGGGCAATCGCCGCCGACGGCGTTGATGTGGGTGCCCGGGCGCACATCGGCATCGGCGATCACGCAGGCACGGTGCTTGGCGGCCGTCACCGTGGTCACGATGTCGGCGCCCTCCAGGGCCTCGGCGCTGCTGGCGCAGCAGGTGATGCGCTGGGCCGCGATGCCCGCATGGCCCAGGTTGTCCACCAGCTTGCGCATGGCCTGGACATCGATGTCGAAGATGCGCAGCCGTTCCACGCCCAGCAGGTGGGTGAAGGCCAGGGCCTGGAATTCGGACTGCGATCCTGCGCCGATCAGCGCCATGCTGCGGCAGCCCGGCCGCGCCAGCCGGCGTGCGGCCAGCGCCGAGGTGGCGGCGGTACGCAGCGCCGTGGCCAGCGTCAGGTCGGACAGGAAGACCGGCAGGCCCGTGGCCACGTCGGCCAGGGCGCCGAAGGCCATCACCGTGGGCAGGTCCCGGTCGGCGTTGTCCGGGTGGCCGTTGACGTACTTGAAGGCGTAGTCGAGCGCATCGGACACGGGCATGAGTTCGATCACGCCGCCCGGCGAATGGTGGGCGATGCGGGCCGATTTCTCGAAATCGGGCCAGCGCGCGAAGTCTTGCTCGATGGCATCGGCCAGACCGGCCAGGCAGGCGGCAACGCCGACCTGCGCCACCAGGCGTGCGGCCTGCGTGGCGCCAAGGAAATCCGTGTGGACGGGCATGGTTCGAGGCTTCATGGTGCTCTCCCTGGCGGTTGCTTCCACTGTAGGCCCGGGCCCAAGCGCAGGCAAGCGGGTTTCGGCTGGCGCCTGCGCGGGGAATCGCGGTGCGCGTATGCTCGGCACCCTAGCTATGAACCAACTGCATCTGTTTCTGCCCTGCGCCGCCGGCGTCGAGGGATTTCTGGCCGACGAGGTCCACGCGATCACCGGCCTGAGCGGCCACGACCTCATGGTGGGCCGTGGCGGCGTGATGGTGCGCGGCCTGTGGCGCGACGCCCTGCTGCTGAACCTGCACAGCCGGCTGGCCCAGCGCGTGCTGGTGCAGCTGTCGCAGACCCTGTACCGCAACGAGAACGACCTGTACCGCGCCGCCAGCGAAGTGGCCTGGGAGATCTGGTTCTCCCCGCGCGAGAGCTTCAAGATCGAGGTCACGGCCCAGCACAGCCCGCTGACCAGCCTCAACTTCGCGGCGCTGCGCGTCAAGGACGCCATTGCCGACCGCTTCCGCGACAGGAAGGGCGTGCGCCCCGACGTGGAAACGCGCCACCCCGACGTGCGCGTGCACCTGCACCTGACCACGGACGAGGCCACCATCTACATCGACACCTCGGGCGAGGCGCTGTTCAAGCGCGGCTGGCGCGAGGACAAGGGCGATGCGCCGCTCAAGGAAACCCTGGCCGCGGCCATGATCGCCGCCACGGGCTGGGACCCGCACGGCGACGATCCCCAGCCGCTGTACGACCCCTGCTGCGGCAGCGGCACGGTGCTGATCGAGGCCGCGCAGATTGCCCGGCGCATTCCGGCCGGCATCCTGCGGCGCTTTGCGTTCGAGAAGCTGGTGCCCTTCCAGAGGCATGTGTGGGAAGCCATGCTGGACGAGGCCGAGGCCGCGATCCTGCCCGACAGCCCCGTGGCCATCTATGGCTCCGACGTGTCCCACCGCATGGTGGACTTTGCCCAGCGCAACGCCGAGCGTGCGGGCGTGGGCCAGACCGTGCAACTGCGCGGCGGCGACGCGCTGCAGCGCATGCCGCCCTGCGAGCAGCCCGGCCTGATGCTGCTGAACCCGCCCTATGGCGAGCGCATTGCCGCAGCCGGCTCGGCCGGCCGCAGCGCTGGCGAGCGCATGGAAGTGGTCGAGCGCGCGGGCCGCGAGACGGCACAGACCGAGGACGGAGTGGAATTCTTCAGCCAGCTGGCCACCCACTGGAAGAAGAACTACAGCGGCTGGAGCGCCTGGATGCTCACGCCCGACCTCAAGCTGCCCGGCAAGATGCGCCTGAAGGAGGCGCGCCGCACGCCCATGTGGAACGGCCCCATCGAGTGCCGGCTGTTCCGCTTCGACATGGTCCGTGGCGCAGTCAAGCCCAGAAAGGCCGCCGAAGGCCCGGCAGAGGGCGCCGCACCATGAAGATCGTGCTGCGCTGGCCGCAGTGCAACGATGGCTACCAGGGGCCCCTGCCCCGGCCCGTGGTGCTCGATACCAATGTGGTCCTTGACATGCTGATCTTCGACGATCCGCATGTCCCCCCCATCCGCGAACTGGTGGAGCAGGGACAGATGCGCTGGATCGCCGACCAGGCCCAGCGCCTCGAACTCGAACGCGTGCTGCACTACAGCCAGATCGCGCCGCGCGTGGCCTTCTACGGCAAGACGGCCGAAGGCGTGCTCTCGGCCTTCGACGGAGCCGTCGAATACGTGGCCGATGCGCCGCGCATCCGCTTTGCCTGCACCGACCCCGACGACCAGCATTTCCTGGACCTGGCCAGCCAGCACCAGGCGCTGCTGATCAGCAAGGACAAGGCCGTGCTCAAGCTGCGCAAGCGCGTGGCGGGCCTGGGCGCCACCGTGGGCAACATCCTGCTGGCTGAACAGGAAGAGGCGCTGGCCGCCTGAAGCCCGCCGTCGCTGTGGTGCGGCAACCACCCAGGCCAGGCCGGGGTACCGACACAGGCGCGCCCGCCTTGCCGGCTTTCTCCTAAACTGGCGGCCATGCAGCAGGCGCAAGCCCTTCTGCCAGGAGGACGGCCTCCCCCGCACCGGGACATGCATGCGCCGGGACGACCCGGCTCCACAAGGAGTTTTCCATGGCATGGGTCTATCTGTTGGTGGCGGGGCTGCTCGAAGTGGTCTGGGCGTTTTCGATGAAGCAATCGCACGGCTTCACGCGGCTGGTGCCCAGCGCCATCACCATCGTCACCATGATCGCCAGCTTCGGCCTGCTGGCCGTGGCCATGCGCAGCCTGCCGCTGGGCACGGCCTACACGATCTGGACCGGCATCGGCGCCGTGGGCGCCTTCCTGGTCGGCATCACGGTCCTGGGCGAGCAGGTCAGCGCCATGCGCATCGGCGCGGCCGTGCTCATCGTCTCGGGCCTGGTGCTGATGAAGCTGTCTTCGGACTGAGCGGGCGGCCGTTCAGCGACCCGTGCCCAGCTCCAGCGTCAGCCGCAGCATGTCGCGGTGCTGCACGCCGCGCTCCCACAGCTGGGTGGTGTAGTGCCTGAGGAAGAAATCCCTGTCTATGCCCGTCACGCGAAAACCCGCGCGCTGGTAGAAGACCAGCTGGTCGCCGAAGCTGCCCGTGCCGACCTCGATGCGGGGAGCATCTTGCGAGCGCGCCCAGGCAATGGCCCGGCGCAGCAGGGCGGTGCCCAGGCCCCTGTGGTGCAGCGATTCCGCGACCGCGATGTTCATCAGCTCCCAGGCGGGAGGGGCCGATGCCTCGTCGCCGCTGGCGCGCAGCGGCACCAGCACGCACATGCCCAATACCTCGCCGCGCCCGCCGGGACGCGGCGGCTGGCCTTCGCGCTGGAAGGACTCGCGCGCGGCAAAACAGGTGGAGCCCGCCAGATAGCCGCGCACCTTCTCCCGCGACGGATCCGCCGACAGCAGCAGCGGCCACGGCGCCTCGGCCGGGTTCAGCGGCTCTATGTGCCAGGGTGCGAGGGAAACGGAAGGCGCGGTCATAAGCCTGAATCATCCCATGCCTGACATTGGGACGCAGTTGGGCGCCTCCGCGGAATCTTGACGTGCGCTTGCAACTGTGCATTTGCACGCGTGGATCTAGTGGTTTATACTTAGACCTAGGGTAAACGCTTAGAGGGTTTTCCCGGCATTCGCGGCAGTTGAGATGCATGCCGCCAGTGATTGTTGAGCGTCTCAGTAAGGAAGTTCACCATGCGCCAAGCAATCTATTCCCTGATCGATTTCATCCAGCAAGCCCGCAACGCCGAGCTCGAAATCGCCAACCAGTAATCCGGTTGGAGGCAGGTGCGCCCTGAAGCGCGCCCACCGATGCGATCGCCCCATTGCCGATGATGGCCTTGGGGCTTTTGTGTTTCTGGGCGCAGGGCTGCCCTGTAGCCCTGGCTACAGGCCCAGCACCAGCCTGCCGCTCCTGGCGCGCGAGCAGCAGCTCATCATCTTGGTGCAGGCCGCGCGCTCGCCGCGCGTGAGCACCATGTCGCGGTGGTCCACCTCGCCTGCGAGCACGGGCACTTCGCAGGACCCGCACAGCCCTTCCCGGCAGTCGCTTTGCACTTCGATCTTCGCGCTGCGCAGGGCGTCCAGCAGCGTCTGGTCGTTGCGCACCTGCAGCACGAGGCCCGAGGCGCGCAGTTCCACCTCGAAGCCCTGCTCCCTGGCAGGGTCCAGCGCCCCCACGGTGGAGACGAAATGCTCCACGCGCAGGCTGTCCTCGGGCCAGTGGCGGCTGGCGGCCTCCAGGCCGTCCAGCAGGCGCGCCGGTCCGCAGGCATGGATGCGGGCTCCGGCGCGCGGCGTGGCCAGCAGGGCGGCGTAGTCGGCGCGCCGGCCTTCCTCCGCCACGTACAGATGCAGACTGGCGCCGTGCTCGGCCTGCAGCGGCGCCAGCAGCGCCATGGCCGCGCGGCGCCGGCCGCTGTAGTGGATTTCATAGGACAGGCCCAGCGCCCTGGCGCGCCGTGCCATGGCCGAGATGGGCGTGATGCCGATGCCCCCGGCCACCAGGATCAGGTGGCTGGCGCCTTCATCCAGCGGGAAATGGTTGCGCGGGCCACGCACCTGTACTTTGGCGCCGCGGTGCAGATGCTCGTGCACCCAGGCCGAGCCGCCACGGCCGTTGGCTTCGCGCAGCACGGCAATCTCGTAGCTGCCGGTGTCCTGCGGGTCGCCGCACAGCGAGTATTGGCGTGACAGGCCCGTGTCGCCGCATTGCAGGTCGATGTGCGAGCCCGGCGTCCAGCGCGGCAGGGCGTGTCCGTCGGCGGCCTTCAGGCGCAGGCGCAGCACGCCTTCGGCGGCGGCCTCGGCCTCGGCCACGACCATGGGCCGGCTGGCGCCGCCCTGCAGGGCTTCGCCGATGCGCACGGGCTGGCGCGCCTGCAGCAGGGCGGGACGGGCGCGCTCGGGGTTGAGGGCCGGGTCCCACTCCACCCACAGGTGCTCGGGGCCCCGGAACGAGGTGTTGGGCACGTAGGTGAACCGCTG
This sequence comes from Delftia sp. UME58, assembly GCF_014170385.1. Taxonomy (NCBI): domain Bacteria; kingdom Pseudomonadati; phylum Pseudomonadota; class Betaproteobacteria; order Burkholderiales; family Comamonadaceae; genus Delftia; species Delftia sp. UME58. The sequence goes on from NZ_LZZV01000088.1 coordinate 27,060, forward strand.
CTCGGCCAGCCGCATGTGGGGCAGGCGGCGCGTGAACTCCTCCAGGAAAATCTGCATCTCCATGCGCGCCAGGTTCTTGCCCATGCACTGGTGCGAGCCATAGCCGAAGGTCAGGTGGTCGCCGGCGTTGTCGCGGTGGATGTCGAAGAAGTCGGCATCGGCGAAATGCCGCTCGTCGTGGTTGGCCGACGAGGTCACGATGAGCAGCTTCGAGCCCGCCGGCACGGCCACGCCGCCGATCACCACGTCGCGCGTGGCCAGGCGCCGCCAGGCGGCCACCGAGCCGTTGTGGCGCAGGCATTCCTCCACGGCATTGGGGATCAGCGCTGGGTTCTCGCAGATCTGCTTCCAGGCGCCGGGATGCTGCAGCAGCAGCTTGACGGCGTTGGCCGTGGCATTGGCCGTGGTCTCGTGCGCGGCCACGATGCCGGCCATCATCATGGAGTGCAGGTAGGAGTCGGTGACGACCTCGGGAAGCTCCTTTTGCTTGCGTATGCCGTATTGCATCCAGCCCGGCGCATCGGGGTTCTCGCGCATCTTGGCCAGCACCTTGCCGGCCAGCTGCCAGAAGTTGCCCACCGCATGGGCCACGGCCACCTGCTGCTCGGGCCGGGGCCGGCCCCAGGTGTTGACGGTGTGGGCGATGGAGTACTCGCGCAGCCGGTCCATGTCCTCCTCGGGCACGCCGAGAAAGTGCAGGGCCACGGTCAGCGGCACCTCCCACAGCATCTGGTCCACGAGGTCGGCACGGCCGTCGTCGATGAAGCGGTCCACATAGGCGCGCGCCAGCTCGCGCACCATGGGCTCGTGGTGGCGCAGCTCCTCGGGCGTGAACGGGTCCATCAGCGCGCGGCGGCGCGGCATGTGGGCGGGCTCGTCCTCGTTGACCAGGGTGCGGTTCAGCGCGAAGCCGTAGGAGGCCAGCACGGCATTGGCCTCCTCGCCCGTGGGCGTGATCTTCTCCAGCGCGATCGAGGGACTGAAGGCGATGTTGTCGCGGAACACCGCCTTGATGTCGTCGAAGCGCGTGACCACCCAGTAGCCCAGTTGCGGGCTGTAGAACACCGGCTCCTGCTCGCGCGCCCAGCGCACGTATTCGGGCGGGTCCTGCTGGTAGCCGTCGCTGAACGGGTCGAAGGCCGCGGCACCCGCGCTGACGGGGCAGCCCGTGGGGCCGGTCTGGCCGCTGGGCTGGCGGTGGTCGAAGGGGCAGCGCGCGGAGGCTGGCGCAGAGGTGGACGGGGCGGCGTTGGAGGCGGCGGAGGCAGTCATGGCAGGTTCGCAGGCAGGCAGGCGCGGAGGGTCAATCCAAAGTGATGTTCTGGTCGCGGATCAATTGGTGCCAGCGCGCGCTTTCGCTGGCCAGCAGCGCGGCGAACTGCTCGGGCGTGTTGCCCACGGGCTCCACGCCGAAATCCACGAGCTTCTGGCGCACGGCGGGCTCGTTGATCGCGGCCACGACCTGCCTGTGCAGGGCCGCGATGACCGGGGCCGGGGTCCTGGCGGGTGCCACCAGTCCCACCAGGGCGGCGGCCTGCACCTTGGGCAGGCCCAGTTCGGCGAATGTGGGCACGTCGGGCAACTGGGGCAGGCGCGTGGCGTTGGCCACGGCCAGCGGGCGGACCTTGCCGCCCTTGATGAAGCCTGCGCCCGCGGCCAGGTCCACCATCATCACGGGCACCTGGCCGCCGGCCACGTCGCCCAGCGCCGGCGCCGCGCCCTTGTAGGGTGCGTGCACCAGCTTCAGGCCGGCCTCCACCCTGAGCAGTTCCATGGCCAGGTGGTGCGGACTGCCGGCGCCGGCCGAGGCGTAGTTCACGCCGTCCTTGCCGGTACGCGCCTGGGCCAGGAAGTCTTTGGCCGTGGCCGCTGCCATGCCGGGGCCGGCCACCAGGATCATCGGGAAGCGGCCCATCAGCGTGACCGGCGCGAGGTCCCTGGCGGGGTTGTAGCTCAGGCTCTTGTAGAGCACGGGATTGAAGACCAGGGTGCCGTTGTCGGCCGACAGCACGGTGTAGCCATCGGCGGCGGCACGCGCGGTTTCCGAGGCGCCTATGGCCGTGTTGCCGCCCGGGCGGTTGTCCACCACGATGGGCTGGTGCACCTGGCCGCCCCAGGCCTGGCCTATGGTGCGGGCCAGGAAGTCCGAGCCGCCGCCGGCCGCGTAGGGAACGATCCAGCGCACGTTCCTGCTGGGGAATCCGTCCTGGGCCAGCGCGCCGGGCAGGGCGGTGGCCGATAGCAGGCCTGCGGCCAGTGTGGTGAGGAAAAGGCGCTTGTGCATGGGGCTTGTCTCCGGTGAGGCCTGGGTGGAATCCATGGAATCTTGTTTTGCGTAATTTTTCTACGCATTGCGTAAAAACACCGCCCGGGATTACCCGCAAGCTGCGGCACAATGCCCCGCCAGCCCTTAAAACAGGCCTTTCCAGACCCGCCCTGCCGCCATGACTTCCACTGTTGCCTCCGAGATTGACGAGCCCGCGCCGCCGCGCGAAAGGCGCCAGCGCGTGCAGGCCGCCGAGACCTGCCTGGCCGTGCTCAAGGCGCTGGCCACGCTGGGCGGACGCGCCAGCCTCACGGCCATCGCGGGCGCGGTGGAGGAAAGCCCGGCCAAGGTCCACCGCTATCTGGCCAGCCTGATGGCCGAGGGGCTGGTGGAGCAGGACCGTGGCGGCACGCAGTACGCGCTGGCGGCCGAGGCCATGCGCGTGGGCCTGGCCGCCATGCGGCAGTCCGACCCCATCCGCCTGGCCGAGCCGGCCCTATTGCACCTGCGCGAGGCCCTGCAGGTCACCAGCTTCGTGGCCGTGATGGGCAACCTGGGGCCGACCATCGTGCGCTTCGAGGAGCCGGGCCTGCCGGTCACCGTCAATGTGCGCGTGGGCTCGGTGATGTCGCTGCTGTGGTCGGCCACGGGGCGCGCCTTCTTCGCCTTCATGGACGACGATGCCCGCGTGGATGCGCTGCTGGCCCGGGAGCTGGCCGAGGCGCCGGCCGCGCGGCGCGCGCTGCTCGATGGCGCGGACCCGCTGGGCACGCTGCGCCGCGAGATCCGCGCTGCGGGCTGCGCCTCGGTGCGCGACGTCAACCTGCCGGGCATCAGCGCCGTGGCGGCGCCGCTGCACGACTACACGGGCCATGTGGTGGGCGTGCTGTGCGCGCTGGGCGCCAGCGGCGGCTTCGACCCGGACCCGCAGGGCGCGGTGGCCCGGGCCCTGCGCGCCGAAGCGGCGCGCGTCAGCGCCTCGCTGGGCCATCTGCCCGGCTGAAGGCCGGCTGAGGCCCGGCTGAGGCCTGCAGCCCGCTGACGCTACGGCGTCACCAGCGTGTAGGCCATGCGCACGCGCTGCATGTCGCGGCCCAGGCGGCGGCTTTCGGGCAGGCGGCGCACCCAGGCCAGCTGTTTCACGGTGCGCGCCATCAGGGCGCGGGTCTCGGGTTCCATGGACTGCACGAAGTCCCGCCAGGCCGTGCGCGCGGCCGGCATGGCGCCGGCCTGCTCCAGTATCCAGGCCGTGGAGTGGGCGTAGCACAGGGCATCGCGCACGCGGCACAGCGCCAGGGGCAGGTGGGCAGCGGGGTCGTCCTCGAAGTCGATGAAGCCGATCACGCCATCGGCACAGCAGACCATGTTGCGCGCAAAGGCCTGGCTCAGGCAGTCGCCGCTGCCATGCACCTGCTGCAGGGTCTGCAGGCCCTGCAGCCACAGCGCCAGCGTGCTGCCATCGCTCCGGGGCAGGGCGGCTTCCATGGCATTGCCCAGCGAGGGCGCCTCCACGCCGGGGCTGCCCAGGTGGCGCATGGCAAAGCCGTCCTCGCACTCGGCCAGCACGGCAGGCACGCGCAGGCCGCGTTGCGCGAGCTGGCGCAGGCGGCGTACCTCGGTGCGGATGGCTTCGTGGCCGCCCGGATTGGGCACGGGCCGCAGCACGGGCAGGCGCAGGCACAAGGCGAGCAGGGCCAGCGCGCGATAGCGCCATGCCGGGTTGCTGGCGCCCGCGCGCTTGACCCAGATGGTTTCGTCTTCCCGGTCATAGCGCTGGATGCTCAGGGGCTGGCTCAGCACATGGGCGCGCAAAAAGGCGTCGTAGTCTGGCGGCTCGGGAGGCGGGACGGCGGAGGACGGTTCGGACACGGCAGGCTCTGGAAAGTGAGTGGCTGGCGCGCAACGCCAGCCTGATGCGGCAATTGTGCCGTGCCAGGACTTGCCGCTTGCGCCGGCCGGCGGTGGCGCCAGGGTTTGCACTGCGGCAAGGCCGGTGGATTTGCCGCCCGGCAGCCGGAAAATTGAGACAATCGTTTCATCTTTAGCAGTGCCGAAAACCATTCATGAACACAGAAGACAGTGGCAAGCTGGTGGCCGCCCTGGTGCGCGGCATCTCCGTGCTCCAGTGCTTTTCCAACAAGCACCAGGAACTCAGCGCCCGTGAACTGATGGACATGACGGGCCTGCCCAAGCCCACGCTGTTCCGCCTGATCGACACCCTGTGCGAACTGAACCTGATGCGCTACTCGGACCGCCTGTCCAAGTACGTGCCGGGCGTGGGGCTGCTGAACCTGTCCTCGCCCGTGCTGGCGCGCATGCACATGCGCCAGTTCGCGCGGCCGCACATGCAGGAGCTGGCCAACCACCTGGAAGGCCAGATCCAGCTGGCCGTGGGGCATGGCCGCCAGCTGTGCCTGGTGGAGCTGGCCAACGGCCTGACCAACAAGGTCTTCCTGCCCGAGATCGGCGTGCACATCTCGCTGTCGCGCACCGCCACGGGCCGCGCCTACCTGCTGAGCCTGCCCGAGGCCGAGCGCGAGGCCTTCATCGCGGAACTGCAGGCCGACGATCCCGCGCGCGCCCAGCAACTGCGCGAGCGGCTCGACGATGCGCGGCGCGACCTGGCCGAGCACGGCTTTTGCCGCAGTCATGGCGACCTGCACCGCGAGATCCAGTCCATCGCCGTGCCCATGACTACGGCCCAGGACGGCGAGTACTGGGTGTTCTCGGTGTCGCTGCCCATCTACAGCCCGCAGAGCCGCGCGCTGGAAAGCGATGCCGGGCCGCGCCTGATCACGCTGGTGCGCCTGGTCGAAGGCATGCTGGGCGCCTCCAGCCTCTCGTGAGTCAGCGGGCGCTGCGCCAGACTTCCTGCACGCGGCCTGCGCTCACCTTCTCCAGCACGCTGGCGGTGTCGGAGCCTGCGGCATTTGCAGGACCCGGTGCATAGGCCTGGCCGTCAAAGCGCGGCGCGGGGCTGGCCTGCAGGGCGCCGCCTTCGGGCTGCAGATAGACGCCACGCGCCTGCAGGTGCGGGTGGCTGGCGGCTTCCACAGGGCTGAGCACGGCGCCGAAGCAGGCATCGCTGCCCTCCAGCAATTGCTGCCAGTGCGCGCGGGGCCGGGAGGCGAACAGCGTCTGCAGCTGCGCGCGCCGCGCGGGCCAGGCGGCGCGGTCCCACTGGGGGCCCTGGAACGCTGCGGCACCGGCCAGGCCCAGCCTGTCCAGCAGCAGGGCGTGGAACTGCGGCTCGATGGCGCCCACGGTGATGAAGCCGCCATCGGCACAGGCATAGGTTTCGTAGAACGGCGCACTGTCGTGGATGCTGTGGCCGCGCTCGTCGGCCACCAGCCCGCGCTGGCGCGCATGCAGCATGAGGTTGAGCATGTGCGCCGCACCATCGACGATGGCCGCATCCACCACGGTGCCGCGACCCGTGGCGCGTGCCTGCACGATGCCGGCCAGCAGCCCCGTCATCAGGTACATGGCGCCGCCGCCGATGTCGCCCAGCGTGGCAAAGGGCGAGACCGGCCGGGCATCGGCCGGCGAGCATCCCCACAGCGCGCCCGAGACGGCCGCATAGTTGTTGTCGTGGCCGGCTGCCCGGGCCAGCGGGCCGTCCTGGCCCCAGCCCGTCATGCGGCCATAGACCAGGCGCGGGTTGAGGGCCTGGCAGGCCTCGGGTCCCAGGCCCAGGCGCTCCATGGTGCCGGGCCGCATGCCCTCGATCAGCGCATCGGCATCGCGCACCAGGGCCAGCACCAGGTCACGCCCTTCGGGCGACTTGAGATCGGCGAACACCGAGCGCTTGCCGCGCGACAGCGCGGAGGCGGCTGAGGTGGCTGCGGGTTCCGCCTCGGGCCGCACGATGGACACCACATCGGCCCCCAGGTCCGCCAGATGCATGGCGCAGAACGGCCCCGGGCCGATGCCGCCAATCTCCAGCACGCGCACGCTGTCCAGCACCTTCATGGCGTCTCCGTCGAAATCGGGTCAGTCGAGTTGCAGCTGGCGGCTGGTGATCAGCGCGCCCCAGCTCTTGCGGTCGTTGTCCACCAGCTGGGTGAACTGCGCCTGCGGCATGCCGCCGGGGCGACCGCCCAGCTCGCGGTAGCGGCGCGCCACCTCGGGGTCCCGGAGCACGGCGACAAGGCCGTCGGTGAGCTTGCGCACCACGGCGGGCGGCGTCTGCGCGGGCAGGAAGAAACCCATCCAGCCGACCTTGTCGAAGTCCTGCAGGCCCAGTTCGGTGGTGGTGGGCACGTTGGGCAGCTCGGGCTCGCGCTGCGCGCCCGTCACGGCGATGGGATGCAGCTTGCCCGCCTTGATATGCACCAGCGATGCCGTGAGGTTGTCGAACATGAACTGCGTCTCTCCCGACACGATGGCCGCCGTGGCCGGTGCCGAGCCGCGGTAGGGCACATGCACCACGTCCACGCCCGTGCGCTCGCGCAGCAGCTCGCCCATCAGGTGCGTGGTCTGGCCCACGCCGGCCGATGAGAACGACAGCTTGCCCGGCGCCTGCCGCGCGGCCTTGAGCAGATCCTCCAGCGAGCGCACCGGCGATGCCTGCGGCACGACCAGCACGTTGGAGAACGAGATCATGTCCGTCAGCGCCACGAAGTCCTCGGGCCGGTAGGGCAGCTTCTTGTAGGCCGTGTAGTTGATGGCGTTGGAGCCCGTGTTGCCCACCAGCACCGTATAGCCGTCCGGCTGCGCGCGTGCCACCTGGCTGGCTCCTATGGAGCCGCCCGCGCCCGGCTTGTTGTCCACGATGACGGGCTGGCCCAGCCGCTCGGCCAGCTTTTGCGCCAGCAGTCGCGCGGGAATATCGGTCGAGCCGCCCGCCGCGCCTGGCACGACCAGGGTGATGGGCCGCGTGGGCCAGGCGTCGGCTGCAATGGCGGCCGTGGCGCACAGCCATGCGGCAGCGGCCAGCGTAAGGCGTTTGAACATGGTGTCTCCTCTGTGCGCCTTGGGTTTGGCGAGGCGCGGAAAGCGCTCAGCGAGGACTCATGCGGATGGCACCGTCCAGGCGGATGGTTTCTCCGTTGAGCATGGGGTTCTCCAGGATGTGCAGAGCCGTCATCGCGTACTCGGGCGGCTGGCCCAGGCGTGCGGGGTGGGGCACGGACGCGGCCAGCGACTGGCGGATGTTCTCGGGCAGTTTGGCCAGGATGGGCGTATCGAACAGGCCCGGCGCGATGGTGCACACGCGGATCATCCTGGTGGCCAGGTCGCGCGCCGCCACCAGGGTCATGCCGATGATGCCGGCCTTGGCCGAGGCATAGGGGATCTGGCCGATCTGCCCTTCGTAGCCTGCCACCGAGGCCGTCAGCACGCAGGCGCCGCGCTCGCCGTCCACCACCTCGTTGCGCGCCATGCTGGCCGCGGCCAAGCGCAGCGTGTTGAAGGTGCCGATCAGGTTGACGCGCACGATGTTCGTATATTTGTCCAGCGAGCCCGGGCTGCCGTCCTTCTCCACCAGCCGCAGCGGCCCGCCCACGCCCGCGCAGTGCACCAGGGCGCGGAATTCGCCGAAGTCCTCGGCGGCGGCAATGGCGGCAGCCATCTGGTCGGCGTCGGCCACGTCGGCCTTCACGAAGCGCAGGCGGCTGCCGTGGCGCTGGCGGGCGGCGTCCACCATGGCCGCGCCGCGCTCCTCGTTCAGGTCCACCACCACCACGTTCAGGCCGCGTTCCAGCAGCGCCTGTGCCGATGCCTCGCCCAGGCCCGATACGCCGCCCGTCACCAGGGCCGTCATGTTCTCTTGCAGCTGCATGGATGTGTCTCCCGTGCCTGGCTCACAGGCGTTCGATGATGGTGGCGTTGGCCATGCCGCCGGCCTCGCACATGGATTGCAGGCCATAGCGCGCGCCGCTGTCCTCCAGCGCGTGCAGCATGGTGGTCATCAGGCGGATGCCCGAGGCCCCCAGCGGATGGCCCAGGGCGATGGCGCCGCCGCGCGGGTTCAGGCGCTCGGGGTCGGCGCCCAGTTCCCTCAGCTCTTTCAGCCAGGCCAGGGGCACGGAGGCAAAGGCCTCGTTGATCTCGCAGTGGTCCATCTGCTCCAGCCGCATGCCGGCCTTGGCCAGCACGCGCCGCGTGGCGGGAATGGGGGCCGTGAGCATGTACAGCGGATCGTCGCCCACCACGTCCAGCGCCACGAAGCGTGCACGCGGGCGCAGGCCCAGTTGCTGGGCGCGCTTCTCGCTCATCAGCAGCATGGCGCTGGCGCCGTCGGTCATCTGCGAGGCATTGCCCGCCGTGGTGTGCCAGCGGATCTGCGGAAAGCGCGCCGACAGCTCGTCGTTCTGGAACACGGCCTTGAGCGCGCCCAGCTTCTGCGCCGTGGTGCCCGGGCGGATGGTCTCGTCGGCCGTGACGCGGCCGGCAGGCGTGGTGATGCCCACGATCTCGCGCTCGAAACGCCCGGCCGACTGGGCCGCATGGGCGCGCTGGTGCGAGCGCGCGGCATAGGCATCCAGTTCCTCGCGGCCCAGGCCCCAGCGCGCGGCCACGAGGTCGGCCGACACGCCCTGGCCCACCAGCCCCGGCGCAAAGCGCGCATCGAAGCGTGCGCCCGTGGTGTTCTGCCCCATGCGCGAGCTGCCCATGGGCACGCGGCTCATGGACTCCACGCCGCAGGCGATCACCATGTCCTGCGTGCCCGACATGATGGCCTGCACGGCAAAGTGCACCGCCTGCTGGCTGGAGCCGCACTTGCGGTCGATGGTGGTGGATGGCACATGGGCCGGCAGGCCCGCAGCCAGCCAGGCCAGGCGGCCCGGCGTGCCGGCCTGCTCTCCGGCCTGGCTCACGCAGCCGGTGATCACATCGTCCACCGCGCCGGGGTCGATGCGGTTGCGCTGCACGAGCTGCTCCAGCACCTGGCTGAGCAGATCGACGGGATGGAGCTGGGCCAGGGCGCCATCGGGCTTGGCCCGGGCCATGGGACTGCGGATGGCATCGACGATGACGGGTGTGTTCATGTGGATTTAATGAGACTGGAGGTTCATGAAATGAATGATAAGTCTCGAAATTTGCATTGAACAAAGCGTTTTCCCGGATGAAAAACCGCGCGCAAACAAAAATACTTGCTGAAAACCCGATGAATTCGAGACGTCGGATTCAAAAAAGCAAAGGAGACAGGCGTGCATGACTTTCACAGCTGGGCCGATGCCCGGCCCGACCGCGTTGCGCTGACCATGGGCGACAGCGGCCAGCAGCACACGGCGGGCGCGCTGGCGCAGCGCTCGCGCGAGGTGGCGCAGTGGATGGCCGGGCAGGGCCTGGCGGCCGGCGACACGGTGGCCGTGCTGATGGAAAACCGCGTGGAGATCCTGGAGCTGGTGCTGGCCGCGCGCCTGGCGGGCCTGTACGCGGTGGTCATCAGCACCCACCTGACGGCGCCCGAGGTGGCCTACATCCTGGGCGACAGCGGGGCACGCCATGTCTTTGCCTCGGCCGCCACGGCGGCGCAACTGCCGGCCGCACTGGCGGCCACCGTGCATTCGGTGGACGGGGACTGCGCATCCACGGGCCTGCCGTCGCTGGCCGATGCCCTGGCCGCCTGGCGTGCGCAGGCGCCCGCGCCCATCGACCTGTCGGGCCGTCCGCTGGGACGCGACCTGCTGTACTCCTCCGGCACCACGGGCCGGCCCAAGGGCATCAAGAAGGCACTGCCGGCGGCGCTCTACCGCACGCAGGCCGATCCCGAATTCCTGGCCTGGCAGCGCAACATGGGCTTTGATGCCGACGCGGTCTACCTCTCGCCCGCGCCGCTGTACCACGCAGCACCGCTGCGCTACTGCCTGCGCACGCTGGATGGCGGCGGCGCGGTGGTGATCACGGCGCGCTTCGACGCCCAGCAGGCGCTGGCGATGATCGAGCGCTACCGCATCACCCACAGCCAGTGGGTGCCGACCATGCTGGGCCGCCTGCTGCAGCTGCCCGAGGAGGTGCGGCACGGCTACGACCTGTCCAGCCACCGCTGCGCCATCCATGCGGCCGCACCCTGCCCGGTGGCCGTCAAGCAGGCGCTGCTGGACTGGTGGGGCGACATCCTGCTGGAGTACTACGCAGGCTCCGAAGGCTGCGGCATCACCCTGATCAACTCCGCCGAATGGCGCCGGCGTCCAGGCTCCGTGGGCCGCGCCAGCTACGGGCGGCTGCGCATCGTGGGCGACGACGGGCAGGAGCTGCCTGCGGGCCAGATCGGCCGCGTGTTCTTCTCGGACGTGGCGCCCTTTGCCTACCTCAACGACCCCGCCAAGACCCGCGAGGCCATCGACGAGCGCGGCTGGGCCACCTATGGCGACCTGGGCCATGTGGACGAGGAGGGCTACCTGTTCCTCAGCGACCGGCGGGCCGACCTCATCCTGTCGGGCGGCGTCAACCTCTATCCGCAGGAGATAGAGAACGCGCTGGCCACGCACCCGGCCGTGCAGGAGGTGGCCGTGGTCGGCGTGCCCGAGCCCGACTTCGGTGAGCAGCCCATGGCCGTGGTCGTGCTGCGCCAGGGCCATGCGGCCAGTGCCGAGATGGCGCGCGCCATCGTCGCCGAGGCCGGCGCCACGCTGTCGCGCCTCAAGCGCCCGCAGCGCCTGCAGTTCGTGGACGAGCTGCCGCGCCTGCCCACGGGCAAGCTGCTGCGCCGCGTGCTCAAGGACAGGCTGCGCGAGCAGCCCTACGCGGGCTTCAACCTGCGCAGCGCCTGAACGGCCCTTCACCGTCTTTCCTCATCGACCACCACCGGATACCGACCCATGCAAGACCTGACCGAGCGCTCCGTCTACCGCGAAGACCATGAACAGTTCCGCGAGCAGGCCCGCCGCTTCTTCGAGCGCGAGATCGTGCCCCACCATGCCGAATGGGAGCGCCAGGGCATCGTGCCCAAGGAGGTCTGGCGCAAGGCCGGGCGCGAGGGCCTGCTCAACCCCATGCTGCCCGAGCCCTACGGCGGCGGCGGCGACTTCGGCCATGCCGCCGTGCTGCTGGAGGAGATCGCGCGCACGGGCGCCAGCGGGCTGGGCTTTCCGCTGCATTCGGACATCGTCGCACCCTACATCCATGCCTATGGCAGCAAGGCGCAGAAGGACCGCTGGCTGCCGCGCATGGCCGCGGGCGAGCTGATCGGCGCCATCGCCATGACCGAACCCGGCGCGGGCAGCGACCTCAAGTCCGTGCGCACCACGGCGCGGCGCGAGGGAGATCACTACGTGCTCAATGGCCAGAAGACCTTCATCACCAACGGCATCAATTCGGAGCTGGTCATCGTCGTCGCCAAGACCGCGCCCGAGATGGGTGCCAAGGGCGTGTCCCTGATCGTGGTCGAGGACGGCATGCCCGGCTTCTCCAAGGGCCGCAAGCTGGAGAAGATCGGCCTCATGGCGCAGGACACCTCGGAGCTGTTCTTCGACAACGTGCGCGTGCCGGCCGACCACCTGCTGGGCGAGGAGAACGCGGGCTTCAAGTACCTCATGCACGAACTGGCCCAGGAACGCCTGGTGGTGGCCGTGCGCGCGGCCGCCTCCATCGAGGCCTTTTTGCACAAGACCATTGCCTACACGCGCGAGCGCAAGGCCTTCGGCCAGCCGGTGTTCGACTTCCAGAACACGCGCTTCAAGCTGGCCGAGGCCAAGGCCCAGGCCACCATGCTGCGCGTCTTCGTGGACGACTGCATCGCCCTGCACCTGCGCCGCGCGCTCGCCCCCGACCGCGCGGCCATGGTCAAGCTCAATGCCACGGCGCTGCAAAACCGCCTGCTCGACGAATTCCTGCAACTGCACGGCGGCTACGGCTACATGACCGAATACCAGATCGGCCGCGCCTGGACCGATGCGCGCATAGGGCGGATCTACGGGGGGAGCGACGAGATCATGAAGGAGATCATCGCCAGGACTCTTTGAACCCCCTGAGCCGCTGCGCGGCTTCCCCCTCTCTACTCGCTTCGCGAGGGAGGGGGACGGCGCCATCGCCGCGAGGCGGCTCTTGCTCGGCGCCCCTGGCTTTGGGCCGCGCCCGTCTCGGGGGTCACGGGCGATCGGGGCGGCCGGGCTTTCGGGGGCAAGTTCCGACCGGGCGCCACGGGCATGGCGGCGCGGCTACACTGCGGGCCATTCATTCGAGGGGCTGGCCGTGGCCGGTTCCTTCTCCCTGTTTTCCCCAGAGATTTCCGCCATGTCCAACGACGCCCACGAAGCCACCGCCCTGCCCGACGAGCCTGCCCTGACGCCCGAGGCGCTGGAGGAACTCGACGATCTGCTCGACGAGCTGCGCACGCGCGGCGAGGAGATTCCGCAGTGGGAGTTCTGCGACGGTTTCCTGACGGCGCTGATCTGCACGCGCCGCGAGGTGCCGGCCGCCGAGTGGCTGCCCATGCTGCTGGGCGACGGCGGCACGCTGGAGGTGGCCGAGGGCCAGCCGCTGCCGCTGATGGAAGTGTTCAAGGACGCGGCGCAGCAGGCGCGCTTTCTGGAGCTGGTGGGCCTGCGCATGGACGAGGTCCGCACCCAGCTGGACGCCGACGTGAAGACGTTGGAGGACGACCGCACATTCCAGCCCGAGGCCATGGACATGCGCGGCGCCATCCTGTCGCTGCCCGAGGAAGAGCGTCCCGATGACGGCGAGATCCCTTCGTTCGGCCAGATCTGGGCGCTGGGCTTCATGTTCGTGGTCGAGAACTGGGCCGAGGAATGGGCCGCCCCGCGCGACAAGGAAGCCGCCGGCTGGCTCAACGAGGCACTCAACGCCGTCGTGGCCCTGACCGAGGACGACACCGGCAAGCCCGAAGTCTGCATGTACGACGAGGACGGCCCCGCCAGCACCAGCCAGGAGCGAGTGGAGCAGTTCGGCGAGGCCATCTGGGCGCTGTACGACCTGCGCCAGATCTGGAAGAGCATGGGCCCGCGCCAGGAAACCATCGTCAAGGGCGAGCAGCCGGGCCGCAACGACCCCTGCCCCTGCGGCAGCGGCAAGAAGTTCAAGAAGTGCCACGGCGCCTGAGCGCCCGCGCCACAGGCTTTGGATGCACGGGCCATGAGACATATCGGTGAACGCATACGCGCCCGCCGCGCCGAACTGGGCATGACCCAGGGCCGGCTGGCCGAGGCGGCGGGCATCACGGCCTCGGCCGTCTCGCAGATCGAATCGGGGGCCATCCGCACCCTCAAGAACGACACCCTGGCCCGCGTGGCCCTGGCGCTGCAGACCACGGCGCTGGAGCTGACGGCCGGGCTGGAAGACGACAACGCGCCGCTGCCCGTGGACGAGCAGCGCCTGCTGGAAAGCTACCGCGCCCTGCCTGCACCGCTGCAGGAGATCGCGCACAAGCTCATAAAAGCCTTGCGCTGATCAGCGCATTGAGGCGCTGCAGGGCATGGACCATGGTGGCCTGGCGCACGGCGGCGCGGTCGCCGTCAAAGCGCAGGCATTCGCTGTGCGTGGTGCCGTACACGCTCCAGCCGAACCAGACCGTGCCCACGGGCTTGGCGGCGCTGCCGCCGCCCGGCCCGGCCACGCCTGTCACGGCCACGCTGCACTGCGCGCGTGAATGGGCGACGGCGCCCTCGGCCATGGCGCGCGCCACGGGCTCGCTCACGGCGCCGTGCTCGGCGATCAGCGCCTCGGGCACGCCCAGCAGGTCGTGCTTGGCCGCGTTGGAGTAGCTCACAAAGCCGCGCTCGAACCATTCGCTGGACCCGGCACGGTCCGTGCAGGCCGCGGCGATCATGCCGCCCGTGCAGCTCTCGGCCGTGGCCAGCATCCAGCCGCGCTGCAGCAGCAGGCCGGCCAGGGTGTCGACGAGTTCGTTGGATGCGTTCATGCCAGCTCCTTCAGCCGATGAAATGGCGCCACAGGGCGATGACCAGCAGCGTGCAGAAGGCGGCCACCAGGTCATCGAACATGATCCCCCAGCCGCCGCGCCAGCCGAAGCCCTTGAAACACCGGTCCGCCCATTTGACGGGCTGGGGCTTGGCGGCGTCGAAGAAGCGGAACAGCGCAAAGGCGATGAGCTGGCCCCAGAAACCCGTGGGCATGACCAGCCACAGCACCAGCCAGAAGGCCACGATCTCGTCCCAGACCAGGTTGCCCGGGTCGGCCACGCGCATGTGGCGCGCCGTGACCGTGCAGGCCCACCAGCCCAGGGGAATGCTGCCCGCGATCAGCAGGCCGATCTGCTGGGGCGTGAACCAGTGCTGCAGCAGCAGGAAGGACAGCCAGGCCCACAGCGTGCCCACGGTGCCGGGCGCGATGCGCCCCAGCCCCGAGCCCAGCCCCATGGCGATGAAGTGGGCCGGGTGGGACATCATGAATTCCAGCGTGGGGCGAGCCATGCCGCCCTGCGGCGGGCCTTCCGGTGGGCGCGCCGCAGAGGCAAAGGTAGGGGTAGCAGGATCGCCGGAAACCTCCGGCCGCAGCGGCGCGTCACTCATGGGGCCAGATCATAAGCGCGGCCCTGGTGCTTCACTGACGCTCTTCGACCGCCAGATCCTGCGGATGGCGGATCTGGTGGCGGGCCTCGAAGCCGGCGCTGGCGCCAGCGGCCAGCGGCTGCTGCCAGGCGATCATGCCGTTGCGGTCGTTCCAGCGCGTGGTGGCCGGCTGCGGGTTGTATTGGGACTGCACGCGGATCTGCTCGTTGCGCGAGACGGGTGCGGCATCCACCACCTGCAGTTCGATGGCGCGGTCATGGCGGTTGTCCACCTGGAAGCGCCGCGTGACCTGGCGTTCGGTGCTGCTGCCGAGCAGGCCGCCGCTGCCCGTGGCCGAGTCCACGGGCAGGTTGCGCACCACCACCTTGTCGTCACGGCCGAAAGACAGGCCCTGGGCCAGCGCGGTGGCGTTGCCGAAGTCCAGCCGGCCCTGGCCGGCGAAGGCGCCGTCGCGGAACAGGGCCACGGGGCCTGCGGGCCAGACACCGGCCGGCACGGCCAGCTGGGCCACCAGGTAGGCGGCCTCTTCCACGGCGGGCGCCGTGCGCGTGAGCAGGGTGGCCGGCAGGTTCTGCGAGCCCAGGGCCAGGGTCACGCGCTCGCTGCTGGAGGGCACGCTGATGCGGTAGGGCACGGAGAACTGCGTGGCGTAGGCGGTGTTGAGGCTGGCGACATCGAGCACCGGCAGTTCGGCGGCCTCGCCGGCCGCCCCGGGCTTGCGGGCGCGCTCCAGCATCATCGCAGGGGCCGCCGGGGCCGGCGCTGCCGCAGGGGCCATGGCGGCCACGGGGCGGGGCCGTTCCACATCCAGCGTCCAGGGATTGGGCAGGCGTGCCTGCGTGCTGCGCGAGGGCTGGCCGGTGGACAGCAGCAGCTGCACCTGGCTCCAGTCCTCGCCGCTGTTCTGGGCCACCAGGGCCAGGCGTTCGATGGCCACGGTGCCCTTGGCCGGGTCCAGCTGGGCGCGGTAGGTGGGCTGCCAGCTCGGGCCGCGCACCTGGTAGGTCAGCTGCACGTTCGCGTCGGCCGGGCTGGCCAGTTGCACGGTGACCTTCATCACCTGGGCGTTGCCCGCGCCCGTGCGGTCGCGTTCGAGCTGCAGCGGCCTGAGCTGCTCCTGCAGCGCCTGCTTTTGCCGCAGGATCTGGTGGGCGCGCAGCGTGTTGCCGCGGCTGGTGCTGCGCAGCGCCTCGGTGGCGGCGCCCAGCTGGCTGGCGGCGGGCAGGGCAGGGGCTTTGGCGTCATCGCCGGGCTTGGCCAGGCCTTGCAGGTAGTCGCCCACCAGCTTGGCGGCGGACTCGTCCGCCTCCAGCGCGGCCAGCTGGTCTTCCAGCGTGCGGATCTGCTGCTCCAGCGGGCTGGCGCATGCCTTGGAGGCCAGTTCGCGCGGCTGCGACTGCAGCTTGTAGTCGCCCAGGCGCACGCCGGCATCGGCGCTGACCTGCAGGCTCTGCGGGTCGATGGAGCCGGGCAGGCACTCGAACACCAGCTGTCGCGTGGCGGCCGTGATGCGCGCCGTGCGCTCCACCGAGGCCACGCCCGCATACAGGGTGACGCGCGCGATGGGGGCGCGGGCGATGGTGGCTTCCTGGGCTTGTGCCTGGGCCTGGGCCTGGACCTGGACCGGGGTGCCTGCCAGCAGGAAGCAGGCGGCGGCCAGGGCAGAGAGGGCGGGCAGGGCGGAGCGTTGAACCATGGGCAGTCCTTCTCGGATGAAAGTGGTTTGGCGCGGCGTCAGGCCGCGGCGAAGTGGTCGAATGAGGTCCACCGGGGCGCCATGGCCGCACCGTCCGGGCCGATCAGCCGCAGGCCGGGCTGCTCCTCGATGCAGCCGATGCGCGTGACGCGCGTGGCGCTGTCGCGGCCTGCGGCCTGCACGGCATCGCGCCGGTCGGCCGGGGCCGTGAAGCACAGCTCGTAGTCGTCGCCGCCGGACAGGGTGCACTGGTGCAGCAGGTCGATGGCCAGGGGCGTCTGCTGGCCGGCATCGAGCAGCGGCGTGACCAGGCGCGTGTCCAGGCTGGCGCCCACGCGGGATTGCTCGAGGATGTGGCCCAGGTCGCCCAGCAGGCCGTCGCTCACATCCAGCGCACTGCTGGCAATGCCGCGCAGCGCCTGGCCCAGTGCCACGCGCGGCGTGGGCGCTTCCAGGCGCTGGCGCGCGGCGGCCAGCGTGCCGGGTGGCAGGCTGGTGTGGCCCAGCAGGGCTTCCAGCGCCAGGCGGGCATCGCCCAGGCTGCCGCTGACCCAGATGTCGTCGCCCGCGCGCGCACCGCTGCGCAGCAGGGCCTGGCCGGGCGGCACCTCGCCGAAGACGGTGATGCAGATGTTCAAGGGCCCCTGGGTGGTGTCGCCGCCGACCAGCTCGCAGCCGTGGGCGTCGGCCAGCGCCAGCAGGCCGGCCGCAAACGCCTCGGTCCAGGCCGCATCGGCGCGCGGCAGGGACAGGGCCAGCGTGAAGGCCAGCGGGCGCGCGCCGCAGGCCGCCAGGTCTGACAGGTTCACGGCCAGGGATTTGTGGCCCAGCAGGCGCGGGTCCACGTCGGCGAAGAAATGCCGGCCCTCGACCAGCATGTCGCTGGAGACGGCCAGCTGCATGCCCGGCGCCGGGGCGAGCAGGGCGCAGTCATCGCCCACGCCCAGGGCGGCGCGGCGCACGGGGCGCTGGAAGAAGCGGCGGATCAGGTCGAATTCACCCACGGTGGCGGCTTTCGGATGCGTTTGGTGATCGGGCTATTGTGCTGCGAGGTTCGTGCTGCCCCGTTTCATGCGGTCTCGCCCGCACCGGGCCGGTGCTCCAGCGCCAGCGCGTGGAAGGCCTGGGCGGCCGGCGACAGGCTGCGCTGGCGCCTGCGCACCAGGTACAGGTCGCGCCGGCGGTCGGCATCGGCCAGCGGGCGCGTCACCAGGCCGGGCTGCACGAAGTGGAACAGCGCCAGCGCGGGCACCACGCTGATGCCCAGGCCCGCGCGCACCATGCCCATCACGGTGGCCAGGTGTTCCACTTCCAGCAAGGTGTTGAGGGGCGGGGCCTGCTCCTGCGATTCCAGGTACTGGCGCACGCTGCTGTGGCGCGCGAGCTGGATGAAGGGCTGGTCCCGCAGGTCGGCCATGGTCGGCGCGGGCAGGGCCGCCAGCGCATGGTCGGCGCGGCAGACCAGGTGCAGCCGGTCGGCGCAGAACCATTCGGCCTGCAGCTCCTCGGTGTCGGCGCGGATGGCGGCCAGCGCCAGGTCGGCCTGGCCCGAGGCCACCTGGGCGATGCAGGACTCGGACAGCAGGTCCGACACCTGCAGCTGTATGCCCGGATGGCGCGCATGGAACAGCGCCAGCACGGGCGGCAGCCAGGCCGCCGCCAGCGAAGGAAGCAGGGCGATGGACACGCGCCCGCGCTGCAGCGCCGCCGCCTCGCGCAGGCCCTGCACGGCATCGCCCAGGTCGGCGCGTATGCGCTGCGCGGCATCGAGGAACTGCGCCCCCTCCTGCGTCAGCGCCACATGGCGCGTGCTGCGGTCGAACAGCCGCACGCCCACGCCGTCTTCCAGGCCCTTGATCAGGGCGCTGAAGGCCGGCTGCGACAGATGGCAGCGCTGCGCGGCCAGCGTGAAGCTGCTGAGCTGGGCCAGGGCGATGAAGGCATCGAGCTGGCGGGAGGAGATATTCATCGGGTTTTTGGATGAGTTGATCCGAATAATCGATTTCACAGATTAGCAGCCCTTGCCTACATTGGCCTGCATGGACCACCTGGAAACCTTCTTTGCCCCGGACAAGCCCCCGCTGTGGGTGGGCTGCGCAGCCGGCTTCTCGGGCGACCGCACCGATGCCGCCGCGCCCGTGGTGCGCGCCCTGGCGGCCAGCGGCCAGAGCGCCTGCCTGATCTTCGAGACCCTGGCCGAGCGCACGCTGGCGCTGGCCCAGCTCGCGCGGCGCGAGCAGCCCGACGCCGGCTACGAGCCCCTGCTGGAGGACCTGCTGGAGCCCGTGCTGGCCGATTGCCTGGCGCATGGCATACGCATCGTCAGCAACTTCGGTGCGGCGAATCCCGAAGGCGCGGCGCGCTGCATCCAGCGGCTGGCGCAGCGCCTGGGCCTGCGCGTGCCGCGCGTCGCCGTGGTGCATGGCGACGATGTCAGCGGCCCGGCGTACCGCGGGGCGCTGCGGGCCGCGCTGGGTGCGGAGTTTCCCGAGGATTCGCTGGTCAGTGCCAACGCCTACATCGGCGCGCGCGCGATTGCCGAGGCCCTGCAGGCCGGTGCCGAGATCGTGGTGGCCGGCCGCGTGTCCGACCCCTCGCTGACCCTGGGGCCGGCCATGGCGCATTTCGACTGGGCCTGGGACGACTGGGACCGCCTGGCGCGCGCCACCATGGCCGGCCACCTGCTGGAATGCGGCGCCCAGGTCACGGGCGGCTACTTCGCCGACCCGGGCTTCAAGGACGTGCAGGGCCTGGCGCGGCTGGGCTATCCCATTGCCATCATCGAACCCTCGGGCGACTGCACCATCACCAAGCCCGAAGGCACGGGCGGCCTGGTCAGCGAACGCACGGTCAAGGAACAACTGCTGTACGAGGTGCACGACCCGGCCGCCTACCTGACGCCCGACGTGGTGGCCGACCTGTCCGAGGCCGAGGTGCACCAGGTGGGGCCTGACGCCGTGCGCCTGAGCGGCGTGCGCGGCCATGCGCACAACGGCCACTACAAGGTCAATGTCTGCCATGCCTCGGGCTGGCTGGCCGAGGGCGAGATCTCCTATGCCGGCCCGCGCGCCCTGGAGCGCGCCCGGCTGGCCGGCGAGGTGCTGCGCGAGCGCCTGGGCGGCGAGGCCGCAGGCGACCTGCGCCTGGACTGGATCGGCGTGGCCAGCGTGCTGGGCGACGACGCCGGCCGCTGGCGCGACGCGCAGCCGGCCGGCGCAGCCGCTCCCCAGGACGTGCGCCTGCGCGCCGCCTGGCTGCGCCCCACGCAGGCCCAGGCGCGGCGCCTGCCGCGCGAGGTCAATGCGCTGTACACCTGCGGGCCGGCCGGCGGCGGCGGCGTGCGCACGGCGCTGCGCGCGCGGCTGGGCACGGTGTCCTGCCTGCTGGCGCAGCAGAGCATCGCCACCGGATGGAAGTGGGCCGAGGGAGATGTCGATAAAGGCGTCGATAAAGGGGTCGAGAAAGAGGCCGGGGAGCACGCCGCATGAACACACTGCAGACCACGATGCCCGTCACCGTACCGCTGTACCGCCTGGCGCACGGGCGCACGGGGGACAAGGGCAACCGCTCCAACATCAGCCTCATCGCCTGGAATGCCGCCTGCTGGCCCGTGCTGGTGGAGCAGATCACCGAAGAGCGCGTGGCCGCGCACTTCGCCGCCCGGCGCCCGGCGCGCGTGCAGCGCTTCGTGTTGCAGCGCCTGCAGGCCATGAACTGGGTGCTGGACGCGGTGCTGGACGGCGGCGTCAACGACGCGCTCAACCTCGACAGCCACGGCAAGGCGCTGTCGTACTGGCTGCTGCAGATGCAGGTCCAGGTGCCGGCCTCGCTGCTGCCCCACCTGGCGCCGGAGTAGCCGGCAGGACCCGCCCGTCACACATTCATCACAACAAAGGAGACAGACATGCACTTTTCGCACAACTTCCCCCGCCGCCATGTGCTCGCGCTGGCCGCATGCGCGCTGGCAGCCGCCGCCGCACCGGCCCTGGCACAGGACTATCCGTCCAAGCCCATCACCTTCGTCGTGCCGTTTGCGGCCGGCAGCGCCACCGACCAGCTGGCACGGGCGCTGGGCCAGGCCGTGACCACGGCGACCAAGCAGGCCGTGGTGGTCGAGAACAAGGGCGGCGCCAGCGGCATGATCGCGGCCCAGCAGGTGGCGCGCTCGGCGGCCGATGGCTACACGGTGCTGATCACCACCAACACCACGCATGCGGCCAACCAGCATCTGTACAAGAAGCTGCCCTATGACGCGGTCAAGGACTTCGCGCCCGTGGCCGGGCTGGGCAAGGGCGGCCAGGTGCTGGTGGTGCGCGCCGATGCGCCGTACAGGAACGTGGGCGATCTGCTGGCGGCGGCGAAGAAGCAGCCGGGCAAGCTGTCGTTCGGCAGCGGCAGCTCCTCCAGCCGCGTGGCCGGTGAAATGCTCAAGCAGCTGGCCGGCGTGGACCTGATGCACGTGCCCTACAAGAGCAATCCGCTGGCCATCACCGACCTGCTGGGCGGCCAGATCGACCTGATGATCACCGATACCTCCACCGGCGTGCCCCAGGTCAAGTCGGGCAAGCTGCGCGCCCTGGGCTACTCCACCACCAAACGCAGCCCGCAGCTGCCCGAAGTGCCCACGCTGGAGGAAGCCGGCGTCAAGGGCTACGACATGGGCTACTGGTTCGCGGCCTATGCGCCCGCCGGCACGCCCGAGGCCGTGGTGGCCCGCCTCAACCGCCTGCTGTCCGACGCCGTGCACAGCGCGGGCGCCAAGTCCTTCTTCGAGATGTCCGGCTCCGAGGGCTGGACGGCCACGCCGCAGGAACTGGCCGCCTTCCAGGCCGCCGAGACCCAGAAGTGGGGCCAGGTGATCAAGGCCGCCGGCATCCAGCCCGAGTAGGCCGCTCCCCGCTCTCGTTCCCCGCTCTCCCGTTCCCTTTCTTTCCGAACCGCCCTAGGCCGCCGCAATGCACGGCGGCCAGGGCGGAGCCTTGCCTGTGCCATGACCCCAAGGAGACAACATGCACATCAGATCCATCCATCCACTGGTCCTTGCCCTGGCCGCATCCGGGCTGCTGACCGCCTGCGGCGGCAGTGACTCGCCCGCCGGCTCGCAGGCGCCTCGCATGCAGCTGAGCATCAGCGCCACCGAGGACTTTGCCGGCAGCTACGGCAGTGTCGGCGCCTACGAAAAAGTGACCGGCGTGCTGCGCGGCGAGCTGGACCCGGCCGACCCGAAGAACGCCGTGATCCAGGACCTGGTGCTGGCGCCCGTCAATGCGCGCGGCATGGTGGAGTACAGCACCGACTTCGTCATGCTCAAGCCCAAGGACATGTCCAAGGCCAGCGGCGTGCTGCGCTATGACGCGCCCAACCGCGGCAACATCCTGACCATGCCCAACCCCACGGCCACGCCCGGCGATGCGGTCTACCTGGAGCGCGGCTATGTGCTGCTGTACTCGGCCTGGCAGGGCGATGTGCCCAAGTCCACGCCCGCGCGCCTGACGGTCACCGTGCCCGTGGCCCGCAACAAGGACGGCAGCAGCATCACGGGCAGCTACCGCACCGAGCTGGTCCCGGCCGCCGCCGTGCCCTCCATGACCCTGCCCGGCGGCGTGTTCAACGGGACCATGATTCCTTACGAGCCCGCCAGCCTGGACAACACGCAGGCCGGCTACTCGCTCACGCGCCGCATCAACGAAACCGATGCGCGCCAGACCGTGCCTGCGGGCGACTGGAAGTTCGCCAGCTGCGATGCCGCCGCCAATCCCTTCCCCGGCACGCCTGCGGCCACCAGCGTCTGCCTGAAGGGCGGTTTCGATCCGCAGTACCTCTACGAACTGGTCTATGTGGCCAAGGACCCCAAGGTCATGGGCGTGGGCCTGGCGGCGCTGCGCGACACGGTGAGCTTCTTCCGCGCCAAGGCGTCCGACGCCGACGGCAAGGCCAATCCGCTGGCCGGGCGCATCACGCACACCATCGGCCAGGGCACCTCGCAGTCGGGCAATGCCATGAAGACCTTCCTGCACCTGGGCTTCAACCAGGCGCTCGATGGCGGCAAGGTCTTCGACGGCATGTATGCCCATGTGGCCGCGCGCCAGACCAACATCAACACGCGCTTTGCCGTGCCCGGCGGCGGGGGCGGCCTGCGCACCGACCACACGGCCTTCGGCCAGACCGCGCCGCGCGGCCTGGACAAGGACTACAGCGATGAGGTCAGCGGCCGCCAGGGCGGCGTGATGAAGCGCTGCGAAGCCAGCAATACCTGTCCCAAGTTCTTCCTGGGCCTGTCGGGCACGGAGTTC
The DNA here is from genome assembly GCF_014170385.1 of Delftia sp. UME58. Classification (NCBI taxonomy): domain Bacteria; kingdom Pseudomonadati; phylum Pseudomonadota; class Betaproteobacteria; order Burkholderiales; family Comamonadaceae; genus Delftia; species Delftia sp. UME58. The sequence continues at coordinate 49,752 of NZ_LZZV01000088.1, forward strand.
TGGCAGCTGCAGGGCTCGCCCGTGCTGACCGATGCCAACGGCCTGCGCGACATCGCCCAGCCCGCCAATGCGCGCATCTACTACTACGCCAGCACCCAGCACGGCGGCGCAGGCGGCACGGCCAGCATCGGCTATGCGCCCACGCGCAATGTCTATCCGGCCGGCACCGTGGTGCACTTCAACGACACGTTCCGCGCGCTGTTCATCGCGCTGGAGGACTGGGTGGTGCGCGGCACCGAGCCGCCGGCCAGCCAGGTGCCCAGGCTGGCCGACGGCACCCTGGTGCGGCCCGACAAGCTGGTCTTTCCCGCCATGAAGGGCCTGAGCTGGAACGTGGGCGGCGTGCAGACCGCCATCCCCGAGTTCCGCTACCTGGCGCGCCACAACGGCTTTGCGCTGCTCGACTTCGGCCCGCAGTACGTGCCGCAGGACGAAAGCGGCATCGCCACGCTGCAGCCGCCGCGCGCCACGGGCAAGGACTACGCCATCCTCGTGCCCCAGGTCGATGCGGCCACCGGCCTCACGCGTGCCGGCATCCGCAGCGTGGAGGCGCGGGCACCGCTGGGCACCAGCATGGAGTTCAACTACGTGGCCACGCCGGGCATCGCGGACCTGTCCAACCTCACGGGCAGCTTCATCCCCTTCCACAAGACGCGCGCGGCGCGGCTGGCGGCCGGTGACTCGCGGCCTTCACTGGAGGAGCTGTATGTCGACCAGGCCGGCTACGTGAGCGCCGTCACGGCCGCAGCCCAGGACCTGGTTCGCCAGCGCCTGCTGCTGCAGCGCGACGCCGACGCGCAGATCACCGCCGCGCGTGCGGCGGCGGTACTGCCTTGAGACTGCGCTGAACGCCGGCCTCAGACGGCCTGACCGCGAAAGCGCATGGCCGCTTGGCGCGAGACCTCGGCCAGCAGCTGCTCGCTGCGCTGGCGTTCGCGCAGCCAGCGGGCATCGTTGCTGCCGGCGGCCACGTCGCTGCGCAGCAGGTGCAGGGCGGGCGCGGCGCCGTGGCGGGCCGCGTAGTCGGCCACGGCATCCATGGTCTTGAGGATGTGGTCGGCCAGGGGCATGTGCTCGCCCGTGGCCGGGTCCACGTACACGGCTTCCAGGCCGAAGCGGCAGGCCTGGAAGCGGTTGTAGGTGTAGACCAGGTAGTCGTCCTCCACGGGCGTGAAGGGCTGGGTGTCCATGAACCAGGCGGCCAGCGCCTGCACATAGCCGGACAGGGCGGCTGCGCGCTCGATGGTCAGCGGCGTGTCGAACACGCGGATCTCGATGGTGCCGAACTCGGGCTTGGGCCGGATGTCCCAGTAGAAGTCCTTCATGCTCTTGACCACGCCCGTGCGCGTCATCTTGTCGAAGTACTGCTCGAACTCGCTCCAGTGCAGCACGCAGGGCGCGCGGCCCGACAGCGGGAAGGCGAACACCGAGTTCAGCCGCGCCGAGTCGAAGGCCGTGTCGTGGCCCTGCACGTAGGGGCTGGAGGCCGACAGCGCAATGAAGTGCGGGATGTAGCGCGACATGCGGTGCAGCATCAGCAGGGCCGCGTCGGCGTCGGGGCAGCCGATGTGCACGTGCTGGCCGAAGATGGTGAACTGCTTGGACAGGTAGCCGTACAGCTGCGACAGCTCCTGGAAGCGCGGCTTGTCGTAGATGCGCCGCTCATGCCACTGCTGGAAGGGGTGGGTGCCGCCACCCACCACGGCGATGTTGAGCTTGTCGGCGCTTTTGACCAGCGCATCGCGGATCTGGCTGAGCTGGCCCAGCACCTCCGAGGCCGAATGGCAGACGCTGGTGGAGATCTCGATCATGCTGTTCGTCATCTCGGGCACCACGCTGCCGGGCAGCGGGTTCTTGAGCATGAGGCGCAGCATGTCCTCGGCGTAGGGGGCCAGGTCGTAGTCGTGGGTGTTGACCAGCTGCAGTTCCAGCTCCACGCCCAGGGTCAGCGGTTCGGACGAGTTGAAGGCTTCAAGACTCACGTTCATCTCCTGCGGTATTCGAGCGGCTCAGCGGCTTCCAGGGGCGGGAGCTTTCGCCGGAGCGGTAGATGGCCACGGTGGCCAGGGCGGCGCCCAGCACCTCCATCACCAAAATGGTGGGCAGGGCCACGCCTGCGATCTGCGCGCCCAGCTCGGGCGCGGCGGCAACGAACTGCGATGCAATCAGCAGCGCCACCGACGACATGGGCGCCATGGCGCAGCCCACCCAGAAGGCCTGGCGCCAGTTGGCGCCGGTGCCCGCATTGCCCACGGCCACGCCCAGGGTCTTGGCGACCAGGCGCGCCAGGATCACGGCGCCCACCACGCCGGCCACCGGCGCGCTCCAGTCGGCCTGCGCGGCCACGGTGGAGACCAGCACGAACATCAGCATGGTCAGCAGCGAGGCCGCCGTGCCCAGCTGGCGCGGCCAGGCCCAGGGGCGCGGGTTGAACTGCTTGAGCAAGATGCCGCCCAGCAGCGCCGCCAGCGGCGCCGAGCCGCCCAGGTACGAGGTCAGCGGCACGCTGGCCGAAATCAGGGTGAGAAAGAGGATGGAGGTGTTCTCGCTGGCCGGGCTCATGAAGCGCAGCGCCAGGCGCATCAGCACGGCCAGCACCAGGGCCACGGCCACCGAGACGCCCAGCACCACCAGCACCGGCATGATCGAGGCCACGAAGCCCGGCTTGGGCTGCGTCAGCATGCCCGCCTTGGCGCTGCCCAGGGCCAGCGCATACAGCGTGGACAGGGTGGCCAGCACCAGGCCGCGATCGGTCACGGCGCCTGCGGCACGCATGTCGGCCACCACGCGCGTCAGCACCAGGGGCGATGCCGCCATGGCCACCAGGGCCAGCGGTCCGGCCACTTCGGGGGCCACGCCCAGCCAGCCCAGCACCAGGGAGACCAGCACATAGGTCAACGCGGATTCGGCCACGCTTTGCACCAGCACCATGGGGTTGTGGCGGAACCAGCGCAGCGTGATGCGCCCGCCGCATTCGAACAGCACGATGGCCACGCCCAGCTCCAGCAGGAACAATCCCGTGCCCTGCAACGGCCAGGCGGTGTTGGCGCCAAATCCGATCAGCCCGGCAATGCCCCCCACCAGCGAATAGCCCACCACCTTGGGCAGGGCCGCATGGCGCTGGCAGGCGTAGCCCACCATGGTGGCCACGGCCAGCAGCAGGGACCACTGCACCGTGGCCAGCCCGGCCGATGGCCGCAGCCACGGCTCCCAGAAGCTCAGCATGTCATTCATAAGCGAGGTCCTTTGCGCGAGCCAGCGGCTCGGAAGCGAAGCTCCGCAGGGCCTTCCCTGCGGCGCGGGCAAACCCGCGTCCCGTGCGCATGGCACGGGGACACTTCGTTGGCGATCCACTGGCGTGCCTGCCGGGCCGCAAGGCCGGGCGTGCATGCCAGCACGTGGGTTCCGCGTGTGTCCCGAGGTCCCGCAGGCTCAGGGGCGGAAGAAACTCAGCGGCGCTGTGCGCAGACGGCGGCGGATGGCCGAATAGATGCGCGAGCGGTCGACTCCGCTGACATTGTGTGCCCTCATCGCAACGCGGAATGCCAGATAAAAGCTGACAGTGACATTCAACGCGCCATTGACCGGCAGTAGGGCAACCGCCCACCAGAAGATGTTGGAGTGCAGCACCTGCCAGCCCAGGGCCGCCATGGCGGCACCGATCTGGCCGGCCGACAGCGTGACGTGGCGCACCTCCAGCCCCAGGCCGAAGAAGGCCGCGAACGCGGGCACCAGGCCCAGCATCATGCCCAGCGAGACGTTGGCGGCAAAGCCCGAAATGTTCTTGCGCCAGAAATGCGCCCAGCGGTCGGCGCGCCTGGCGCCCAGCCAGCGCGTGATGCCGGGGTTGTAGCGGATCACCGAATCCAGCCGGCGCAGCACGAACCAGTTCTCGGCCCAGCCCGCGATCAGGCTGCTGGCGAACAGCAGCACGCCCGTGAAGGCCGCGAACAGCGGCGACAGGCCCAGCAGGCTCAGCGAGTCGAGCACCGCAATCGCATGCGGCCCGTCGATGGGCGTGTGGCCGAACAGCTGGGCATAGCCCAGCGACAACAGCAGCACCATGGGCAGCACCACCAGCACGTTGCCCAGCACGGCCGCCACCTGCGAGCGCACCAGGTGGGCGACCTCGTCCACGAACTCCTCGATGGCCTCGCTGGCGCGCAGGTCCTTGAGCTTGGCGGCCATGGCCGGTGCCGTCATGGCCGGCTGCTTGGTCGCCACCGTGAAGTGCAGCAGCTGGATCAGCACAAAGCTGATGGAGTAGTTGATGCCCGCCGCCAGCCCGCCCCAGAACGCCGACAGCCCCAGCGCGTAGAGCGCGAACTTCAGCAGCGTGGTGAAGGCCATCACAAAGCCGCCGCCAGCGGCCTTGGTCGCCATGGACAGGTATTCGCGGCCGGTGCGCGTGATGTAGTGCTCGCCCGTCTCGGCGCTGCGCTCGGCCACCTTGGCCGCCAGCAGCGAGGTGTTGGTGGACAGCAGCGCGCGCAGGCTGCGCCGCTCAATGCCCACGGACACCAGGTTGGCCAGCAGGTCGGCCGTCTCGGTGGCGCGGTTGTCGGCCACCAGGCAGTCCAGCAGCCGCCTGACGCGCAGGATGCGCGCGCGCAGCTGGCGCAGGCGGAACACCAGGCCCACCGAGATCCCTTCGGACTCGAAATGGGTGTAGACCGATGTCACGGCCGCGCGGCAGGCATCCAGGCGCTCGCGCAGCCGGGCCTCGGCCGCATCGCGCCGGTCATTGGTGCGCAGCGCGTGCATCACCTCCACGCGCAGGCTTTCGGCGTCGTGGATCAGGGCGTGGAAGGGCTGGTCGTCGCGCGCCTGCTCGTCCATGCGCAGGCGCAGTTCGGGCGAGAAGCCCGTGGACAGGATCTGCCCGGTGCAATAGGTGATGGAGCCCAGCAGGCTGTTCTGCCAGAAGCTGCTGCCCTGGCCCTCGCTGCCGTCGGTCAGCAGCAGTGCGATGCGTTCGAGCAGCGGCGCTTCCAGCGCGTGCAGCCAGCGCGCGTCGAATTCGTCGGGCATGGCCAGCATGAACAGCTCGGAGGCATCCACCGTCTCGGGCGTGCTGGGCAGCAGCTTGTAGCGTGCGCGCTCGGACAGCTCGCTGAACATGTTGGTGCGCGGCGCAAAGCCGAAATCGGCCAGCAGCGCCGTGATGTCCACGGTGTCGATGAAGCGCAGCCACCAGGCATGCAGGCGCTGGCGCACGGCTGGGTCGGCCTCCACGGCCTCCACCAGCAACTGCACACGCTGCACGGCGCCGTCCACCGACGGCTTGGGCGCGCGCACCCACTCCAGCAGGTGGATCAGCCAGATATGGCGGTGCGCGAGGTCGGCCTCGGGGTTGAGTGCGGCCAGAAGGCCGGGCAGGTCTTGGGTGATTCGCTTCATGGATGGGTGGTGCGGCAGGGCAGGAGACTAGCGCGCCGCCCGATGGCCGCGCTCAGTGCAGTACGCGGTTGTCAGGGTCCGGAAAGCTGTCGCCGCCGGCACCGGATTTCAGCTGGAATCGCGGAATGCTGCACTCGAAGACCTCGCCCTCGTGGCTGATGCACAGATAGCTGCCCTGCATGCTGCCGTTGGGCGTGCGCAGCTGGCAGCCGCTGGTGTACTCGAAGGTCTCGCCGGGCTGCAGCAGCGGCTGGCGGCCGATCACCCCCAGGCCCTTGACCTCTTCGACGTGGCCCAGCTCGTTGGTGATGATCCAGTGGCGCGCGATCAACTGGCCCGGCACCTGGCCGGTATTGGTCACGGTGATCGTGTAGGAGAAGGCGTATACGCCCGCTGCTGGAGCGGACTGCTCTGGCAAAAAGGCGGGGCGGACCTGGACCTGAAACTCGTTCATGGGCATGGTGGCAATGGTAACTGCGTAGCTGCAGCGGCATTCAAACGTCCCCACGGCGGCCCCGGCTGACTATTTCATGACGTTTGATGTCGGGATGGGCATGCTGCGACAATCGCCTCCCATGAGCCCCACCTACCGCATCGCCCCCTCCATCCTGTCCGCCGACTTCGCCCGTCTGGGTGACGAGGTCAAGAATGTGATTGCCTCTGGCGCCGACTGGATCCACTTCGACGTGATGGACAACCACTACGTGCCCAATCTCACCTTCGGCCCCATGATCTGCGAGGCCCTGAAGCCCCATGCCAGGACGCCTGACGGCCAGCCCGTGACCATTGACGTGCACCTGATGGTCGAGCCCGTGGACGAACTGGCCACGGCCTTCGCCAAGGCCGGCGCCGACTACATCAGCTTCCACCCTGACGCATCCACCCATGTGCATCGCAGCATCCAGAACATCCGTGCCCAGGGCGCCAAGCCCGGCCTGGTGTTCAATCCGGCCGCATCGCTGGACGTGCTGGACTGGGTGATCGACGACATCGACCTGATCCTGCTGATGAGCGTCAACCCGGGTTTCGGCGGCCAGAGCTTCATCGACAGCACGCTGCGCAAGATCGAGCTGGCCCGCAAGCGCATCGAGGCCAGCGGCCGGGACATCCGCCTGGAGGTGGACGGTGGCATCAAGGAAACCAACATCCGCCGCGTGGCCGACGCGGGCGCCGACACCTTCGTGGCCGGCAGTGCCATCTTCGGCAAGCCGGACTACAAGGCGGTGATCGATGCCATGCGCAGCGCCCTGGCTGCCTGAACGACGCTGCAGCCACGGACAAGGACCCGCAATATGCGGGTCCCCTTTCCCTGGAGCGAGGCCCCTTCAGCCGCCCCGCTCATGTTCGCCGGGCGTGATATAGACGGCGCGGCCCTGCGTATCGAAACCAGCCGGCGCGAAATTCGACACCGCCACGCGGTTGTGCTGAATGGAGCTGAGTCTCCACGCGAATGTCTGGCCCTGGCTCGTGAAATTCACGGTTTCACCGCAAACGATGTTGATCGGCCCTTTCTGGGATAAATCGACGGTGCGATAATTTCCTGCAGGTGCGGGCGATCCGTAATAGGATTTTCCATTCGGGAAGGTATTGGCTTGGGCCTGCGATGCAACCAGGGTGATTGCTGCAATACCCAGGGTGAATAGGGATTTCATTGTATTTTCCTCCGGTGTGGCGGCATCTCCGTGAGGATTTGCCATGGACTGGATCCAGTCCATGGTCATGACTATATGGTTCGGTGTCTGGATATATCCGGGCTGCCAGATGACATATTCGTCATGATTTCCTAGGAGTCGAGGGAGTCCTCAGAAGCTGTGGCGCATGCCGAATTCGGTACCTGTGGAACTGCCGCCTGCAGCCAGTCCGGCCGCGCCGCCATTGAGGCTGAAATTGGCCCCGCCCTTGTTGGTCACGCGTGCCAGCGTGCCGTACAGCGCCGTGCGCCGCGACAGGTTGTGGACATAGCCGATGGCATACCGGTTGGCATCGCTGCCGTTGAAGGCGGCCGGGCCGCTGCGTGAATCGGTGCGCACATAGGAGGCTCGGATGTAGTTGGCACCCACGGGTACGGTCAGGCCGATCTGCCAGCGGTCCTCGGCGCCCGCAATGCGGCCTCCGTAGGTGCCGTAGGGCAGGTCCTCGCGCTGGAAATATCCCATCAGCCGGGCGAATCCGAAGTCGTAGGATGCGCCGGCGCCATATTGCTCGAGCTTGGCTCCCGCGGCATTGACTTCGGTCGTGCCATAGGTCAGTGCCAGGTTCAGCGGGCCGTTGTCGTAGGCCAGGCGGGCGCCGACATGGCGACCGACCTTGCTGACCGGGTCTTCATCCAGCGCATACATCACCTCGCCCTGGAAGCCGCTCCATTTGGGCGTGAAGTACTGGATGGCGTTGTCGCTGCGGTAGTAGTTCGAGAAGGTGCCGGGCATGCGGCTGATGAGGTTGGAATTGGCCAGGCCGATCACGTTGAACGGGTCGAACTTGGTGGGATTCTGGGCGGCCGGCGTGAAATCGCGGCCCAGGCGCAGCTCGCCGAAGCCGCCCGCCAGGCTCACCGTGGAGCGGCGCTGGAAGAACTTGCCACTGGCGTGTGTTGTGCCGGTGTCGGCATAGATGTCTGACTCCAGCCAGAACTCGGCCCGCAACCCGCCGCCCAGATCCTCGGTGCCGCGAAAGCCAAACCGGCCCGATGACAGCCCGCTGTTGTTCATGGTCGTGTTGCTGGGCAGATCGCTGTTTTTCACGTAGCGCCCGTTGACGTCAACGATGCCGAACAGGGTGATGGATGACTGCGCGCTGGCCGCCAGCGAAATGACGGGCAATGCGGCCGCCAATATACGATTGAATTTCATGCCTGGTCCTTGTATTGAATGTGGATTCCATGGGCATCCATTGCCAAACGGATGCTGTTGTAAATACTAGAATTCACAGGCCGGCGCCAGGAGCCTTGAAAAGGAATCGACGGGGGGTGGCAAGCCAATCACAGGTTTTTTTGGCTCAATATGTTCCGTCCAGCCAACACCGATGGATCGCAATTCCATTCATGGCAGGTATCTTTCTTCAATATGTCTTGAATGTCACTTTTCTGTTGGGTAGATGGGTTCTGAAGATTGCTAGCATCCCGTGGGGTGAATCCGGTAAAGAAGAAAAAAATTAATTCGTATCGGGTTGTTGATACGACTGTGAGCGGGTATCGAAAGGTATTAGGGGGGCAGGAAAATGCGGCGCGAGGATGTCAAGCTGAGGATGCTGGCCAGGCGAGGTGACACGGGAGCCAGGCTTCAGCTCGGGGAGGCCTATCTGACTGGGGGGCCAGGCATTTCCAGGAGCATCCCGGTGGGGCTGGAGTATCTGCAGGCCGCACTGCCTCAGGCCAGGCGCCAGGCCTCGGTCTGCATAGCCCTGCATCTGCCGCTCAGGGAGTTGCTGGAGCACGGGCTGCTGGAGACCCTGAGGATCGCGGCGGAGTATGAGGATGTCGGGCGCCAGAAGCTTGCCGCATGGCATCTCATCCGGGGGGAGCTGGATCTGGCTCTGGAATGCCTGGGCAAGTGCAGCGCCTCCCTGCCAAGCCATCTGGCAAGCAGCGTGTCTGCGCACACATCCGGCGAGCTGTTGCAGGCGTTGCAGATCCTGCGCGCCATACAGCCGCTGGACATTGCCGAAGTCATGGCCTGCGAGGCCCGGCAGGCCATGGCCATGGGCCAGTCGCACCGCGCCGTGCGGATGCTGGAGCTACTGTGCGACCTGCCTCATGCCGCCCCTGGCCCGGTCATACAGCAGCTGATTGCCGACCTGGTCCACCAGGCGGAGGTGGCGGGCCATGACCTGGGACGGCTGACCGTGGGCTGGATCGAAGCCAGCCTGGACCGATGTGCCGCCAATGGCGACGTGCGCGCCTGCCACATGCTTGGACGGGCGCTCTCGGGGCTGCCCTGTACACACCTGGCTCCCGAAAACCTCGTGAATGCGCAGAACCTGCGCAAGGCCGCAGCCCTGCTGCTGCGCGCTGCCGATGGCGGCATCGTCATCGCCTGGCTGCACCTGTTCCGCATCTGCTCCGACTACCGCAGCTCGGTGGCCAATCCCACCCTGGCACGCTTTTGCCTGGAGAAGGCGGCACGTCACGGGCTGCCCGAGGCCGAGCGCCGTCTGGGGGCTCTGGTGCTGCGTGATGCCACGCACATCGAACCCATGGAACAGGGCGTGGCCCTGCTCCATGCTGCAGCGGCCAAGGGGGACGTGCTGGCCGGGTTGCTGCTGCGTTCATTGCTGCTGCCCGTGGGCGGCGACAACGAGGAGGAGGCCCTCGCGGCCATCGAGGCCGTACAGCCGGATGCCCCGCTGCTGGCCATGCGCCTGCGCCTGGCGCGAGTGTTCGGGCTCACCAAGCTGGAGGCGCTGTCGGTCAATCCCTCGACCGCCATGCGTCCCTGGGGGCTGGTGGTGGGCCACAACCCCCTGGTGGCGAAGGCCCGGCTGTGCGAGCCCCGTGCCGTGCCCGCGACCACGCCCGATGCCCAGCGCTGCCTGGAGCAGGCCGCGTCCATGTTCTCGGCGCAGCAGGGGGAATCCCTGGTCCCGGAAGGCTCGCTGAGGGCCCGATCCCTGCAGATGCGGCGGCTGTTTCACCGCCTGCAGATCAGTGAAACGGTCTTCTTCGCTTCTGCCTCCTCACAGCAGCGCGATGCCATTCGCGTTGGCACGAAATGGGCCAGGCAGCAGCAGCAGATCCTCCGGCAGGTGCTGGCCTGAGCCTCGCCTGTGCCCGCGTGTGAAGGAAAAGACATGAAGATCCTGATCGTGGATTCCCACCCGCCGTCGGCGCAGTACCTGTGCCAGGGCCTGTGCCAGGACGGATTCAACGTGGATGTCGTGCACGACGGTCTGCAGGGCCGCAACCTGGCACTGAGCCGTGCCTACAGCCTGCTCGTGCTGGATCTGGACCTGCCTGGCCAGAGCGGGCGTGCGGTCCTGCAGGCCCTGCGCCAGGCGGGCGACACGCCCACCATCGTGGTCACCGCAAACGACAGTCTGGAGGACCAGGTGTTCTGCCTGCAGAACGGTGCCGATGACTACCTGGTCAAACCCGTCAGGTTGCCGGTGTTCCTGGCCCGTGCACGGCTGCGGATGCGAGGCTCCGCCGGCCAGGAGGGTCTGCGCCTGACATTGGCGGATCTGGTGCTGGACCTGTCGAAAAAGCGGGTCGAGCGTGCCGGCCGGCGACTGGACCTGACCCGCCAGGAATTCGCCGTGCTGTGGCTGCTGCTGCAGCGCCAGGGCGATGTGGTCTCGCGCGCCGAGTTGGTGGAGCAGGTCTGGAGCCTGCCCGTGGATGCCTTGAACAACGCCGTGGACGTGGCGGTGTGCAGGCTGCGCAGCAAGCTCGATGATCCCTATGCGGTCAAGCTGCTGCACACGGTGCGCGGCATGGGCTACTTGCTGGCGTTGCGCGACGGGGATTCCGCCAAGCAGCCCTGATCTGCCCTGCTCTGCTCTGGTGTGCCCGCCGCCACAACGCCGGGCATTCAGCCCAGCCACTGGCGGATGCGCCCCGCCAGCGCCTGGGCGCTGATGCCGTAGCGCTCATGCAGCGTGGGCAGGGCGCCCGCTATCGAGGAAGGCGTCCGGCAGGCCCGCCGGCCGAAAGCGCGCGGGCCGCACATCGCGCTCCAGCAGGGCGCCGGCCACGGCCTCGCCCAGGGCCGCGTAGAAGACGATGGCGTAGTGGCCTTGCGAGAGCAGGATGCGGTCGCGGCCCTCCCACTCGGGCACCAGGCGTTCGACGATGTTCATGGACGGCTCCCTGCACTTCCTGCGCACCCAGCATCGCCAGCCTCTGGCTCATGCCCCGGCTGCGGGACTTTGCACGGGCCTGCCCGCACCGATCAGCAGCCCTGCCGCCAGAGCCCGGACTGAGTTGGCCGCCGGCGCCGGAAAAGGGCAGAACGGATATTCCTGCATCGATTGCGAAAAACCTGCGATGCAATTTCTCTATGAATGAGCCAGTGTGCGGCAAATGGTTTTATTGCCCCTGTTTTCGGCGAATGAAGACGTGATTGCCCGCAGGGATTGGCAATAATTCGGGACAGCCATACACACAGGGAGTGCCACGCTGAAATGGCCAAATCAGCAAGACGCCGATTTATCGGACTGATCACGGTGAGCTACGGGTTGCTCGCATTCGGCTGGATCGTTCTGTCCGACAAGCTGTTGTTCGCATTGGCAGGGAGTGCGGATATCGGCTGGCTTTCCGTCGTCAAAGGGCTGTTCTTTGTGCTGGCCACGGACTTCCTGCTGTTCTTCGCGCTGTGCTCGGTGCCGGCCGGGCAGAACATCGGCGCCTCCGCCATCGCACAGGAAATGGGGCCGCGCCGTTTTCCGGTCTGGGCCTCCTATCTGTTTGCCCTGGCCATGAGCCTGGCCGTGCTGGCCGCCAGCAGCACGCTGGCCAGCCAGTTCGGTGAACGCTCGCTGCTGCTGCTGTTCATGCTGCCCGTGCTGGTCAGCGCGCTGATCGGCGGCCTGGGGCCGGGCCTGCTGGCCACGGCCTTTGCGGCCTACAGCCTGGACCAGACCGACGGCGTCGCCGTGCGTGACTGGGCGCAATGGGGGGTGGTGGCCGTCAACGGCCTGGCCGTGAGCGTGCTGGCCGAGACGCTGCAGCGCTCCCTGCGCAAGGCCAACATGCAGCGGCAACTGCTCGACTCGGTGATCTCGGGCACATCGGACGCGGTGTTCGTCAAGGACTTGCGCGGACGCTACTTGCTGGTCAACCGGGCCGCCGCCAGCGTGGTGGGACGGCAGGCCGAGGACATCGTGGGCAAGGACGACTTCGCGCTCTTTCCCTTCGGCGTCGCCAGTGACATCCGCAGGAAGGACCGGGATGTGCTGTGCCAGGAGGTGGCCACGCATGAAGAGCAACTGACGGTGGAGCCCGGCAGGACGCTGGACTTCCTGGTCACCAAGGGCCCGGTGCGCAACACCGCAGGCCACATCGCAGGCCTGTTCGGCATCTCCCGTGACATTACCGAGCGCAAGCGCTTCGAGCGCGAACTGGCCCAGGCCGCCGTGGTGTTCGACAGCAGCCACCAGGGCATCATGGTGGTCGATCCGGCGCGGCGCATCACGCGCGTCAATCCGGCCTTCACCCGCATCACCGGCTATGCGCCCGAGGACGTGATCGGCAAGACGCCGCGCATGCTGTCCTCGGGCCTGCACGGGCCGGAGTTCTACCGGCAGATCTGGGCCTGCATCGCGCGCGACGGCTTCTGGCACGGTGAAATCTGGAACCGCCGCAAAACGGGCGAGATCTTCGCCGAAATGCTGTCCATCTCCGCCGCGCAAGGCGCCGGCGGCGAGATCGAGCACTACATCGGCGTCTTCACCGACATCAGCCACATCAAGGCCCACGAGGCCGAGCTCGAGCGCGTCACCCACTACGACCTGCTGACCGGCCTGCCCAACCGCCGCCTGCTGATCGACCGGCTCAACCAGGCCATGCTGCGCACGGCGCGCGAGGGCCGCTCCCTGGCCGTGTGCTTTCTGGACCTGGACGGCTTCAAGGAAATCAACGACCTGTACGGCGCGGCCGCAGGCGATGCCCTGCTGGTGGGCGTGGCCGCGCACCTCAAGAGTGTGCTGCGCTCCGAGGACACGCTGGCGCGGCTCGGTGGCGACGAGTTCGTGCTGCTGCTGTCGCACATCGGCTCGGCCGAGCACTGCACCACCATCCTCGACCGGGTGCTGGAGGCGGCCAGCCGTCCCGTGCCCGTGCAGGACCGGGTGCTGTCCGTGACCGCCAGCCTGGGCGTCAGCCTCTACCCCGACGACCAGGCCGACCCCGACCTGCTGCTGCGCCATGCCGACCAGGCGATGTGCGTGGCCAAGCAGGCCGGGCGCAACCGCTACCAGCTGTTCGATCCGGAAAACGACCGCAAGGCCCATGCGCGCCGCCTGCAGCTGGGCTGGCTGCGCCAGGCGCTGGAGCAGGGTGAATTCCTGCTGCACTACCAGCCCAAGGTGGAGCTGGGCGGCGGCAAGCTGGTGGGCGCCGAGGCCCTGCTGCGCTGGCACGACCCGCGGCAGGGCCTGCGCGCACCGGGCGAGTTCCTGCCCTTCGTCGCGGGCAGCGATCTGGAGCGGCCGCTGGGCGACTGGGTCATAGGCGAGGCCGTGGCCCAGGCGGCCCGCTGGTTCGGCGAGGGCCTGGACCTGTGCGTGAGCATCAACGTCAGCGCCAACCAGTTGCTGGACGGCGGCTTCCACGCCACGATGGCCCAGGTGCTGGCCCGCCACCCGGAACTGCCGCCGCATCTGATCGAGCTGGAAATCCTGGAAAGCGCCGCCATTGCCGATATGCAGCAGGCCATCCAGGTGATGGGCCAGTGCCGGCAGCTGGGCATACGCTTTGCGCTGGACGACTTCGGCACCGGCTACTCCTCGCTCACCTACCTGCGCAAGCTGCCCGTGCAGTCGCTCAAGATCGACCAGAGCTTTGTGCGTGACATGCTGGCCGACCCGGATGACCTCGGGATTGTCGAAGGCGTGATCCAGCTGGCCAGCACCTTCCAGCTCGAGTCCGTGGCCGAAGGCGTGGAAACCCCCAGGCATGCGCGCCGCCTGCGCGACATGGGCTGCCACGTGGCCCAGGGCTACGGCATTGCCCGGCCCATGCCCGCCGACCAGCTGCCCGCCTGGGCCGCGCGCTGGGGGGCCGGGGACAACTGGCTGGCGCATGGGCGGCATATGCCGTCCGAGGCCTGAGCCTCACATCCCGGCGCCGGTGCCGGCTATGTCAACTCGGCTGGACGGGTTTCCATGGCATTGCGGGTGGGCAAGGTGATGCAGAACATGGCACCGCCTGCGGGGCCGTTGCTGGCGACGATGGTGCCGTCCATGGTGTCGATGATCTTGCGGCAGATGGCCAGGCCCAGGCCCGTTCCACCCGAGCCGTTCTTGGTCTTGCTGGACTGCACGAAGGGCTGGAAGATCTTGTCCAGTTCCTGCGGCGGAATGCCCGGCCCCTGGTCGGAGATGGCGATGCAGATGTCGCCCCGTCCGTCGATGCGGCCCTGCACATCGATGCGCCCGCCAATGGGCGAGAACTTGATGGCGTTGGCCAGCACATTGCGCACCACCTGCTGGAAGCGCACGGGGTCGGCCTTGGCGATCAGCGGCGCCTCGTCGAGCTCCAGCCGCAGGTCGATGAGCTTTTGCTGCTGCTGCGGCTCCAGCTCGCGCACCACGGGCCGGATCAGGCTCCTGAGGTCGGTGCGTTCCAGGTGGATGGTTCCCACGGCGCTTTCCAGCTTGGCGACATCCAGCAGGTCATTGACCAGGGCCAGCATGCGCTGGCCGGCTGCATGGATATCGTTGAACATGTCGGCCATGGCGGCATTGCCGCGCGAGCGCAGGCCACCCAGTTCGGCAAAGCCCATGATGGACTGCAGCGGGGTGCGCAGCTCATGGCTCATGTTGGCGACGAACTCCGATTTCACGCGGAAGGCCTCTTCGGCCGCGTCGCGGGCTTCGCGGGTGGCATGCTCGGCCGCGCGGAATTCGCTCACGTCCACAAAGATGCTGAGCACGCCGGTGATCCGGCCCTGGGCATCCTTGACTGCCGCCTTGGAGATCTGCACGTCGCGGTAGCTGCCGTCCACATGGGGCAGCCGGGCCTCCAGCACCATGCGCTGGCCCGAGCGCAGCACGACCTGGTTGCTGCGCATCTGCAGCAGGGCATCGTCGAGCGAGTGCAGGCCCTTGATCTCGTGGCCGAGCACGGCATAGCGGCCGCGGCCGAAGAAGTCCTCCCAGGCCTTGTTGACCAGGGCCACGCGCTGGTCCGCGTCGGTGACCAGCATGGGCAGGGGCGTGGTCTCGAACAGCAGGTGCTGGAAGGCCAGCTGGGTCTGCAGCTCCTGCTGGGCCTTCCAGCGGGCGGTCACGTCCACGGCGCTGCCGGCAAAGCCCACCAGCCGGCCATCGCGCAGCAGGGGCACCACGGCGATGTCGCACAGTATCTCCCTGTCGTCGGGAAGGCGAAAGCGCGCCTGGCAGTTGCGCAGTGCCAGCTTGGCCAGGGGGTCGAGCAGTGCCTGGATCTGAGGCCTGCAGGCTTCATGCACGATGCCCTCCAGCGGCTGCCCTACCGCCTCGACGCTGGGCTGTCCGGTCCATTGCTCCCAGCGGGCGTTCACGAAGGTCAGCCGGCCGTTGCTGTCGGTTCGGAAGATGAGTTCCTGCACGCTGCGCATGAGCACAGCCATCTCATGCTCGCTGCGAGCGATGCGCGCCTGGGCCTTTTCCATGGCCTGCTGTGCCGACCTCTGGACCCTGCGGGTCTTGAGCACCGACGCGCTCAGGCCCAACACAAGGGCAAGAAGTGCAAGTCCGGCCCCGAAGAAGGCGAAGGCATCGTCACGCCAGCGCGCGATCACCTCCGAGTAAGGTTCCTCCACGACCAGCAGCAGGGGCCAGTTGCGGACCGTGCGAAAGGACACGATCTCATGGGGGCCGAGCAGGCCGGCGCCAATGTAGGAGCCGAATTCGCTGCCTGGCAGCCATTTCTGGAAGATGGGGGTCTGCCGTGCAGAGGCCGTTTGAACGCCCCCGCCTGCGTTCGTGCTGGCCAGCGGCTGGCCGTCGTAGCTCAGCAGCACGGCCTCATAGCTGAGGGCCTCCAGCGTGGTCTGGTAGAAGTTGGCCACGGCGTCGGGATTGATCAGGGCCACCAGCACGGCGGGTGCGCCGTCGTCGTGCTCGAAGGCCAGGACCTGGGGCAGATAGTGGACGCCCCGCGGTGTCGCATGCGGGGCCGATGCCAGGGAGGAGAGACTGCGGCCGGTGACCAGGCGTCCCAGCTGGACCTTGCCCAGGACCGGGGCAGATGCCTTGTCAGGCAGCAGCTTCTGCACCTCGATCTGCAGACCGGTCTCGCCCGCTTGCGTGCTCGCCAGGATGCGTCCTTCGCCATCGAGCAGCGCCATGCTGCGCAGAACCGGCAACTGGGCGACAACTTGCGCCATGGCCGCCTCGCGCGCATCGCGCGGGCTAGCGGCGGACTGGATGACCGGATTGTGGGCCAGGCTTGCCAGGGCGACTTCGCCGGTCTCGAAGGTCTTCCCCGTCTGATCTTCAAGTACCCGAGCCAGCAACGCTGCCTGGGCGTTGCTCTGGTCGGCCTCGGCGTGCAGCTGACTCCAGACAAAGAGCACCAAACCTGACAGCACGCACAGAGCAAATGTCAGTACCAATACCTTGAGGTGGGCGCTGCGCCTGGCCTCCAGAAAATGATGTGCGGCCGTTTGTTTGGACATGATGAAAATGCTCCATCGGTCGTATCAAGGCGCGACGATGGCGCTCAACCCATTGTTGCGCGAAGCCCTGGTCAGGCGCCCGTCGCGCTTGATGTCGGAGACGAACTGGTCCAGGCGAGCGAGCCACCGGGCGTCGGCCGGACTGGTCGCGTAGCCGTAGGGAAGCACATGGAAGGGCTTGGGCGGCGCGATCAGATGGGCCCAGTCGGAGCTGTCGAGCAGCCTGCGGCTGTAGGGATAGTCGGTCATGAACACGTCCACGCGCCCCGCCATGAGTTCTTTTTCCCGGCTCTGGGGTGGCTCGATGGGCACGAGGCGCGCATGTCTGAGCGTCTCGCGCATCACGGGCTCCATGAAGGTGCCGCGCTGCACGGCCACCTGTACGCCAGGCTGGTCGATGTCCGCCCAGGATTGCACGGTCTGATTGCTCTTGGTGGTCACACCGTAGATGTCGCTGCTCAGATACGGCTGCGTGAAGCGCAGCTGCTTTTGGCGCTGGGGAAGTATGCCCACGGCGAACATGGCGACATCGCAGCGCGACTCCAGCAGGTCAGGTATCAGCCTGGGAAAGGAGGAGTCCACATACTGCACCCGCACGCCCAGATCCTTGGCCAGCTCCACCGAGAGCTCCGCATCGATGCCCGTCAGCCTGCCTGTGCGCGCGTCGCGGAAGGTGATGCCGTAGTAGTCAGGCCATATGCACACACGTATGGCACCCGTGGATGCAATCCGGTCCAGCACCTCGCCGGCCCCGGCAGAACCGGACCATTGCGCAAGCGAGAGCAGCAATCCGGCAAAGGCTGCCAGGCGGGCTGGCGCGCGCCGTTGAGGCGGTGCGCCGAAACAGGTCGATGATGGACGCATGGTGGGCTTTCAGGGTGTGTCGATCAGTTCAGTGAAGGACGGAGACTGCCGGGTCAGCGCCAGGCGCAGCGCATCGAGCTCTTCGATGTTGTCCATGAAAGCGTCGACGATTCCGGGGTCCAGGGCCTTGCCCCGTTCCGCCGCGATCATCTCCAGGGCCTGCCCTCGCCCGAACGCCGGCCGGTACACCCGGTCCATGGTGAGCGCGTCGAAGATATCGACGATGGAGGTGATGCGCGCCGACAGCGGGATGTCTTCGCCTGCCAAGCCCTCTGGATAGCCCTTGCCGTCGAAGCGTTCGTGGTGGCTTGCGGCGATTTCGGCGGCCATCTGGAACAAGGGGATGCGCGACTGGCCCAGCAGGCGTGCGCCGATCTCGGCATGCCGGTTCATGACGAGGCGCTCCTCCGGACCCAGCGGGCCCTCCTTCTTGAGGATGGTGTCCGGAATGCCGACCTTGCCTATGTCATGCATCGGGGCCGCCTTGCGCAGCAGGCTGGCGAATTCGATGCGGCAGCCCAGGCGCAGGGCCAGGGCCTCCGACAGGTAGCCGATGCGGACGATGTGCGAGCCGGTATCGTCATCCTTGAGCTCTGCGGCCATGGCCAGGCGCAGCAGGGTCTCGTGGTGGGCGCGTGTCACTTCCTTGAGAAGATCGTTGCGCTCGCGGTACATGCGGCCGAAGTCCTGGATGAGCAGCTCCATCTGCTCCACGGCCGCAGGGTCGAAACGTCGCGATGGCTCCCTCGGGATGCCGGTCTGGTACTGGGCCATCAGTCGATCCTCTGCAGGCTTTCGATCGTCTCCAGCAGCTTCAAGGTGCTGAAGGGCTTGACCAGGTACTCGTCGGCTCCGGCGAGGATGCCCGCCTTGCGGTCTTCGGCGCTGCCCCGGGCCGTCAGCAGGATGACCAGCGTATGCAGCAGCTCGTAGGAGCTCTTGATGCGGCTGCAAACCTCCAGGCCATTGATGGTGCCCGGCATCATGATGTCGAGCAGGACGATGTCGGGCCTGAGCCTCTGGGCCATCGTCCAGGCTTCATCGCCATCACAAGCCTCTACGACTTCGAAGTCACGGAATTCCAGCGTCATGCGCAGCAGCTTGCGGATGTCTGCATGGTCTTCGACGATGAGTATTTTTTGCATGGGGAGACCTTTCATGCCGAAACGGAAATTTGATCCGACATGTGAATCATAAATATCAATTCCATCAAATTTTATTGAATTTTTCTATCAAATACATGGCCGAGCCTGGTTTCCAGGTGGGCGCAGCCCATGCACGATCGCGACAAGAGCAGGCCGGCAAGGTGCACTTGGGGGGCTGAAGGCACAACTGATCCGCCAGCCAGGCAGGTGCCCGCCCTGAAGCAGGTTTGTCGCAGACCTGTCGCTGCGCCTGTGTGGAGGCCTGTCCCTAGGCCTCGTCCTTCCACAGTGCGTCGAGGTCGGTGAATCCCCATTTCTCGGGGTCTTCCCGGCTGGCGATCTTCTCCGTGCACCCAGGCCGGGCCAGGTCAACGGTCTCCGGTGCTATCCGCATGCCGCTGGCCGTGGAATAGAAGACCTTGACCTGCGGACAGGTCAGGGACTGGCGGCCCGGGTCGATGACCACTCCCAGCCTGCCCGTGGTCAGCCGCACCAGGGAGCCCACCGGATAGATGCCGATGCTTTTGACGAAGGCCTGGAATACGGTCTTGTCGAAGTGCCCGGCGCTCCATTCGGCCATCCTGTGCACCGCCTCTGCAGGGTCCCAGCCGCGCTTGTAGGGGCGGTCCGAGGTGATGGCGTCGTAGACATCGCAGACTGCGCCCATCTTCGCGAACAGGCTGATGTCCTCGCCGCGCAGCCTGTGGGGGTAGCCCGTGCCGTCCACCTTCTCATGGTGGTGAAGGCAGACGTCCAGCACGACCGGGTCATCGACGCCGCCGGCCCTGAGCAACTCCAGGCCTCGCGCCGGATGCTCACGCATCTCGTCAAACTCCTGGTCCGTCAGGCGCCCCGGCTTGTTCAGGATGGTGGTGGCAATGGCCATCTTTCCAATATCGTGCAGCAGCCCCGCATAGCCTGCCTGGCGCACCTGCTGCGGTGGCAGGTCGAGTTGGCGTGCCAGCACGATCATCAAGGCGCAGACCGCCACCGAGTGCATGTAGGTGTAGTCGTCGCTGCTCTTGAGCCTGGCGATGCTGACCATGGCGCACGGATTGCGGATGATCGACTCGGACACCTCGGCGACCACGTAGCGGGCCTCGTCCTGGTTGATCTCCCTGCCCATGCGCACCTCGCGGAACATGGCGGTGATCGCCTGCCTGGACTGGTGGCAGATGCGGGCGGCCCGCTTCACCTCCTCCTCGAAGGCAATGGGCCGCAGCTCGCACTCCAACTCGGCCAGCTGCGAGATCTCGGACAGTTGGGCGTCGATCACGGTGTCCACCTGCTCGCGCGAGCAAGACGGCCCGCCTTGCGCGACATCCAGGCCCTTGGCGGTATCGATCCAGACTTCCTGAATGGGGGAGTGCAGGATCCTCGCCAGGTCGGCAGGGTCGTCCAGCCTGAAGCGGCTGCGCCAGAACGGGTGTTCCATCCAGCTGCCGCAGAGGCTTTCCAGAAACATGCCCAGCCGCAACTGGCGCACGCTGATGCGCTTGATCATGAACACGGACCCCGCAACGGTTCACATAGATCCACCATCTTGCCGCCGTTTCCCTGCTTCGGTACGAATCCAGGTCAGAAGGCCGCCCATTCCTCCTCCTTGACTGGCTGTTGCGCACGGGCCGGCGATAGGCGTGGTTGCCTGGACGGCGGCGCGTGCCTGGGTGCCATGGCCTGGACGGTCACCGCGCGCGGCGCGATGGAGTGGCTTGCCCCATGCCCAGGATGCATCTTGAAAGTGGAGACGATCTGCGCCAAAGCTGCGGCCTGCTGCTCCAGGCTGCCTGCAGCGGCCGAGCTTTGCTCGACCAGCGCCGCGTTTTGCTGCGTCATCTGGTCGAGCTGGCTCACGGCCTCGCCGACCTGACGGATGCCCACCGCCTGCTCGGCCGATGCGCTGGAGATCTCGCTGATCATGGTGTCCACGCTGCGCACCTGCTCGACGATGCGGCCCATCTGCTCGCCGGCCCGTGTGGCCACCTCGGTGCCCTGCTCGACCTTTTGCAGGTTGGCGCCGATCAGCTCCTTGATCTCCTTGGCCGCCGTGCCCGAGCGCTGGGCCAGCGCGCGCACCTCGCTGGCGACCACGGCGAAGCCCCGGCCCTGCTCGCCGGCCCGCGCGGCCTCCACGGCTGCGTTGAGCGCCAGGATATTGGTCTGGAAGGCTATGGCGTCGATGACGTTCGTGATTTCGGCAATCTTGCGCGAGGCCTCCGAGATGTCCTGCATGGTATGCACCACCAGGGCCACGGACTTGCCTCCCTCGACAGCGGAGGCCGAGGCGGCCGAGGCCACCTTGTTGGCCTGCTGGGCCGTGTCTGCATTCGTGCGCACCGTGGCCGTGAGTTCCTCCATCGAGGCAGCCGTTTCCTCAAGGTTGCTGGCCTGCTGCTCGGTGCGCTGGCTCAGGTCCAGGCTGCCGGAGGCGATCTCGCTCGATCCCGTGGCAATGGAGTCGCTGCTCTGGCGCACACGGCCCATGATTTCGCGCAGCTTGTCGTTCATGCTGCTCATGGCTGAGAGCAACTGGGCTGGCTCGTCCCTGCCCTGTACCACGATGTTGGCCGTGAGGTCGCCGTGCGCCACGGTGTCCACCACCGAGACCGCCATGCGCAGGGGCTCGGTGATCGAGCGCGTGATCGCCCAGGCCAGCACGGCGCCCAAGACCACAGCCAGTGCGGCCAGGCCGCCGAGCAGGTACAGCGCCAGGTGGTAGTCCTTCTCGGCCTGCTCGGTGGCCTTGCGTCCGCCTTCCTGGTTCAGCGCGATGTCCTGGCCGACGACGTCCATGAGTTGGGCGAATGCCTGAGCGGTCGCTCCCGTGGCCAGGGCGCGCGCCTGGGCTGCCTGCTCGGGCCCTGCGCTGGACAGCTCGACCATCTTGCGGTCGGCGGCGCGGGCCGCATCCCACAGCACCACCATCCTGTCATACAGCTGCCGCTCCTCGGGCGAGGACACCAGCTTTTCATAGACGGCCAGCTCCGACTCCAGGGTTTTTTGGGCCTGCAGCAGCAGGTCCTCCTGGGCGCGCTTCCTTTGCACGTCGTCCTCGATCACGTGGCGCAGCCCCGCGCGCCGAGCCGCGTTGGCCGTGGCCCGGATCGAGGCAAGCACATTGGTGGAAGGCAGCCAGTTGGTACCCAGGTCGTTGGCATTGAACTGGACGCGGGCGATCTGCAGGGAGCCGATACCCGCCACCGTGCTCAGCAAGAGCAAAAGCAGGGTAAAGGCAACGATGAGCCTTGTGCGGATGGACAGAAGTCGGAGGAACATGGGGTCTCCTGGGAGGCGGTTGGAAGGAGTTTCGATCAATATGATGTAAATGATTGTTTTCTTGGCTTAAACGCAGCTTAAGAAATCAATTTTATCAATTTAAATCTGTGTGGCCCTTGCCCCCGAGATCCGGTCCCGCGGAGCCGCCACGCAGTCCTCTTCCTCTTGCCTGACCAATCGCCGCAGCCCTTTGGCGCCGGACGAAGCCTTCCGCCTGGCGTGCACGACGAGGCATCAGCGACCAAAGTTGTAACAGTCGGTTGTGCTTCTTGGTGCTCTCTGCTAAATTTTTATCAAATTCATCAAATAAATTTGATTGGAGTGATAAAGATGTCGCACACACTGAAAACCGATACCGCCAGCCAATGGCTCTCCTTCCGCGTGGACGATGAGGAGTACGGCATCGACCTGCTGCAAGTGCAGGAGATCCGGTCTTACGAGTCGCCCATGCGCATCGCCAGCGGCCCCGCCCACTTCAACGGCGTGCTGGAGCTGCGCGGAGAGGTCATTCCCGTGATCGATCTGCGGCTCAGGCTGGGGCTTTCGCACAGGCAGTACGACGCCTGCACCGTGACCATCATGCTGCGCCTGCCGGGTGGAGTGACGGGCATGGTGGTGGAGGGTGTCACTGACGTGGTGACGCTGATGCCGCAAGACCTCCGTCCCGTGCCCGCCGTGGAAGGGGGCATCGTCAACGACTGCCTGCTGGCTATGGGCGTGCTCGATGAGCGCTCGCTGCTGCTCATCGATGCCCACCGGCTCTTGTCGACGACTAAAGCGTCCCTTGCCGATTGCACTGCGAGCTGAGCAACTTGCTCCCGCACACCTCCGGCCATATCCCGTAATTTGCATATCCGACAGGAGACATGTCATGAATCCTCGTTTCTGGACTGTCAAGACCAAACTTTCCGTGGCCTTCACTTGCCTGGCGATTCTCACCATGGCAGTGTCCTTGCTGGCCCTTCAGGCGTTGAGCGAGGCAAATCTGAATCTTGTCCGCTTCGTCGAAGGCATCAACGCCCGTGCACACCTGGCAGAGAGGGTTCGCACAGCCGTGGACCGCCGGGCGATCGCGGCGCGCAACCTGGTGCTGGTGACCTCGCCTGCAGACCTGGCGGCGGAGAAGGATGCCGTGACCTCCGCGCACACCGACGTCAACACCTCGCTGGCCGAACTCCAGGCCAAAATGGCTTCGAAGGATGTTGCGGCCGATGCACGCGATCTGGTTGCCAAAATTGCGGGCGTGGAGCAACGCTATGGACCGGTCGCTACCGACATCGTGTCCCTGGCTCTGCAAAACCAGAAGGAGGCAGCGATCCGCAAGATGAACGAAGAGTGCCGGCCCTTGTTGGCGCAGCTGATCGAGGCCACCCGCCAGTACAGTGAACTGACCCGCCTTCGTTCACAGCAGATGATCGAGGAGGCCGCGCAGGCCTACGCGCACCGCAGAAACATGCTGATCGCCGCCAGCGTCATGGCCTTTGTCCTGGCCGTGCTGATGGGGCAATTGATAGCACGCGGCCTGACACGTTCCCTGGGCGCAGAGCCGGCGCAACTGGGCGACGTTGCCCAACAGATTGCCCAGGGCAATCTCAGCCCTGAATTGCTTCGCCACCAGGCCCCTGAAGGCAGCGTCCAGGCATCGCTCAATGCCATGCTCCAGAGCCTGGTCTCGGTCGTGCATGAAGTTCGCAACAATGCCGACGGGGTCGCTGGCGGCAGCACGGAAATCGCCAAGGGCAATGCCGACTTGAGCCAGCGCACCGAACAGCAGGCCAGTGCCTTGCAGGAGACTGCAGCGTCGATGGAGCAACTGTCTACCACCGTCAAGCAAAACGCGGACAACGCCAGGCAGGTCAATCAACTCGCCTTGGGCGCAAGCCAGGTGGCCACCAAGGGCGGCGGCTCCGTGCAGGAGGTCGTCAACGCGATGCAGGACATCAGCGAAAGCTCGCGCCAGATCGGCGAAATCGTGGGCGTGATCGACGGCATCGCGTTCCAGACCAACATCCTGGCGCTCAACGCCGCGGTCGAGGCGGCCCGCGCAGGCGAGCAGGGAAAAGGCTTTGCCGTGGTCGCCGGTGAGGTGCGCAACCTGGCGCAGCGCAGCGCGCAGGCAGCCCGGGAAATCAAGCAGCTCATCGCCACCAGTGCCACACGTGTCAGGCAGGGTACCGAGTTGGCTGACCAAGCCGGAGCCACCATGGCGGAAGTGCTGCATTCCATCCAGCGCGTGACAGATCTCATGGGTGAGATCAGCAGTGCCAGTGATGAGCAAAGCGCGGGGGTGGCGCAGGTCGGCAAGGCCGTCAGCCAGATGGACCAGGTAACGCAGCAAAATGCGGCGCTGGTGGAGGAAAGTGCGGCGGCAGCGGCCAGCCTCAGAACGCAGGCACAGCAGCTGGTGCAGGCCGTGTCGATCTTCCAGCTGGGTGGCCATGCGGCACAGCTTTCCTCAACCCCGCCGCTCCCGCAACCCACGGTGCGGGCGCGCAATCGGGCGCCCGCGACAGCGGCACTCCCCGTACGCCAGGCTGTCCGCGCCGTGCAGCCCGTGCCGCCCGTGCAGACCGTGCACAAGCAAGCGCAGGAGCAGGACGACTGGGTGTCGTTCTGATCAACCTGCCCCTTGCGTGCGGGATACGGGGCCACGGCCATGCAGGGTCTGCCAAGGGAACACAAGGCCCAAGTCCCGGGGCCCGCGCAAGTTCTGATATTTTCAACGCTGTTCCTGCGCAGGCAGCCCCCGGCTTTCGACACCCCCATTTCATGATTTCAAACTTCATTCCGTTGAACCCACAGCAACTGGACGCCGCCATCGTCGATCTCGACGGCACCATGGTCAACACCCTGGGCGACTTCGCCGAAGCCCTCAACCGCATGCTGGCGGACCTGCAACTGCCGGCCATCGCCCCGCAGGCCATCGAGAACATGGTGGGCAAGGGCTCGGAGCACCTGATCCGCTCGGTGCTGGCCCATGTGGGCGCGGCCGATGTGGATGCCATCTACGGCCAGGCCTGGCAGCGCTACGAGCACCACTACCTGCAGCTCAACGGCCAGTTCGCCGAGGTCTACCCGGGCGTGCTCGAAGGCCTGCAGGCCCTGCGCGCACGCGGCCTGCGGCTGGCCTGCCTGACCAACAAGCCGCTGTCCTTCGCGCAGCCGCTGCTGGCACAAAAGGGCCTGGCACCGCTGTTCGAGCAGGTCTTCGGCGGGGACTCCTTCGAGCGCAAGAAGCCCGACCCGCTGCCCCTGCTCAAGACCTGCGAGGCCCTGGGCACCTCCCCCGCGCGCACGCTGATGCTGGGCGACTCCAGCAACGACGCCCAGGCCGCGCGCGCCGCGGGCTGCCCCGTGGTGCTGGTCAGCTACGGCTACAACCACGGCCAGCCCGTGCGCCAGGTCGATGCCGACGGCTTTGTCGACGCGCTGACCGAACTGGCCTGATTCTCACAGTTCCAGGTTTTTTGGAAAAAGAATGGGATTTGGCGTTGGTTAACGCACTTTGACGGTGCGATTTATGTTTTTGCTAGAGTCGTCTGCTTTGCCATCCTGGCCGCGATCCGGCCACAGACAAGGAGGAAGCACGCGACATGCACGGACTGCACCTGACCGCCGATCTCTACCAATGCCAGGGCGACGCGCGCCACATGCTCGACGCCGATGCCATCGCCGCCCTGTGCCGCGCACAGACCGCGCAGGCCGGCCTGACCCTGGTGGAGGACCGCTGGGTCAAGTTCCCGGACTACCAGGGCCAGCCCGGCGGCGTCACCGGCACCGTGCTGCTGGCCGAATCGCATCTGGCCATACACACCTGGCCCGAGACCGGCTGCGTCACCGTCGATGTCTACGTCTGCAATTTCTCCGCCGACAACTCGGGCAAGGCCCGCGCGCTGATGGAGGGCGTGATCGCCGCCTATGCGCCGGGCCGCGTGGTGCGCCAGCACCTGATGCGCGGCGACATCGGCCCCGGCGCCCGGGCCGCAGCGGCGGCCGATGAAGGCGATTGGGCGCTGGAGGCGCTCAC
This sequence comes from Delftia sp. UME58, assembly GCF_014170385.1. NCBI lineage: Bacteria > Pseudomonadati > Pseudomonadota > Betaproteobacteria > Burkholderiales > Comamonadaceae > Delftia > Delftia sp. UME58. The sequence goes on from NZ_LZZV01000088.1 coordinate 75,779, forward strand.
GCCCCATGCGCGCTTCGGCTGGCGCGCCACGCGGCGCGAAACCCTGCAGACGCCCCATCAGGAGCTGGAGCTGCTGCACACGCCGCAGTTCGGCAAGGTGCTGCGCCTGGATGGCCGCTTCATGACCTCCGAAGGCGAGGAGTTCTTCTACCACGAGGCCCTGGTCCATCCCGCTGCCCTGGCCCACCCGGCGCCGCGCAAGGCGCTGATCCTAGGCGGCGGCGATGGCGGTGCGGCCGAGGAACTGCTCAAGCACCCGTCCATGGAGCAGGTGGTGGTGGCCGAGCTGGACGAGGCCGTGGTCCAGGCCGCGCGCACGCACCTGCAGCAGGTGCACCGGGGCGTGTTCGATGACCCGCGCCTGCAACTGCGCATCGGCGATGGCATGGCCATGGTGGAGCACACCGAGGAGCGTTTCGACCTCGCGCTCATGGACCTCACCGACCCCGACACGCCTGCCAGTGCGCTGTACTCGGACGAAGCCCTGGCGCGCATGAAGCGCGTGCTGGCGCCGGGCGGCGCCCTGGTGCTGCACCTGGGCAGCCCCGTCTTCCATGGCGAGCAGGTGGCGCGGCTGGTGGCCAGCCTGCGCGAGCGCTTTGCCATCGTGCGCTGCTACGGCCTGTACATCCCCCTGTACGGCGCCTACTGGGGCCTGGCCGTGGCCTCGGACACGCTGGACGCGGCGGCGCTGCCGCCCGCCCAGCTGCGCCAGCGCCTGGCCGAACGCCGCCTGCCTGACCTGCGCTACTACAACGCCGAGGTGCACCCCGCACTGTTCGCGCTGCCCAACTATTACCGGGATCTGGTGCAGCCCGCGCCCCTGGCGGCGCTGCCCCCGCGCGCAGCCCGCTTCGGCTGAACCCGGTCCGTTCTGGAAACGGACCCGGCCCGGCCTGGCTGCAGTGGCAACTGCGCGCCCGGCAGGGCAAATTTGACACAGTGCTGCAATCTGGTGGCAAGTCTGCTGTAATGAAAAACGGCGGGAAGGCCCGTGCACCCGCCATTTTTCCGGCCTCCCTGGTATGTATTCCAGGGATATTGTGTGCTTGCAAGAACCATATCAACAGATAAAGCGCCAGTCGCCCTGTATCAAAATGACTGCTACCCTTTCAAAAACAAGAATATCTGCGTCCAAATACCATGATGATTCCATGCTGCGGCTTTGGAATTGGGCTTTATTGGCGGGGCTGGTACTGAGCTTTCCCCTGAGCTTTGTATTGCCGCAAAGCCTGAGCTGGGAAAATGGATTCCTGGAGAATATCCAGGCCGTGACCCTGCTGCTGGGCATGGTGGCGGCCTTGGTTGCGGCACGGCGGCAGAAGCACTCCTTCGCGGCCCCCCTGTGGTGGATCGCCTCCCTGTTCTGGCTGGCCTTCCTGGGGCGTGAACTGGCCTGGGGCGCGGCGTTCCTGCCCAGCCTGGAGGCCGGCAAGTGGGGGCCGGTGATCAGCTCCCAGGTCCTGTGGTACCGGCCCGCCGTCAAATGGGTAGTGGGTGCCATGCTGCTGCTGTGCTGCTATTGGTTCGTGCGCCACGGAGTCTGGAACAAGGTTATCAAGCGCCTGGTGCGCGAGCATGCGCTGCCGATATTCAGTCTGGCGATATTTGCCGCAGCCATGGTGATTTCCACCAATGCGGAAGGGCATGGCTTCATTGTCCTGCAGCAATGGTTTGATTATCAGGTGATCGTGTTGGAGGAGCTGGTGGAAACCTTTGGCTATATGGCACTGTGGCTGGCGCAGTGGGCGCTGGTCAGGTATGTTGCTGGCTGGCAGGAAGATATTTGAGTCAATATTGATCAAACCGGCCGCCTGCATATTTCCGGTGTAATGCGGCAGATTCAGGGGCCGGTAAGTCGCCAGTAAGACGCAATCGGGGAGCATGGCTGTTTTCCCCGCAGGTTTGCCGCTCCCGTGGCAGGCCGACGGAGCCTGAAACGACAGAACATGCCATCGCAATGCAAGCCTCCATCTACCAGGACGTGATAGGTATCCAGGCGGCGGGCCAGGCGTATTCCCTGGGTTCGCGCTTCCAAGAATGCAGCCAGCACCGTGCCGTGCGGCTGGAGACGATCTTCGAGCTGGTCATCCTCAAGTTCCGCGAGGATCTGCTGCAGGCGCTGGCCGAGGAGCCGCCAGGCCCTGCGCGCCACCTGCGCGCCTACGTGCGCTGCGTCTGCGAGCATGCCCTGTCCCGCCAGCGCGGCCAGAAGACGGCCGCACAGTTGCTGACCCGCGCAAGATTCCAGAACATATGGTTTGATTTCGTGGACGCGGCCTGCGCCGACGATCTGGTATCCGAGGACATTGCCCTGCAATGCCGCGCCATGGTCGAGGACCTGTGGGTCATCCATGTGCTGGTCGAGCCCATGGCGCCGCAGCGCATCACCGGGATCAGGGAGCATTTGCTGTCCCTGTGCGGCAACGACGGAAACCATGAATCGCATCGCATTAATTGAGGACCATGCCAGGCTGGCCACGCTGGTCAGCCGCTCGCTGGCCAACTCCGGTATAGAGACCGACGTCTTCCACCAGATCTCCACGGCCTGGCTGGCCCTGCAGGACATCGACTACGGCGTGATCGTCATCGACCGCGGACTGCCCGATGGCGACGGCCTGCAACTGGTGCAGCGCCTGCGCGCCGCGGGCCGCTCCACGCCCTGCCTGATGCTCACGGCCCGCGACGCGCTCAGCGACCGCGTGGGCGGCCTGGAAGCCGGGGCCGACGACTACCTGACCAAGCCCTTTCCCATGGAAGAACTGATTGCCCGCGTGCGCGCCCTGCTGCGCCGCCCGGCCCTGGTGCAGGAGCTGGCGCCCCAGCTGGGCGACATCAGCATCAGCCCGCAGCAGGCGTGCATGCACTGCGCGGGCTCGGCCATCGTGTTGCCGCCGGCCGAGCTGCAGATCATGCTCAGCCTGGTGCGCAAGGCCGGCGCCACGGTGCGCCGCTCTACGCTGGAGGCGGCGGCCTGGGGCATGAGCAGCGTGGTCACGCCCAACGCCCTCGATGTGGCCCTGCATCGGCTGCGCCGCAAGCTGGCCGCGGCCGGCTCATGCATGGAAATCGTCAACATCCGGGGTCAGGGCTATGCGCTTCGCGAACCTTTGCTGGCCCGGTAGCCTGCGCTCGCGGCTGCTGGCCGTCTATGGGTTGAGCATGGTGTTCAGCGCGCTGCTGGTGGGCGCGCTGGTGATCCTCGTCGCCAAGCCCTTCGACAGCTATGCGCTGCAGCGCGGCATGGGGCATGCGGCCGAGAAGCTGGCCGAATGGGTGAGCTTCGACGCCAAGGGCGTGCCCCAGGGGTTCAGCGAGCGTGAACTCAAGGCCTGGATGCTGACCAGCCTGGGCGAGGAAATGCAGCTGCGCATCACCGATGCCCGCGGCCGCGTGGTCTTCGCCCCCAACGGCGAAATGCAGCCGTTGACGCAGACCGGCCAGGGCTTCGACCCCGAGCTCAAGGCCTTTGCCTACGAGCGCGGCGGCGTGGTCATGCGCGCCGGCACCGCGCCGCTGGTGCACGACGGCACCACCTGGCATGTGCAGGTGGCCGTCAGCGACCGCATGGTGGACTGGCTGCGCGAATCGGTGGGCCTGCCCGCACTGTGGCGGGGCATGGTGGCCATCGGCGTTGTCTTCCTGGTCGTGTTCCTGTTCTCCACGCACCGCACGCTGCAGCGCATGCTCAGGCCGCTGGGCGTGGCCGCGCAGGATGCGCAGCGCATCACCCCGCAGACGCTGGGCACGCGCCTGCAGCCCAAGGACCTGCCGCGCGAGTTCGCGCCCCTGGTCGAGGCCTTCAACCACGTGCTGGACCGGCTGCAGGCCGGCTTCAGGAACCAGCAGGAATTCCTGTCCATGGCCGCGCATGAGCTCAAGACGCCGCTGGCCCTGATGCGCGTGCAGATCGAACTGGAGCCCGAGGACCGGCGCAGCCCCGAGCTGCTCAAGGACGTGGACCACATGGCGCGCCAGGTCCAGCAGCTGCTGCACCTGGCCGAGGTCTGCGAACACCAGCGCTACCGCATGGAAGACATTGCGCCGGCCGACATCATTGGCGAGGTCTGCGACTTCATGGCCCGCGCCTCGGAAAAATGCGGCGTGCACATCCACTGCGAGGTCAAGGACGATGCCCCAGCCTGGCGTGCCGACCGGGGCGCGCTGTTCGTGCTGCTCAAGAACCTGATCGAGAACGCCGTGCAGCACAGCCCGCAGGGCGCCACCGTCACCGTGAAGGCCTGCGGCCTGGGCTTCTCGGTGCTGGACCGGGGCCGTGGCGTGCCGCCCGAGGATCTGCCGCGCATCTTCGAGCGCTTTTGGCGCAGCAGCGAGCGGCGCGACCTGGGCGCGGGCCTGGGCCTGCCCATCTGCCTGGAAATTGCGCGCGCCCATGGCTGGACGCTCACGGCCCTGCCCGGTGCCACGGCGGGGCTGGAGATCCAGGCCCGCTTTGCCGGGCCGGTGCGGGAGCCCGCGCAGCCGTTCAACCGCCCAGCAAGGCCTTCTTGAGCTGATCGTCGGCCGGGTGCGGGCCCAGCCAGATGCCCAGCAGCGCCTGGAAGAACTCCGGCTCCTGGAAGGGAGCGCCCTGGGCCTGGCCCTTGACGAAGACCTGGGCGCCCTGGCCCGGCACCCAGTCCACCGAGAAGTTCTCACCCGGCAGCAGCTTCTTGTGCTGCGTGAAGATGTCGCTCATGCGCAGCACGCCGGGCACCAGGCGTGAGAAGCGCGCGCGCTCCATGTTGTCCTCGATCCCGCGCGCGAACAGCTTGCCCAGTTCGGCCGAATCGATCTCGCGCAGCATGGTCACGCTCACGCGCTTGGGGCCGGGCAGGGCCGCGATCTCCTGCAGGCTGGCGGCCGGTTTCTCCAGGTACAGACCCGCCGTGTAGACCTTGAAAATGGCCTTGTAGCGTATGCCCGCGCCATTGAGCTGCAGCGTCTGGCCGCCCACCCCGGCCTGCGCGGGATAGGCCACGCCCGCGACGGTGCGCGCAGGGTCCTGGGCAGTGGCGGCCAGCGGCATCGCCAGCGCCATGGCCAGGGCGGCTGTCTTCATCCAGCGGGGCAAGGCGGTCATGGTGTCTCCTGCGCGGGGCCTGTGGCCCGGTTGCGGTTTGTTACGTCCGGGCGAGATGTTGTGGGGATTGGAGAGGGGTGGCAACAGGGTTTTCGCGGGCCGGGGGATGGCGCTGCTTTGGCGGCGTTTCCGCACTGATTCTCTTTGCAAGCCCCTGTCGGGGCGTTTCTTTTCGAGGCCGGGTTTCGGCCCGGCGGCCGACTCACTTTCTTGTCTCGCTACAAGAAAGTGAGCAAAGAAGAGCGCCCGGATGTCCGCGACCCCTTCGCTTCGCTGCGGGGCAGGCGCTGACATACGGGGAGTTTGCCCGGGCCTTCGCTGCGCTCGGCCGGGTGGGCGAGAAGCCTTGGGCGTTTCAGCCCAGGACGTTCTTCAGCAGCGTCTTTTCCTGCTCCGTGAGGGCGGCGATGCATTCGTCGCCCAGGGCCTGCAGCAGCCGGGTGCTGTCGGCGTTGGCGACATCCAGGCCCAGGCGTTTTTGCTGGGCCGCGGGCTGCGTGAAGTTCAGGCGCAGGTAGTTGCTGGTGCCCAGTTCCTGGCGGGCCGCTTTCACGGCCTGGACTTCCTGGGCGGCCATGACCAGGTCCAGCAGGGGCTTGACCAGGGTCAGCCCGCGCCGGGGCATGGCCACGGGGTCCTGGCCCTGCTGGGGGTTGGCGGTGCCTAGGCTGATCATCACGATGTCGGCGGCCGGCCCCCAGAGCTGGCGTGCGGCCTGCAGGGCCAGCAGGTCGGGCGCATTGGCGGCGAGTCCGCCGTCCACGAAGACATGGCCCGCTGCGGCGTGCGCGGGAAAGTAGGTGGGTGCGGCCGATGTGGCCAGCATGGCGTCCATCAGCGTCAGGCCCAGCCGGTCCTTGTCGGGCATCGGGCCGCTGGCCAGCACCTGCAGCTGCGATGAATTCCAGTTGACGGCGGGCAGCAGCAGCGGCACCTGCAGTTGCCCCAGCGCGGACTGCTCCGCTTGCGGCATGGCCTCCTTGATCGCTGCGCGCAGCGGGGCGCTGTCATAGAGCGCCTTGCCCACGGCCTGGCGCAGGCCGGGCAGCCATTTGGAGGGAAAGATGGCGGGGCCATGGTCCAGCAGCAACTGCTTGATGCGCGCGGGCTGGCAGCCGCTGGCCAGGGCGGTGGCGATGATTGCGCCAATGGAGGTGCCGGCGAACAGGTCCACTTTCTCCAGCAGGTCGCCGTTGCCGAATTCGCGGTGGATGCGCTCCAGGACATGGGCGCTGAAGAGGCCGCGATAGCCGCCGCCCGACAGGCTCAGGACGACCCGGCGCCGGCGCAGGCCCAGGCGCACCGCGCTGGACAGGGGCGGTACGTCGAAGTCCATCACAGCGCGTGCACGGTGACGCCCCGGGCGGCAGCCTGCGCCAGGTAGAGGTTGGCGGGCTCGGTGTAGCAGACCTTGAGCAGGTCGGCCGTGGCGATGAGCAGCCGCAGGTCCTGCGCCAGCGGCGCCGTGCCCTGCGGGCCCTGGCTGTCCAGCGGCGCGAAGTTGCGCCATTCGATGAAGCGCTCCAGCACCTTGTTGTCCACGCTGGTCAGCATGGAGGCGCCTTCGGCGCGCAGGTTGGCATACAGCGCGTCGAGCAGGGAGAACCATTCGTTGCGGTCGCGCAGGTCGTGGAATGCCTCGGCCACGGCCGCCTTGGCGATGGCCATGGACAGGTCGCTGACGATGCAGTCCAGCGGCCGGATGGTGGAGAACCACTGCAGGGTCGCGGGCTCCTGGTTCGCCATCCACAGCAGGCAGCGGGGGCCCAGCAGGTAGCGGCTCATGGCGCGCGCCGGGCCGGTACGTCGATATCGCCGCGCGCCCCGGACATTTGCGCAGCGGACAGATCCACGGCCTGGCGCGGCAGTGGCAGGGACCGGCAGATGTCGGCCACCGTGCGGGGGGCGCGCTCGTTGGCGGACAGGGCCACCATGTGCTCCTCGCTGACGATCACGTAGCGCTTGCGGCCCTGGGAGATGAGGGCCACCCCGTCGTGGTCGGCCTGTTTGAGCACCGCGCCGTACTGCGCCTTGAAGACCGAGATCGGCATGGGCGTGGTGTTGCGCGGCATGGCCGAGCCGACCTGGTGGCTCAGGTCCCGCAGGGCGCGGTTCAGCGGGTCGCGTTCGCCCTCGGGCAAGGCAGCGTCGGTGCGGGCGGAGAAATGGGACGGCATGGTCGACCTTTCTGGTCAGGTTGTGCTGCCATTGTTGGTCAGGCTGACCAGGGTGTCAATTGTGGCCATGGCAGGCCCCTGCGGCGCCCCCGCAAGGCGCCGGTCCGCACTTGTACCCAGCCGCGTCTGCGCTACACTTGCCCGCTATGTTCATTCATCGCATGTTCATTGCAGGTTGTGGAGACCGGGGAGCCTGGCCCTGGCGCAAGCCTGTCCAACTGAACAGCTGAAGCACCCGGGGCGCGACCCGGCGTGCACCCGAGGCCCTACGGGCCAATCGAATGAATCGGCGCAATCCATGCGCAGCCCGCACCCCACACCAGGTCTGCCAGCGCCACGCAATCCGGAGTCTTCCCCGTGATCACCGAACTCGAATTCAAGAGCCTTGCCGCGCAGGGCTACAACCGCATCCCCCTGATGGTGGAGGCGTTTGCGGACCTCGAAACCCCTCTGTCCCTCTACCTCAAGCTGGCCCATGCGGGCGGTGACGGCAAGCACAGCTTTTTGCTGGAGTCCGTGGTGGGCGGCGAGCGCTTCGGGCGCTACAGCTTCATCGGCCTGCCTGCACGCACGCTGCTGCGCGCCAGCGGCTTTGGCGAGGCGGCGTGCACCGAGGTGGTGACCGACGGCCAGGTGGTGGAGACTGCCACGGGCAATCCGCTGGATTTCATCGCTGCCTACCAAAAGCGCTTCAAAGTGGCGTTGCGCCCGGGTCTGCCGCGCTTTTGCGGCGGGCTGGCCGGCTACTTCGGCTACGACGCCGTACGCTACATCGAGAAGAAGCTGGAAGATTCCTGCCCGCCCGACACGCTCAACTGCCCCGACATCCTGCTGCTGCAGTGCGAGGAAGTGGCGGTGATCGACAACCTGTCGGGCAAGCTGTACCTGATCGTCTATGCGAACCCCGGCGAGAGCGAGGCCTATACGCGCGCCAAGAAGCGGCTGCGCCAGTTGAAGGATCTGCTGCGCTACTCGGTCAGCGCGCCGCAGATCAAGGCCGGTGAGAGCCATCCGGCCCAGCGCAGCTTTGCCAAGGAAGACTACCTGGCGGCCGTGGAGAAGGCCAAGGAGCTGATCGCCGCGGGCGACTTCATGCAGGTGCAGGTGGGCCAGCGCATCCACAAGCGCTTCACGGCCAGCCCCTTGAGCCTGTACCGTGCGCTGCGATCGCTCAATCCCAGCCCCTACATGTACTACTACCACCTGGGCGATTTCCATGTGGTGGGCGCCAGCCCCGAGATCCTGGTGCGCCAGGAGGGCACGGACGAGGGCCAGAAGGTCACCATCCGCCCGCTGGCCGGCACGCGCCCGCGCGGCGCCACGCCCGAGGCCGACAAGGCCACCGAGAAGGAGCTGGTGGCCGACCCCAAGGAACGCGCCGAGCACGTGATGCTGATCGATCTGGCGCGCAACGACATCGGCCGCATCGCCAAGACGGGCAGCGTGAAGGTGACCGAGGCCTTTGCCGTGGAGCGCTACAGCCACGTGATGCACATCGTCAGCAACGTGGAGGGCATTCTGCGCGACGGCATGGACAACATGGACGTGTTCAAGGCCACCTTCCCGGCCGGCACGCTGACGGGCGCGCCCAAGGTGCATGCCATGGAGGTCATCGACCAGCTGGAGCCGACCAAGCGCGGCATCTATGGCGGCGCCTGCGGCTACCTCAGCTTTGCGGGCGACATGGACCTGGCCATTGCCATCCGCACGGGCGTGATCAAGGACGGTACGCTCTACGTGCAGGCGGCGGCCGGCGTGGTGGCCGATTCCGTGCCCGAGATGGAGTGGAAAGAGACCGAGCACAAGGCCCGCGCACTGATGCGCGCGGCCGAGCTGGTGGAGGAAGGACTGGAATGAGCACGGACCACGCCCGACGCGCCATCGACCTGGTGCAGCACTGCACCGACATGCTGGATGTGCGCCGCAATGTGGATGCGCTGGACGATGTGCTGGTGCCGCTGCTGGTCACGCGCATGGGCTACATGCAGCAGGCCGCGCGCATCAAGGCCGATGCGGCCCAGGTGCGCGACGAGGGCCGGATCGAGGCCATCGTGCGCCGCGTGCGCGAGCGCACGGCCGCCGAGGGCGGCCAGCCCGACATGATGGAGGCGGTGTACCGCCACCTCATGGAGGAATGCATTGCCTACGAGCACCGCGAGTTCGCGCGGCTGCGCGAAGGCGGTGCGCAGGACGATCGTTCCTAGCCCGGCAGCCAGCGCAGCGCATGGCGCGCTGCCACCCATTCCTCGTTCGTGGGCTCCACGCCCACGGTGACGGCGCTGCCGGTGGCCGAGATCACGGCCGCATCGCGCGCATTGGCCTCGGCGTCCAGCCGCAGGCCCAGAAAACCCAGGCCCTCGCACACGCGCCGCCGTATCTCGGCGCTGTGCTCGCCCACGCCTGCGGTGAACACCAGCAGATCCAGGCCGCCCAGCACGGCGACCAGGGCGCCGATCTCGCGCACGATGCGCCGCACGTACAGGGCCAGCGCATCGCGGGCACGTTCGGCCTGGGCATCGCCACCCGACTCCAGCGGCAGCAGCACGCGCGGCTCGGACGAGGTGCCCGAGACGCCCAGCAGGCCGGACTCGTGGTACAGGATGCGGCCCACTTCCTGCAGGCTGAGCTTTTCGATTTCCATCAGGTAGATCACGGCGCCGGGGTCCAGCGCGCCCGTGCGCGTGCCCATCATCAGGCCGTCCAGCGCCGAGAAGCCCATGGTCGTCGCCACGCTTTGCAGGCCCTGCATGGCGCACAGGCTGGCGCCGCTGCCCAGGTGGGCCACAAGGGTGCGCCCGCGTGCCAGGTCGCCATGCCGCTCGGGCAGGGCGGTGGCCATGTATTCGTAGGACAGGCCATGGAAGCCGTAGCGCCGCAGCCCGCGCTCCCAGGCCGCGTGCGGCAGGGGCAGCAGTTGCTCGACCTTGGGCAGCGTGTGGTGGAAGGCGGTGTCGAAGCAGGCCACCTGCACCAGTTCGGGCCGCTCGCGCAGCAGGATGTCCATGGCCTCCAGCGCAAAGGGCTGGTGCAGCGGCGCCAGCGGGATGAAGGCCTTGAGGTCGGCCAGCACGCCGGCATCGACGCGCACGGGCTCGAAGTAGCGGCTGCCGCCGTGCACCACGCGGTGGGCGATGGCGGCCACGCGGGCGCCGTCCAGCTGCGCCAGGCGCGCGGTGATGCGCTCGCGGATCAGCTGCAGCGCGGCGCGGTAGGGGTGGGCCGCGTCAAGGGCAATGGCGAAGGGCGGCACGCCGCTCTCGCCGAAGTCGGGCGCGGGCCCGCCTATGCCCTGGACCTTGCCGTTCCACAGCGGCTTGCGCGGCAGCGGGCGCTGTGCGCCGTCGAAGACGGCGAACTTGATGCTGGACGAGCCGCAGTTGAGCACCACGACCAGTTCGCGGGCGGGGGAGGATGCGGTGTGGGCGGAGATCATGGCGGGGAGTTCCGGTAGCGGTGGGCCAGCAGCAGGGCGATGGCACAGGAGGCGATGCGCGAGGCGCGGCTGTCGGCGCGGCTGGTCAGGATCACGGGCACCTTGGCGCCCATGACGATGCCGGCGCTGGCCGCCTCGCCCATGTACATGAGCTGCTTGGCCAGCATGTTGCCGCTTTCCAGGTCTGGCACGACCAGGATGTCGGCCTGGCCCGCCACGGGCGAATCGATGCCCTTGGTGCGCGCGGCGGCCATGGACACGGCGTTGTCGAAGGCCAATGGCCCATCGAGCACGCCGCCCGAAATCTGGCCCCGGTCGGCCATCTTGCACAGCGCGGCGGCGTCCAGCGTGGCCGGCATGTGCGGGCTCACGGTCTCCACGGCGGCCAGGATGGCGACCTTGGGCTCGGGCACGCCGATGGCATGGGCCAGGGTGATGGCATTGCGCACGATGTCGGCCTTTTGCTGCAGGTCGGGCGCGAGGTTGATGGCCGCGTCGGTGACGATGAAGGGGCGCGGGTAGTGCGGCGTCTGCAGCACGAAGCAGTGGCTGACGCGGCGCTTGGTGCGCAGGCCGGCGGCGGCGGCCACCACCTCGGCCATGAGCTCGTCCGTGTGCAGGCTGCCTTTCATGATGGCCTCGACCTCGCCGCAGGCGGCCAGCTCGGCGCCGCGCGTGGCGGCGGCGTGGCTGTGCGGCACGTCCTCGATGCGCAGGCCGCCCAGGTCCAGCCCATGCTCTGCCGCCACGGCCTCCAGCCGCGCGCGCGGGGCCACCAGAACGGGGTCGATCAGGCCTTCGCGGCGCGCGTCCAGCGCGGCCGAGAGGCTGGGCTCGTCGCAGGGATGGACCACGGCCACGCGGATGGGCGGCAGGCCGGCCACATGGGCCAGCAGGCGCTGCAGGCCGTCGCGTCCACCGGCTTCCAGGCGGATCTCGGGCAGGCTGGTGCGCTGGCGCTCGATGTGGCGCGCAGGTGCATGCACGGTGGCCTGGCCCTCGATCACGGCGGTGCCATGCTGGTTGGTGCAGGCCACGGCCAGCGTGACCTGGCGCTGCTCGGCCTGCTTGGCCAGCACCTGCACGCGCACGGTCAGCCGGTCGCCTGCGGCCAGCGGCGCCAGAAAGCGCAGCGTCTGGCCGACCAGGGTGGTGCCGGGGCCGGGCAGGCGCGTGCCCAGAACCGAGGCCAGCAGCATGCCGCCCCACATGCCATGGGCGATCAGGGCCGTGTCGTCATCGTCGGCGCCGGCAACCGTGCCAGCACCGGCACCGGCACCGGCACCGGCACCAGCGCCGTCGGCCACGGCCGCGCCCGACAGGGCGGCGAACAGGCGCAGGTCCTGCGTGCTCAGCGTACGTTGCAGGCTGGCGCTGTCGCCCACGTCCAGCTCGTCGAAGCTGTGGTTGCGCAGCAGGGCCAGGTCTTCGGGCGGCAGGGCCGCATCTGAGGCAGGGGAGAGGTTCATCGCTTCTTTCGGGTACCGGTGTGCGCGCGACTGGCCGGTGCGCGCGGGGTGGGCTTGGCGGCTGGTGCTTCGGGCGGGGCCGCCTCGCTGGGAGCCTCCCTGGCCTGCGCCACCTCCAGCGCCTGCACGAAATGCGCCATGGCCTGCAGCAGGCGCTGGTGCTCAGCATCGCTGAGGTTGCCGCCCTGGTTGGCCAGCTCGTCCACCGTGGTCATGCCCCAGCGGATATCGGCCGCCGGCGAGGCGGCCAGCAACTGGGTGATGCCGGCCATGGCGGCGTCGGGCTCGCGCTGCATCAGCAGGGCCTGGCGGCGCACGATGCGGCGGAACCGGGCCATGTCGGGCGGCACGCCGCCCAGGTGGTCCTGCAGCAGCCGCCAGGCGTGGCGGAAGTGGCGTTCATCGGCCTCGCCGCGGGCGCGCAGCACGTGGAACAGGGCGCGGATGACGGCCTCGTACAGCCCGCCCTGGCCCACGCTTTCGTGCAGCCGCGCCAGTTCCTGGCGCATGTACAGGCAGTGCTCGGGCGATTCGCCCGGGTGCGGGCGCGGCGGGCCGTCGTCCTGCCGGCTCTGGCCGGCCAGGGCCTGGACCAGCGGTGATCCATAGATGGCGTGGAACAGCCGCGCCTGCATGGCGTCGCGCTGGTCGCGGTAGGTGTCGAGCATATGCACCACGGCCTGCGACATGGCCTGCTGCGCCTTCAGAAAGGGGTTGTCGGGCTCGACGGGGTGGCGGTCCTCGCGCGCATGCTCGGCGGCCTGGACCACGACGGGCGCCAGCGGGTGCGAGTCCGACCAGCATTCATAGCCCACGCGCAGCGGGTGCATGGCCTGCAGCCAGCGCGCAGACAGCGGCGTGGACAGAGCCTGCACCCAGGGCTGCACGGTGTTGCGGTACAGGGCCAGGTTGATTTCGGAGACGCGCGCGGCAGCGGCGAAGTGGCGCTCGCTTTCGGGGTCGGGCCGGACGATGCCGCGTACCTCGGCCAGGTCGCTGCGGCGGATCTTCATCAGGTAGGCGGCGTCGGTCAGATCCTGCGGCGGCACACCGGCCGGGCGGTCGGCGATCTCGGCGCGGTAGATGCCGGCGGGCAGCAGGTCGATGATGTCGATGTGCGCCGCGAACTCGCGGTGCTCCTTGCGGCCCACGGCGCCCGAGACGAAGATGCCCAGGTGGCCGATGCTGTCATGCGTGGCGAAGACGATGGTCTGGTCGTGGGCGGCGATGTCCTCGTCGTCGCGGTACAGGTCGGTGATCCAGCCCAGGGCCTGGCCCGGCGGCGTGATGTTGTCGCCGTGCGAGCAGAACACCACGATGGGCGAGCGGATGTTGCGCAGGTCGATGCGCACGCCGTCCGAGGTCGTCAGCTCGGCCGTGGCCAGCCGGTTGCCGATGAACAGGTTGTCCACGATGTACTGCATCTCGCGGCCTTCCAGGAAGACATAGCCGCCCCAGTACTTCTCGAAGCCCAGGTAGCGCGGCCCCTCGGTGTCCACGTCGGCATAGACCTGGTACTGCTTTTCCCACAGCGTGTTGGCCGGGTTGAGGTTCTCGAAGTTCTGCACCAGCCATGCGCCGTCGAAGCGGCCTGCGCCCAGGTCGCTGGTCAGTGCCGTCATCCAGCTGCCGCCCATGAGGCCGCCGCCGTAGCGCATGGGGTTGTCGCCGGCCCAGTACGACAGCGGAGCGCCGGCCACGATGATGGGGCCGAACAGCTCGGGCCAGACGGCGGCCGTCATGAGGATCTGCCAGCCGGCCTGGCAGTTGCCGATGACGGCGGGCTTGCCCCGGCTCTCGGGGTGCAGCTCGGCGACCTTGCGCACGAATTGGGCCTCGGCGCGCATCACGTCCTCGACGGACTGGCCGGGCACGGGGTCGGGCAGGAAGCCCACGAAGTAGCAGGGATGGCCGGCCTTGAGCGCGGCACCGATCTCGCTGTCTGGCTTGAAGCCGCCGATGCCGGGGCCGTGGCCCGCGCGCGGATCGACGACGATGAAGGGGCGCTTGGCCGGGTCGATGACCGTGCCCTCCATGGGCGCGATGCGTGCCAGGCCGTAGTTGACGGGGCGCGGCAGGTCCAGGCCCGACATCACGATCTCGGCCTGGAAGCTCAGTACGTTGGGCACTTCCTCGGCCAGGTGCTCGCGGTACTGGTTGCCGCGCTGGCGCCGGATGTCGGCATACAGCAGCGAGCGCTGCCAGGCATCGGTGGCGTACTGCGCGGCTGCCTGCGACAGCTTCAGCGGATCGCCCCACATCCCTCCCACATCCACGGTGTCGTGGCTCTGCAGGTTCTCGTTCATCTGGCCCACTCCTTTACCGGCATGTCATGCCCTGCTCGTAGATTGCGTGTGCGTGTGCGTGTGGCTGGTCGCGGATGGCCGCCATGCGGCCCCGGACCTGCGGGGCCGCGCGGCGGCTTCCTTGGGTCCGTCAGCCCTGGGCTGTGGTGTCACGGGCCGTTTCGGCGGCCGCTGCCGCAATGGGCTGCTGCGCCGCATGGGCGGGCTGCTGCGCCGCATGGGCGGGCTGGGCCACGGACTGCACGGCCGAGGTCCAGCGGGCGAGCAGGTCGCTCCACGGCACGGCGGTGTCGGCCACGCCCTGGGTGCCGTTGCCCAGCGTGGCTGCCACCTGTTGCTGCCAGTCGTGCACGGCCTGCTGCACGCCCTGGGCCAGGGTCATCTGGCTGGCCATGGCGGTCTGGGCCAGGGCCTGGGCATGGCCCATGCGCAGATGGGCGTGGCGCCAGAAGGCCTGGGCGGGCAGGGTAGCCAGCTCCTGCCAGCTGCTGGTCTGCTGCACGCCTTCGATCTCGCTGCCGGTCTCGGCGATGCGCTCGGGGCCGTTGCGTGCGGCATGCTCCAGCCACTGCTGGCCGCTTTCCTGCAGCAGCCGGCCCAGGTGCAGCTGCAGTTCAAGCTGGGCCTTGAGCAGATGGAGGGGAATGGTCTGTGCGCTCATATGAAACTCCTTGCTGGTCGAGATGGAAAGATGCCTTGGCGGCGGGAACGAAATCAGGCCATCTGGCTGATGGTCTTGCGAAAACGCGTCAGCGTGAGGGCGAACAGCACCGAGCCGATCGCGGCCAGCGCGAGGAAGGGCTTCCAGACCACGTCCAGCCCCGCCCCGCGGTAGAGGATGGCCTGCGACAGCTCGACAAAGTGGGTGGTCGGCGCGGCCAGCATGATGTTCTGCACCAGCTCGGGCATGCTTTCGCGCGGCGTCATGGCGCCCGACAGCAACTGCAGCGGCAGCAGCACGAGCACCAGCAGCATGCCGAACTGTGGCATGTTGCGCGCCAGCGTGGCAAGGAAGATCCCCAGCGACGTTGTGGCGAACAGGCACAGCGCGGCCCCCGCCAGGAACAGCGGCAGCGAGCCTTCGATGGGAACGCCCAGGGCGCCGCGCACCACGAGGTTGAGCGAGGCAAAGGCGGTGACCAGCACGACCAGTCCCATGGACCATATCTTGGCCAGCATGATCTCGGTCGGTGTCACCGGCATGACCAGCAGGTGCTCCACCGTGCCGTGCTCGCGCTCGCGGATCAGGGCCGCGCCCGTGAGGATGATGGACAGCATGGTCACGTTGTTGATGATCTGCATCAGCCCGCCGAACCAGACCTTGTCCAGCGCGGGATTGAAGCGCGCGCGCACCACCAGGTCCACGGGCAGGGCGGTGGCGCCCCGAAAGCGCCGCACGAACTCGCTGACTTCGGCCGTGACGATCTGCTGCACATAGCTGTTGCCCGTGAAGGCCTGGCTCATGCGCGTGGCGTCCACGTTCAGCTGCAGCTCGGGGGCGCGGCCCGCCAGCACGTCGCGCTGGAAGTTGGGCGGGATGTTGAGCACGAAGGTGTAGGTGCCCGAGTCCATGCCCGGGTCCATCTGCGTGCGGTCGATCATGGCCGGCGGCGCGAACTGCGGCGGATAGAAGGCGCCCGCGATGCGCTGCGACAGCGGCGAGCCGTCCTCGTCCACGATGGCGATGGGCGCGTTGTGCAGGCTCTCGGGCATGGCCGTGGCCGCCGTGTAGATGGAGACCGTGAACACATAGGCGATGAGCACCAGCAGCACGGGGTCGCGCCACAGGCTCCACAGCTCCTTGACGCCCAGCCGGTAGATGTTGGAGAAAAGGCGGGTGCGCATGTCAGCTCTCCTGCTTTCTGGTCAGTGCAATGGCCAGCCCCAGGATCACCGGCACGGACAGCAGCAGCGGCCCGAACGAGCCGGCCAGCTCCCGAAATCCCAGCGCCTTGCTGAACACGCCGCGGCTGATGGCGATCATGTGGCTGGCCGGATAGACCTCGCCGATGATGCGGCCCGCCCCCTCCAGCGAGGACACGGGATCGACCAGGCCCGCGAACTGCGTGGTGGGGATCAGCGTGCCGATCAGCACCAGGAACATCGAGGCGATCTGGCTGCGCGTCAGCGTGGAGGCCAGCAGGCCGAAGCCCGTGGAGGCGCCGCTGAAGATCAGCGCCGCCAGGGCCAGCGTGGCAAAGCTGCCCGTCACGGGAACGCCGAACAGGGTGACGGCCATCAGGCACATCAGCAGGAAGTTCAGCATGGCCAGCACCACATAGGGCAGTTGCTTGCCCAGCAGGAATTCGGTGCGCGTGACCGGCGTGACGTAGAGGTTGGTGATGGAGCCGCTTTCCTTCTCGCGCACCACGGCCAGCGCCGTCAGCATGGCCGGCAAAAGCAGCAGCAGCAGGGGCATGACGGCCGGCACCATGGCCGGCAGGCTGCGCACGTCGGGGTTGTAGCGAAAGCGCGTCTGGATGTCGATGAGGCCGGCTGGCGTCACACCCAGGCGCTCGCGGGCCTGCTCGGTCAGCCAGTGCTGGTGGATGCCCTGCAGGTAGCCGCGCACGGTCTCGGCGCGCGTGGGCATGGCGCCGTCGAACCAGGCGCCCACCTGCACGGAGCCGCCGCGCAGCACATCGCGCGCAAAGCCCGGCGGGATCTCGATGGCCAGGGTCAGCTCGCCGCTGCGCATGCGGCGGTCCAGTGCGTCGTAGTCGGTCAGTGGCGGCTGCTCGATGAAGTAGCGCGAGCCCGACAGGCTCATCGCATAGCTGCGGCTGATGGTGGTCTGGTCGCGGTCCAGCACGGCAAAGCGCAGGTCCTCCACGTCCAGGCTGATGCCGTAGCCCATCACGAACATCAGGATCAGCGAGCCCACCAGGGCCAGCGTGGCGCGCACCGGGTCGCGCTGCAGCTCCAGCGCTTCGCGCCAGACATAGCTGAGCATGCGCTGGGCGCTGAAATGGCGGCGGCGCGCGGTGTGCGTTTCCACGGCAGCGGGCGTGGCCGGTGCGGCCTGCTGTTCCTCGGCCGGGGCCTCGCCGCCACCGGCCTCGACCAGGTAGCCGATGAAGGCTTCCTCCAGCGTGGCCGCGCCGCGCTTGGCCACCAGGCGCGCGGGCGTGTCGCTGTCCAGCACCTTGCCCGCATGCATCATGGACATGCGGTCGCAGCGCTCGGCCTCGTTCATGAAGTGGGTGGAGATGAAGATGGTCACGCGGTCGCGCCGCGACAGCTCCACCAGCAGGCGCCAGAAGCCGTCGCGCGCCACGGGGTCCACGCCCGAGGTGGGCTCGTCCAGGATGAGCAGCTCGGGCTTGTGCACCATGGCCACGGCCAGCGACAGGCGCTGGCGCATGCCCAGCGGCAGGGCGGCCGGCAGGCTGTGCTGCGCGGCCTGCAGGTCGAAGCGCTGCAGCATCTCGGCCACGCGCGCGGGAATGTCCACCTCGGGCACGCCGAACAGGCGCGCATGCAGCACCAAATTCTGGTGCACGGTCAGCTCGCCGTACAGCGAGAACGCCTGGGTCATGTAGCCCACGCGGCGGCGCGTGTCGATGTCGCGCGGGTCCACGGGCTGGCCGAACAGCCAGGCCTGGCCCTTGCTGGCCGGCAGCAGGCCGGTCAGCATCTTCATGGTGGTGCTCTTGCCGCAGCCGTTGGAGCCCAGGAAGCCGAAGATCTCGCCGCGGCGGATGCGGAAGGACACATGGTCCACGGCGACAAAGTCGCCAAAGCGCATGGTCAGGTCCCTGGCCTCGATGGCGATGTCGTCCTCGCCGCCCTCGGGCAGGGGCGCTATGGTCACGGGCGCATGGCCGCGCTTTTTCTCTTCGGGCAGCAGGGCGATGAAGGCCTCTTCCAGCGAGCGGCTGGCCGTGCGCTGCAGCAGCTCGGCCGGCGTGCCCGTGGCCAGCACGCGGCCCTCGTCCATGGCCACCAGCCAGTCGAAGCGCTGGGCCTCGTCCATGTAGGCCGTGGCCACCAGCACGCTCATGCCGGGGCGCTGGCGGCGGATGCGCGCGATCAGGTCCCAGAACTGGGCGCGCGCCAGCGGGTCCACGCCCGTGGTGGGCTCGTCCAGGATCAGCAGGTCGGGGTCGTGGATCAGCGCGCAGCACAGGCCCAGCTTCTGCTTCATGCCGCCCGACAGCTTGCCGGCCGGCCGCTCCAGGAATTTGCGCAGGCCCGTGGCCTGGGTGAGATCGTCGATGCGGCGGCGCCGCTCGGCCGCGTCATGGCCGAACAGGCGCGCGAAGAACTGCAGGTTCTCCTCCACCGACAGCGTGGGATAGAGGTTGCGCCCCAGGCCCTGCGGCATGTAGGCCACGCGCGGGCAGACGGCCTCGCGGTGGCGGCGCTGGGCCATGTCGCCGCCCAGCACCTCGACGCTGCCTTCCTGGATCTTGCGTGCCCCGGAGATCAGGGCCATCAGGCTGGATTTGCCCACCCCGTCCGGCCCGATCAGGCCGACCATGCGGCCTTCGGGAATGTCCAGGTCAATGCCCGCCAGGGCCTGGACCTGGCCATAGCGCTGGTGCACGCCCTTCAGGCGCACAACCCAGCCGCTGGCATGGGGTGTCGTGCTCTCGCTCATTGCGCGGGCTGGGCTGGCAGCTTGATGGCCAGGTTGGCGGGCCACTCATGGCTGGCATCGGTGCGCAGCCAGGCCATGCCGGGCACGCCGGTCTTGACCTGTTCCAGATGGCGGCGCAGCAGCTCCGGCGGGATCTGGGCGCGCACGCGGAACATCAGCTTCTGGCGCTCGCTGGCGGTCTCCACGGTCTTGGGCGTGAACTGGGCCTGGCTGGCGACGAAGGAGACGCGGGCCGGGATCACGTACTCGGGCGCGGCGTCCAGCACCAGGCGCACCTCGCTGCCCAGGGCAATGCGGCCGGCGGCGGTCTCGGGCACGAAGAACGTCATGTAGACATCGGACAGGTCCAGCAGGTTGAGCACGCGCCCGCCTGCGCCCAGCACCTCGCCGGGCTGGGCCACGCGCAGCTGCACGCGGCCGTCGCGCGGGGCCTTGAGCACGCCGTCGTCGATGTCGGCCTGCACGCGCGCCACCGTGGCCGTTGCGGCCTGCACCTGGGAGCGCACGCCGACCACCTGGGCCTCGGCCGCCTTCACGGCGGCCTGGGCGGCGGCGGCCTGGGCGCGCGTGGCGGCCAGCGCCGCCTCGCTGCCACGCACGCGGGCGCGGTCGTCATCGAGCTCCTGCACCGAAGAGGCCCCCTCGCGCGCCAGCGTTTCCGAGCGCTTGAAGCGGCGCTGCGCGGCGTCCACCTCGGTCTCGCGCTGCACGATCAGGGCCTGCGCGGCGGCCAGGTCGCTGCGGCGCAGGGTGACCTGGGCCTCGGCCGCGGCCACGCCGTGCTCGGCCTGCTGGCGCATGGCGTCGGCTTCCTGGCGCTGGGCGCGCAGGGTGTCGATCTGCATGCGTGCCACGGGCTGGCCAGCCTGCACGAAGTCGCCCTCGCGCACCAGGATTTCCTCCACGCGGCCGGGCAGCTTGGTGGAGATGTCGATCTCGGTGGCCTCGACACGGCCGTTGCTGCCGACGAAGCCCTCGCCGGGGCCCTTGGGCGTGAAGGTCTTCCAGGCCCACCAGGCCACGAGGGCCAGGACCGCCACGGCGGCGATCGGCACGATCTTGTTCTTCAGAGAGGTGTTCTTGTCCATGGGCGGGTCCGGAGGCTTCAGGAATTCGGGGGATCGGCAGGCGTTGCCGGCAGGGTGGCGGGCAGCGCGGCAGGTTCGGTGCCGCTGCCGCCGCCCAGGGCGGCATACAGGCCCACCTGGCTGGACAGCAGGGCGCGCCGCGCCTGCACCAGTTGCTGGCGTGCGGCCAGCAGGTCGCGCTGGGCGTCCAGCACCTCCAGGTAGGCGGCCGAGCCGTTGTCGTAGCGCAGCTGCGCCAGCCGCGCACGCTCGGCCTGGGCCTGCACGGCGGTGCGCTGCACGGTGATCTGCTCGGACAGCCAGCGGCGCGCGGCCAGGCCATCGGCCACCTCGCGGAAGGCGGTCTGGATGGCTTTCTCGTACTGGGCCACGGCCATGTCGCTGCGGATCTCTCCCAGCTCCAGGTTGGCGCGGCGCCGGCCGCCGTCGAAGATGGGCAGGGACACCGTGGGCACGAAGGCCCAGGCGCGGCTGCCGCCGTCGAACAGGCCGTCCAGCTCGGCACTGGCCGTGCCCCAGCGGGCCGTGAGCGCAATGCGCGGGAAGAAGGCGGCGCGCGCCGCGCCGATCTGCGCCCGGGCCGCGCGCAGCTGGTGCTCGGCCGCGGCAATGTCGGGCCGCGCCGTGAGCAGTTCCGAGGGCAGGCCCGGCCGCAGCTCGGCCAGCACCAGGGCGTCGTCAAAGGGCGCGGCGGCGGGCAGCGGGCCCGGATGGGCGCCGACCAGTTGCGCCAGGGCATGCAGCTGCTGCGCGCGTGCCAGCTCCAGCTGGGCCAGCAGGGCCTGCGCCTGGGTCAGCAGGGTCTGGACCTGGGCCAGCTGCAGGCGCGAGCTGGCGCCCACGGCCTCGCGGCGCGTGAAGATGCGGAAGGATTCCTGGCGCGTGGCCAGCGTCTCGCGCGCAATGGCCACGCGCTCGTCCAGCTCGCGCAGGCCCAGGTAGCCGTCGGCCACCTGGGCGATCAGCGCGGTCTGCACGGCGTGGCGTCCCGCATCGCTGGCCAGCCAGGTCTGCAGGGCCGCGTCCTTGAGGCTGCGCACGCGGCCCCACAGGTCCAGCTCCCAGCTGCTGAAGCCGACCTCGGCGCGGTACTCGCCGCTGACCACGGAGCGGCCCGAGAGGTTGAGGTCGCCAGGCACGCGTGCCCGTGCGGCCTGGCCGCCCACGCCAATGGCCGGGAACAGCTCGGAGCGCTGGATCTGGAAGGCCGCGCGCGCCTCTTCGGCGCGCAGCGCGGCCACGCGCAGGTCGCGGTTGTGCTCCAGCGCGGTGGCGATCAGCTGGCGCAGCACGGGGTCGGTGAAGTACTCGCGCCAGGGCAGGCCGGCGGCGGCGACACCCTGGGCGCCCGCCTGCAGATGGGCAGGCCAGGCCTCGGGCGTGGGCAGGGGCGGCGACTCATGCGGCGGCGCCAGGGAGGCACATCCCGCCAGGGCGGCGGCCAGTGCGGCTGCCAGCGCGGCGGTGGCGGTTCGGGGGAATGGGAGGGTCATCTGCAGTGCTGCGGGGCGCCGGTGCGGCAGCCGCTAGTTGAGGATGTGGTGGCCGCCATCGACATACAGCGTGCAGCCCGTGATGGCGCGCGCCCCGTCCGAGGCCAGGAAGGCGCACAGCGGCCCCACGTCGTCGGGCCGCAGTTCGCCGGCAATGGGCGAGCGGCGCACGCTGTCGGCCACGAGTTCATCGAACGCGGCAATGCCCGAGGCCGCGCGCGTGGCGATGGGCCCGGGCGAGACGGCATTGACGCGGATGCGCGAGGGGCCCAGCTCGGCCGCCAGATAGCGCGTGGTGGACTCCAGCGCGGCCTTGACCGGGCCCATGATTCCGTAGTGCGGCATGACCTCGCTGGCGCCCAGGTAGCTCAGCGTCATGAGGCTGCCGCCGCTGGCGGCCATCAGCGGCTCGGCCAGGTGGGCCATGCGGATGAAAGAGTGGCAGGAGATGTCCATGGCCAGCGCAAAGCCCTCGCGGGAGCTGTCCACCACGCGGCCCTGCAGGTCCTCGCGCGGGGCATAGGCCACGGCGTGCAGCACGAAGTCCAGCCG
This sequence comes from Delftia sp. UME58, assembly GCF_014170385.1. Taxonomy (NCBI): domain Bacteria; kingdom Pseudomonadati; phylum Pseudomonadota; class Betaproteobacteria; order Burkholderiales; family Comamonadaceae; genus Delftia; species Delftia sp. UME58. Next base: position 97,983 of record NZ_LZZV01000088.1, read on the forward strand.
GCCCCAGCGCACGGCGGCGGCATCGAACAGTGCGCGCATCTGTTCGTCGTCGCCCACGTCCAGCGGCATGCGCAGCCCGGCACCGATCTCGTCGAGCAAGGGCTCCACATGCACACGGGCCTTGTCGTTCTGCCAGGTCGCGCCGATCTCGGCGCCCGCCGCATGCATGGCCCGGGCACAGGCCCAGGCAATGCTGTCGCGGTTGGCGATGCCGACGATCAGGCCTTTTTTGCCAGCCAATAGCGTCATCTCGAATGCTCCAGATCAGAAGGTCTGCCGGGAAACAGGCCACCCGGGGCGGCTTCGTCAGGAACCACGGGCCATGGCACTCCATTGCAAACATATGCGCCATGGCGAATGTTTGTATTTCCTGTGATTCCAAAGAATTTGATAGCTTGTTTTGATGCGTGCAAAAGCAAAGGTTTGCATGCAAATATCATCTCTTGTTCTTTTTTATTCTATCTATGTTGCACTGCAGCGACCGTTTTTGGCGATGCCGTTTCGTTATATCGATGCAGTTCAATCCATAGGCTTGACTCAGGTCAAAGAGAGCGACGTCAATGGGAGGATGTGGCCTGCGGCCGGTTGCTCTGCCCGGCTCGCCCATCGCACCTTTTGCGCCTCCTTCCGAAAATTCCCTGTATTGGCCGGCTTTCAGCGAATGCGGGGTATTCACACCATATTGGTGCACAGGAGGTAAAGAAGACCGGAAATCTGCCGATGGTCCATGAACAGAGAAAATCCCCTGCCTGCAAAGGCCTGGGCCGCCACATTCAGTCAGGACAAGACCGAAGGAAGACGATCAATCCATGACCAGCATTTCATCCACCGGCGCCAGCTTTGCCGCCAGCGCAGCGGGCATGCGGCCCACGGTGTCCGTGCGGTCGTCAGCGACCGCGGCAACTGCTGTACCCGCCGACCCGGGCACGCAGGTCACGCTGGGCCAGTCCCCGGGGTCCAGCGTCATCTATGCCAAACCGCAGCCCGTGGAACTGGGCCAGTTCAGGCTGGCCCGGGCCTGGGCTTCGCAAGACAGGGACGACATCAGCACCCTGATGGCACGCAACCTGGGCCTGGGGCCATCGGCCAGCCTGGCCGACCGCTGGCGCGGCCTGGGCGGCGCCCTGCTGTCGCGCTTTGCGGCGACGCCGTCGGACTACCAACAGGCGGTTGCGGAGTACCAGGCGCCCACGGAGGCCGACTCCGTCGCAGGCAGCGCGGATGCGCAGGCCCTGGACAAGTCCGCACTGAGCGATGTGTCCGTGGGCGCTGCCACCGTGAGCCTGAAGATCCGCACGCAATCGGGCCAGACCGTGGAGCTGCGGATTGCCACGAACGACGGCAGCGAAGCGGGCAGCAGCAGCGGGCTGCGGGTCGAGGTCAAGAGTTCCGGCCGCTTGAGCAAGGCCGAGAGCGCGGCCATTGCCCAGCTGGCCGACGGGCTGGACGAAGCGCTGGAAGGCCTGGGAAAGCCGGGCAAGCCCCAGCTGCAGCTGGGCAAGCTGATGGACTTCGACCGCAGCGTGCTGTCCGGCCTGGACCTGGACATCAAGAACCCCAAGCCTTCGCAGCCCCTGTCCTCGTTCAGCCTGCATCTGGGCGCCGATGGCCGTTCGGTGGCGATGAAGGGCGCGGCGGGCGAGCTGGCCGTCAACCTGGAGTCCGGTGCCCCCGTGGGCGCCAGCGCTTCGCAGCGCCAGGCCGCGCTGGACCAGCATCTGAAGCGCTTTGATGCCGCCGCGCAGCGCGGCCGTGCGGATGCGGCGCTGGTGGACATGTTCAAGAGTGCCTTCAGTCAGCTGCACAACGCGCAGGCGCCGGCCGCGCCGGGCGCCATCGCCGCGCTCTCCGGGCTGGAGCGTTCCGTGCAGTCCCTGCAAAGCGGCCTGGCCGATTTCCAGGCCAGCTTCAGCGGTGATTTCGAGAACACCAATGAATTCGGCGCCGTGACCGAAATCGGCCGCGCCGAGTACCAGGTGGGCCAGAAGACCAACCGGCAGTCCCGCGGCACGGAGGGCGAGTCGATCGCCCAGGTGGTGACCGAGTCCCTGAACGCCGAATCCAAAAAGGCGCGCAACCGCAGCATGCTGGATTTGCAGTCAGGCAACTATGACCTGACCAAGGTGCAGGACAGCCGCACCATCACCACGCTGATCGAGACAACCGGCAAGCAGGTCACCGGCGCGCTGCGCAAGACGCAAGAGCGCCAGATGCAGACCTGGGACCGGCTGGTGGAGCACCGCAGCCAGCAGCACCGCGAAACGCCCGGTGGGCGCAGCTTCACCGAGCAACTCGCGCTGAGGTAGTCGCGCTGAGGTAGTCGCGGCGCGGGCCGGGCTGCGTGTCGTCGTTGTGTCACAAAACTTCCGTATAAGAAGTTTTTTTGAACAAAACATGACAACGGCCCGCGCGTTCATGACCGAATTTCATCTTGCCTTCATCCAGGGCGGAGCCTCTCAATGAACGCGCGCCGTGCTTTGGCGGCGGGGCTGGCGGCGCTGCTGCTGGCGGCCGTGGGCGGAGGTATCTGGTATTCGCGCACGGCCCTGGTGCAGGACCGCCAGGCGCAGCTGACGCAGCAGCAGCCCGTGACGGCACGCGGCCTGATCGGCTCCGAGAAGGAAGCCTTCTTCCAGGACGAGCGCGTGCGCGACGTGCTGGCGCGCCACGGCGTGACGGTGACGGTGCAAAAGGCCGGCTCGCGCAGCATTGCCAACAGCTACGACCCCAATCAGTACGACTTCGGCTTTCCCTCGGGCGCGCCGGCTGCGGCCCAGCTCAAGGCGGCGGCCAGGGCCGGCACGGTCTACACGCCGTTCTACACGCCCATCGTGTTCGCCAGCTGGCGGCCCATTGCCGAGATACTGATCGCCAACGGCGTTGCGCAAAAGCAGGGCGACTTCTATTTCGTGACCGATCTTCCCGCCCTGCTGGCCATGGCCGGCAAGGGCACGCGCTGGCGTGACCTGAAGGCCTCCGGCGCCTTTGCCACCGGCAAGGCCGTGCTGCCCGCCAGCACCGATGTGCGCAGCTCCAACAGCGCGGCCATGTACCTGGCGCTGGCCAGCTATGTGCTCAACGGCCAGCAGGTGGTGCAAAGCCCGGCCGACCTGGAGCGCGTGCTGCCGCAGGTGGCGCCGCTGTTTTTGCGCCAGGGCTTCCAGGAAAGCTCGTCGGCCGGCCCCTTCGAGGACTACCTGGCCCTGGGCATGGGCAAGGCGCCGCTGCTGGTGGCCTATGAATCGCAGCTGGTGGAGTTCCTGCTGCGCCACCCGCAGCGCAGAAGCGGCGAGATGGTGATGCTCTACCCGCAGCCCACGCTGTATTCCAAGCATGTGCTCGTGCCCTACACGCCTGCGGGCGATCGCGTGGGCCAGCTGCTCGAATCCGATCCGCAACTGCGCGCATTGGCGCAGGAATACGGCTTTCGCACCGGCGGCGACACGCACGGCCCCGAGCGCTGGGCCGGGCAGGGCGTGCAGGCGCCCGCGCAGCTGGTGGATGTGATCGATCCGCCCAGCCAGGAGTGGCTGGAGCGAATGATCGTGGACATGGAGCAGCGCTTCAAATGACCGAAAGTTCCAGGAGCAACCGATGAGCAACATCCCCCAGACCACCACTGCCAGCGCCGCCGTGGCCGTGCCTGCACAGGCGCAGGATTTCGTGCTGGAGCCGCCTGCGCCCGCCCTGCCCGTGCCCATCGAGTCGGCCAGCGGCAAGGTCCGCCTCAAGGCCGAGGAAGTTCAGCAGTTGGACGCACAGGTGGCGCAGTTCATCGACGACATCACCGCCAACGACAGCCAGTCGCCCGCCTTCAAGGGCGCGGTCGAGCGCATCCACGGCATGGGCAACAAGGAGGTGCAGGCCGCTGCCGCCGTCTCCAGCCGCATGCTGGAGCGTCCCGTCAAGACGCTGAACAACGGCCTGTTCGACCAGGGCAGCCAGATCGGCCAGGGCCTGATCGACCTGCGCCGCCAGGTGGAGGCGCTGGATCCCTCGCGCCAGGACGACCTGTTCAAGCCGCGCAAGCTGCTGGGCCTGATCCCCATGGGCAACCGGCTGGTGGACTACTTCGACAAGTTCCAGTCCAGCCAGAGCCACCTGAACGCCATCATCGACAGCCTCAAGCGCGGCAAGGACGAGCTGCTGCGCGACAATGCCGCCATCGAGCAGGAAAAGGCCAACCTGTGGGGCCTGATGGAGCGGCTGGAAAAATACATCCACATCGGCAAGAAGCTGGACGCGGCGCTGGATGCCAAGGCCGCACAGCTGGACGCCAGCGACCCCGAAAAGGCGCGCGTGGTGCGCGAGGACATGCTGTTCTACGCGCGTCAGAAGGTCACCGACCTGCTCACCCAGATGGCGGTGAACGTGCAGGGCTACCTGGCACTGGACCTGGTGCGCAAGAACAACCTCGAACTGGCCAAGGGCGTGGACCGCGCGACCACCACCACGGTCTCGGCGTTGCGCACGGCCGTCATCGTGGCGCAGGCGCTGGCCAACCAGAAGCTGGTGCTGGACCAGATCACGGCGCTGAACACCACCACGGGCAACCTGATCGCCGGCACCAGCGAGCTGCTGCGCGAGCAAAGCGGCAGGATCCACGAGCAGGCGGCCAGCAGCACCATCGACATCGCCAGGCTGCAGCAGGCCTTCGGCAACATCTACCAGACCATGGACGCCATGGCCGACTTCAAGGTCAAGGCCCTGGCCTCCATGCAGACCACGGTGGACACGCTGTCGCAGGAGGTGGACAAGTCCCGCGCCTATCTGGAAAAGAGCCGCCGCGAGGACGTGCGCGAGGCGCTGCAGTCGCCCGCCGGCGAGGTGGTGCTGTGAGCATGCTCCAGCGCCTGGCGGCCGTTCTGCTGCTGGGTTTTGGACTGTCTTTGGCCGGCTGCGGAAAGTCGCCCGAACCCGCGCCGCAGGCCGCCGCCAAGTCCGATCCGTCCGCCGGTCCCCAGGGTGCATTCACCGTGCTGGCCGGCTCCGAGCTCAAGGACGTGGCGCCCGCGCTGGAGCAGGCCGCCACGGCGGCGGGCGTGCCGCTCAAGCTCAGCTATGCAGGCACGCTGGAGATGGTCGAGCGCATCAATGCGGGCGAGCAGTACGACGCCATCCTGCCGCCCAATGGCGCCTATCCCGCGCTGGCGCTGGCGAACAAGCCGCTGGCACGCGAAAAGCTTTTCTACTCGCGCGTGGCCCTGGGCGTGAAGGCCCCCGTGCTGCAAAAGCTGGGCTGGGACAAGGCCCCGCCCACCTGGGCCGGCATTGCACGCGCTGCCGCCCAGGGCCGGCTGCGCTACGGCATGACCAATCCGGCCAGTTCCAACACCGGCATGAGCGCACTGTTCGCCGTGGCCTCGGCCGTGGCCGGCAAGACCGAGGACCTGGACGCCAGGGAGGTCGATGCCAAGGTGCTCAAGGACTTTCTGTCGGGCCAGAAGCTCACCGCCGGCAGCTCCGGCTGGCTGGCCGAGGCCTTCGAGCGCGAGCCCGGCGCCGTCGATGCGCTGGTCAACTACGAGGCCGTGATCCTGCGCCTGAACGAGAAGCTGCCCGCCGCCGACCGCCTGACCCTGGTCTACCCGCGCGACGGCGTGATCTCGGCCGACTATCCGCTGATGCTGCTCAACGCCGGCCGCCGCGCCGACTATGACCGGCTGGTCGCCCAGTTCAAGGCCCCCGCCTTCCAGGGCCAGCCGCTGCGCCAGGCCCAGCTGCGCCCCGCCAGCCCCGAGGCACAGGCCAGCCCGGCGCTGCCCACGGCGCCCGTGGTGGAGTTGAGCTTTCCGAACCGGCTGGAGGTGATCGATGCCGTGCTCTCGGCCTACCAGAGCGATCTGCGCCGCCCGGCCACCAGCATCTTCGTGCTGGACGTGAGCGGCTCCATGAAGGGTGCGCGGCTGGCGCAGATGAAGGAGGCGCTCAAGCTGCTGTCCGGCGCCGAGGCGTCGGCCGCCAGCCAGCGCTACGCCGCCTTCCAGGCGCGCGAGCGCGTGCTGCTGATTCCGTTCTCGGGCCTGGTCGGCCAGCCCGCGCGCGTGCAGTTCGCGGCGGGCGAGCTGCAGGCCGCAAGCGCCCAGGTGCTGGCCTATGCCGACAGCCTGGTGGCCGACGGCGGCACGGCCATCTACGACGCGCTCACGCTGGCCCAGCAGCAGGCACGCCAGGAACTGAGGGCCGATCCCGAGCGCTTCGTCAGCATCGTGCTGCTGACCGATGGCGCCAACACGGCAGGCCGCGACTGGGCCGCGTTCGAGCGCGAGCAGCGCATGGCGCGCGACGGCGGCGCGCCGCTGGTGCGCGTCTTTCCCATCATCTTTGGCGAGGCGCAGTCCGGCGAAATGCAGGCCCTGGCCGAGCTGACGGGCGGGCGCGCCTTCGATGCGCGCAACACCGGCAAGAGCGGGCTGCCGCTGGTGTTCAAGGAAATCCGGGGCTACCAGTGACAGCACCGCCAGCGATCGGACCCGCCTGATGCGCCGCCTGCAGCTTTTCTTCTACGGCAACGGCAACCTCACCGGCCTGGCGCTGGCCCTGCTGGGGCCGGTGCTGCTGTTTGCGGGCGTGATCGGTGCCGGCTGGGGCTGGATCACGCTGGGCCTGTACGTTGCGGGCCTGCTGCTGGGCTGGGCCCTGCAGCCGGCGGGCGCCAGCTTCGAGCGGGCGCTGCAGCAGCACTGGAGCGCCGAGGACATCCGCGAACGCATCGATGAGCTGGTGCAAAAGGCCTGCCCGATGCTCACGCCCGAGATGCAAAAGCACCTGGACAGCGTGCGCGGCTCGGTGCACGAGGTGCTGCCTGCGCTGGCCGACGCCGGCCCGGTCTTCAACGACGGCCTGTTCACCGTGCGCGAGACTGTGCTGCAGTACCTGCCCGCCACGCTGTCGCACTATGCGGCGCTGCCGCCGCTGTTCCGTGTCACCCAGCCCGTGCAGGATGGCAAGACGGCCAGGCAGCTGCTGACCGAGCAGCTGGCGCTGCTGGCCGGGCAGATGCAGCAGGTGGTGGCCCATGTGGCGGCCAGCGATGCGCAGGCGCTGCTGGCCAACGGGCGCTTCCTCAAGCAGAAGTTCGACCAGCCGGACTTCCTGAAGTGAGGCGCCCGCAGGGGCGTCCCGCCACGCTGCGCGGCCCCTGTGTTAGCATGCTTCGCCATGCAGCCTGCTGCATTCCCGTCTTCCAGACACCTGAACTCTCGATCCAAGACAGCCATGAACGGTACGCCCGTTTCGATCATCGTTGCACAGTGGTGGCGCTTCCAATAAGGAAGCGGCACGTCGTCGCGGTTGCGTACCGCACCTTGCCGCCGTGACGGCAGCAAGGCTCACCCAGCAGATGGCTCCCCGGCACGGCGGCTCCCAGAACCCAGGAGATTGCCCAGATGCCCTCAGATTCCCCCTTCCAGACCCAGGCAGCATTGCGCGCATTCCCGCGCCAGCCTTCGCTGCGGCATGCCCGCGCCACCCGTTTTTCCCTTTGAGACCCAGGAGCCGGTATGACCAGACTGCTGATGATCGACAACTACGACAGCTTCACCTACAACATCGTCCAGTACTTGGGCGAGCTGGGTGCCGATGTCACCGTGGTGCGCAATGACGAGGCCACGCTGGACGAGGTGATCGCCCTGGTCGAGCGCGAGAAGATCGACCGCCTGGTGATCTCGCCCGGCCCCTGCTCGCCGGCCGAGGCCGGCATTTCCGTGGCGGCCATCCAGCACTTCGCGGGCCGCCTGCCCATCCTGGGCGTGTGCCTGGGCCACCAGAGCATTGGCGCGGCCTTCGGCGGCGACATCGTGCGCGCTGGCCAGCAGATGCATGGCAAGACCAGCGTCATCACCACCGACCGCAAGGGCGTGTTCGCCGACCTGCCCGAACGGTTCACGGTCAACCGCTACCATTCGCTGGCCATTGCCCGCTCCAGCCTGCCCGGCTGCCTGGAGATCACGGCCACCAGCGAGGACGGCGAGATCCAGGGCGTGCGCCACACCAGCCTGGCCATCGAGGGCGTGCAATTCCACCCCGAGAGCATCCTCACCGAGCACGGCCATGCCATGCTGAAGAATTTCCTGGAACAGAAGGCCTGAGCAGGCCGGCACCCAACCGAGACACCGCAATGACCCAGATCACCCCCCAGGAAGCGCTGCAGCGCACCATCGAGCACCGCGAAATCTTCCACGACGAGATGCTGCACCTGATGCGCCTGATCATGCGCGGCGAGCTGTCGCCCGTGATGACGGCGGCCATCGTCACCGGCCTGCGCGTGAAGAAGGAGACCATCGGCGAGATCGCGGCCGCGGCCGAGGTCATGCGCGAGTTCTCCAACAAGGTCCATGTGGAGGACACGCGCCACCTGGTGGACATCGTGGGCACGGGCGGCGACGGCGCCAACACCTTCAACATCTCCACCTGCTCCATCTTCGTGGTCGCGGCGGCGGGCGGCAAGGTCAGCAAGCACGGCGGGCGCAGCGTCAGCAGCAAGAGCGGCAGCGCCGACGCGATGGAGGCGCTGGGCGTCAACATCCAGCTCAGCCCCGAGCAGATCGCGCGCAGCATCGCCGACGTGGGCATCGGCTTCATGTTCGCGCCCAACCACCACCCGGCCATGAAGAACGTGGCGCCCGTGCGCAAGGAGCTGGGCGTGCGCACCATCTTCAACATCCTGGGTCCGCTGACCAATCCGGCCAGCGCGCCCAACATCCTCATGGGCGTGTTCCACGAGGACCTGGTCGGCATCCAGGTGCGCGCGCTGCAGCGCCTGGGCGCCGAGCATGCCATCGTGGTCTACGGCCGTGACGGGCTGGACGAGATCAGCCTGGGCGCGGGCACCCTGGTGGGCGAGCTCAAGGACGGCGTGGTGCGCGAGTACGAGATCCATCCCGAGGACTTCGGCCTGCGCATGGTCGGCACGCGCGCCTTCAAGGTGGACAATCCCGAGGAATCCAAGGCCATGCTGCTGGGCGTGCTCCATGGCGAGAAGAGCGCCGCGCGCGACATCGTCTGCCTGAACGCGGGTGCCGCACTGTATGCGGCCAACGTGGCCTCCAGCATCGAGGACGGCATGGCCCGCGCCCAGGCGGCGCTGGACAGCGGCGCGGCCCTGGCCAAGCTCAACGAACTCGTGGCCTACACGGCCCGGCTGACGGCCTGAGCCGAGCAGCCCCCAACCGACCACCGAATACGAGAAACCAAGGAAAGCAACGTGTCCGACATCCTCAAGCAAATCTGCGACGTGAAAGTGCAGGAAGTGGCGGCCGCCCAGAAGCGCATGCCCTTCGCCGACATGCGCCGCGACGCCGAAAGCCGCGTGCTCACGCGCGACTTCGTGGGCGCGCTGCGCGCCAGGATCGCCGCCGGCCAGGCCGGCGTGATCGCCGAGATCAAGAAGGCCAGCCCCAGCAAGGGCGTGATCCGCGAGGACTTCATCCCCGCCGACATCGCGCAAAGCTATGCCGAGGGCGACGGCAAGGGCGTCAGCGCCGCCTGCCTCTCGGTGCTGACCGACAAGCAGTTCTTCCAGGGCAGCGTGGACTATCTCAAGCAGGCGCGTGCCAGCTGCCACCTGCCCGTGCTGCGCAAGGACTTCATGGTCGATCCCTACCAGATCTACGAATCGCGGGCCATGGGCGCCGACTGCGTGCTGCTGATCGCCGCCTGCCTGGACGACGCGCAGATGGCCGAGATGGAACAGATCGCCCACAGCCTGGACATGGCCGTGCTGGTCGAGGTCCACGACGGCGCCGAGCTGGACCGCGCGCTCCGGCTGAAGACGCCGCTGGTGGGCATCAACAACCGCAACCTGCGCAGCTTCGAGGTCAGCATCCAGACCACGCTGGACCTGCAAAGGAACGTGCCGGCCGACCGCCTGCTGGTCACCGAGTCGGGCATCGGCAGCCGCGAGGATGTCAAGGCCATGCGCGATGCCGGCATCCACAGCTTCCTGGTGGGCGAGGCCTTCATGCGCGCCAAGGAGCCGGGAGAGGCGCTGGCCAAGCTGTTCGCCTGAGTCGCGCCGTTGTGCGGGCTGGCCGGTGGATCCGGGGTCCGCACGATGCGCACCACCCCGAGCTGGAGCCCCAGCATGGCCAAGATGCGGTTCATGGCCTGCACGTTGCCTCCGCTGCGCTCCTGCCCGGTGTGCTGCAGCGTCATGTAGGAAGCGCCGCGGAGCTTGGCCATCTCGGCCGTGGTCAGCAGCCAGGCTGGCAATGTCGCGCTTGATGTATTCGAGCACTTCCTGCTGCGGGTCGCTGCAGTGCTACTGAAGGTTTCCCGTATGCGTGCAACCATCATCTGCCTTTGGGGCACCATTGGCGGACTGCCCTCCCCCACCGCAGGGAAAGGTATGCTTGCCGTGATCCAACAGGCATGGCGCTTGCGCCCATGCATTTCAGCTGTACTTTTTTGAGGGTGGCTGCTGCCTCGGCATGTGGCGGCGGTGCCCCCATCCGCCATGGCCCTTCAAGACGACGCAATCGCCCCGGCGCAAGCCGACCAACTCCAATCCGCCGATCCCGCCGACTGGCCCGTTGCGCCCGACTGGCAGCCCCTGGTCGAGGACTTCTTCGCGGGTGCCACGGGCCAGCAGCTGCTGACCTTTCTGCACCAGCGCCTGGAGGCCGGCGCGGTGATCTTTCCGCCCCAGCCGCTGCGCGCGCTGGAGCTGACCCCGCCCGAGGAAGTGCGCGTGGTCATCCTGGGCCAGGACCCCTACCACGGCCGTGGGCAGGCCGAAGGCCTGTCGTTCTCGGTGGCGCCGGGCGTGCGCATGCCGCCCTCGCTGCAGAACATCTTCAAGGAGATGCAGCGTGACCTGGGCGTGCCATTCCCGCCCTTCCCCAACCCGGGCGGCAGCCTGGTCAAGTGGGCCAGGAACGGCGTGCTGCTGCTCAACACCTGTCTCACGGTGGAGGAAGGCCAGGCGGCCAGCCACTCGGGCAAGGGCTGGGAGCTGCTGACCGATGCGGTGATCCGACACATCGCCCAGGGCGCGCGCCCCGTGGTCTTCATGCTCTGGGGCAGCCATGCGCAGTCCAAGCGCGCCTTCATTCCGGCCGACCGAGGCCATCTGGTGCTGACCAGCAACCATCCCTCGCCGCTGTCGGCGCTGCGCCCGCCCGTGCCCTTCATCGGCAACGGGCACTTCGGCAAGGCGCGCGACTTCCGCGCCCAGCACGGTTACTGAGCGGCCCGCTCGGGGCGTGGCTCCACCATGGGGAACACGCTGTCGAAGCGGTCCAGCATGGACATGAGCGCCGTCACCTTGGAGGCGTCGCCCTCGATGCGCAGCTGGCCGCTCTTGATGGCCTCGGCCATCGTGGTCTCCTGGCCTGCAATGGCGTCCAGCGTGGCGCGCGTCAGGCGCAGGCTGGCATGGGCGGAGGGCGCAAGGCCCGGGCTCTGGGTGAGGGCGCTGTTCTCCAGGTTCAGGCTGCGCTGCTCGCCGGTGTCGGCGAAGGTCCAGTTGAGCACGATGCGCTGGCCTGCGGCCTTGCCCGCGTCCAGCCGCACGCCCAGATAGTCGAAGAACATCTCCAGCGGCAGGCTGCGCACCAGGTCGCGCGCGGTGCTGCCGGGCCTGGGCAGCTGCGGCACGCCCTGGCGCAGTTCCGCCGCGCCCTGCAGGAAGGCGTTGCGGGCCGTGGCCGATTCCATCTGGTAGCCCAGCTGTTCATAGGCATTGGCCGCCAGGCGGCGCGCGGCCTGGTTGGCCGGGTCGGCAAAGACCAGCTGCGAGGCGATCTGCGCCACCCAGCGGTATTCGCCGCGCTCGTAGTCGGCCTGCGCACGGCGCAGCACGGCGTCGGCGCCACCCATGTATTCCACGGTCTTGCGTGCGGCGGGCACGGGCGGCAGCGCCTCCAGCTGGGCCGGGTTGCCTTCGTAGTAGCCCAGGTAGTGCTGGTAGATGGCGCGGATGTTGTGGCGCAGATGGCCGTAGAAGGCATGCGTTGCGCCGTCGCGGGCCAGGGATTCGGGCATCTTCAGCATCTCGGCGATCTCCGAACCCACGTAGCCGTGGTTCATGAGGCGCACGGTCTGGTCGTGCAGGTATTTGTAGGTGTCGCGCTGGCCGGCCAGCAGGTGCTGCAGCCGGGGCTGGCCCCAGACCGGCCAGTGGTGCTGGGCAATCAGGATCTCGGCCTTGCCGCCATAGGTGTGCAGGGCCTCGTTCAGGTGGCGCGACCAGCCCAGCGCATCGCGCACCTGGGCGCCGCGCAGCGGCAGCAGGTTGTGCTGGGTGTGGACGGCGATCTCGGCCATGTTCAGCACCTTGAGCTGGGGGTAGTACATGATCATCTCGGCCGGCGCCTCGGCCCCGGGCGTGAGCGCGAACTCGATGTCCACGCCGTCGATGCGCAGTGTCTCGCGCGGTCTGTCGATCACGCGCGTGGGCGCTATCAGCCCCAGGGTGCCGGGTGCGCCGGCCTTGCCCAGCCCCGCGTCCACCTGCCCCCGGGCATCGCGCGGCAGCAGCATGCCGAACTGGTAGAGCGCGCGCCGGCCCATGGCGTGGCCGGCGATCACGTTTTCGCCCACGGCCTCGGCCATGAAGCCCGCCGGGGCGATGACCTGGACGCGGCCCGCATCCACCTCCTCCTGGCGCACTACGCCGCGCACGCCGCCGAAATGGTCCACATGGCTGTGCGAGTAGATGACGGCCACCACGGGCTTGCGCGGGCGGTGCTGGAAGTACAGGTCCATGGCGGCCTGGGCGGTCTCGGTATACATCAGCGGATCGACCACGATCAGACCGGTCTCGCCCTCGATGATGCTCATGTTCGACAGGTCCAGGCCGCGCACCTGGTAGAGCCCTTCCGTCACCTGGAACAGGCCGCTGACGCGGTTGCGCTGGGCCTGGCGCCACAGCGCGGGGTGCACGGTGTCGGGCGCCTGGTCCTGCTCCAGGAAGGCATAGGCCTGCATGCTCCAGATGGGCCGTCCCTGGGCGTTGCGCACGACCAGGGTGTCGGCCGGGGCGATCAGGCCGCGCCGGGCGTCCTCCATGGCCCGTGCATCGTCCAGCGGCTGCTGCGCCAAGGCCGCCTGCTGTGCCGCGCGCGTGGCGGCGCTGGCCGGCTGGGGCCTGGCCAGGTCGGAGACGGGCAGGGAGCCGTGGGCGCAGGCGCCCAGCAAAGCGGCTGTGGCCAGGCTGGCCAGCAGGCGGGAAGGGCGCGCCAGCGCGCGGGGCAGGGAGTGTGAGGCTTGCATGGGAAGGTCTCCTGGCATGTTCGATGTCAGCGGCGAAAATACGCAGGCCCGCCGGCTGTGTCTGTCAGCCACCCGACATCCCCTCTCATGCAAACTGCCCACGCCTTTTCCTACCTGCCCACGCTGCGCGCCGGCCGCTGGTTCAGCGCACTGGCGCCGCAGTTTGCCGATTTGCTGCTGGCGCTGGCCCAGCCGCGCAGCCTGGAGACGGGCGAAGCCCTGTTCCTGCGCGGCGATGCGCTGGAGGGCGGGCTGTTCGCCGTGGCTCGGGGCAGCATCGGTTTTTCGGGGGTGGGTGGGCAGAGCGAGCAAGCGCGCGAGGCGCTGCTCACGCGCATGGGAGCGGCCACCTGGTTTGGCGAGATCGCGCTGTTCGATGGTTCGCCGCGCACCCACGATGCCCACGCCATGGAGCCCAGCGTGGTGCTGCAGGTGCCGCGCCAGCCGCTGCTGGACTGGCTGCAGCAGCACCCCGCGCACTGGCATGACCTGGGCGTGCTGATGTCGGGGCGCATGCGCGCGGCCTTCGCGGCGCTGGAGGATCTGGCCCTGCTGCCCGCGCCCCAGCGCCTGGCGCGCCGCCTGGTGGCCATGGCGCGCGGCTACGGCGAGCGGCTGGACGACGTGCCGGCCCGGCCGCGCCTGGATATCACGCAGGAGCAGCTGGCGCGCATGCTGTCGATCTCGCGCCAGACCGCCAACGTGCTGCTGCAGGGCCTGCAGGCGCGCGGCATCATCCGCGTGCAGCGCGGCGAGATCGAGATCCTGCAGTGGCAGGCGCTGTGCGCCGAGCGGTTGTGAGAAGGCCCGTCAGCGGACGCACGGCCGCGCCGCTGGCATGTCCCTGCTTCAGACCACCAGCACGTCTTCCACGTCCTGCACCTTGCGCCGCGCCAGTGCGAGATTGGCCTTGGCCTTGTCCAGCACCAGGTAGAGGAACAGTCCCTCGTGGTGGGTGGAGGGGCGCAGGATGTGGTATTGCTTGCTCAGGGTGATCAGGATGTCCTCGATCGCGCCTTCCAGGCTCAGCGAGCGCATGGTCTTGAGCTTGGCGCGCACCAGCTCGGTATTGCCTGCAGCCGCGAGCTCCAGGTCCACGCCCGCGCCTTCCTGGCCCAGGATCATGCCGCTGTTGTAGTCCACCAGTGCGGCACACAGTGCGCCGTCGCAGCGCATCAGTTCGTCCATGGTTTGCTTGATGTTGGCCATTGTTTTTCTACCTTTCTTGTGTAGAGGGAATGTTGGGCACCGTCGTGGTACCCGTCTGCTTGCGGGACAGGTGCGGCTCATGCCGGACCCTGCCCGTTCACGCCTGCTCCAGCGCCCGCGCGGCCTCGCGCGAGACGTAGAGAATCTGGCCCAGCACGGCCTCCCGCGAGGCCACCACGCTGAGCACCAGCGTCAGGCCCGGGCGCCGTGCCTGCAGCATGACGATGCAGCCCTCGGCGGCTTCGATCACCACGTTGGCGCAGTGGCCCAACTGGTTTTCCTCACCGGCGATTGCGCCCAGCGCGGCCATGGAACTGGCCATGGCGGACAGCCGCGCCGGGCTGCCCTGGCCCTGTGCGGCGACCTCGAAACCATCCTCGGTGCTGACTACGCAGCCTCGCACGCCGCGCACCTTGCTTGTCAGTGCCTGCAGCACGGCATGGGCGCGCGCCTTCAGAGCGGAGTCATTCTTCATGGGGACGCTCCTGCGACAGGGCTTCGATCTGCAGCAGCAGCAACTCGATCAGCGCCACCACCTGCGCGGGCTCGCGAACATCGGCCGGCACCACCGGGCACAGCAGGCCACGCGACTGCAGGTGCAGGGCAAATCCTTCGAGGTCGGGACGACCATGCCGGTCCATTCGGCACACGGCCACCACGCAGGCCGTGGTGCGCAGCGTGGCGGACAGGGCATTGATGTAGATATCCAGATCGCCCAGTGGATCGGGCCGACTGTTGTCGATCAGCAGGATCACCCCCAGCGCGCCGCGCGAGAGGATGTTCCACATGAAGTCGAAGCGCTCCTGGCCCGGTGTGCCGTACAGGTACAGTTTTTCGCCGTTGTCCAGGGTGAGCTCTCCGTAGTCCATGCCGGCGGTGGTCAGAGCCTTGTCCACTGCTGCATCGGTGTTGCGCACGTCGGTGCTTACCGGCGCGATCTCGCTGACGGCACGTATGGCGGTGGTCTTGCCCGCGCCCGTGGTTCCGGAAATCAGGATCTTCAGTTCACTCATGCACGGAGGCTCTCGTCAATTGGGCAAGCCGCTGGCGGATGCGGTCGAGAATGCCCCGGGCGGGACCCGGGGCAGCGCTGCTGCGGGGTGCCGTGGCGGTCCAGCGCAGCAGGCCGATTGCGTCGAGGCGGTTCAGGAAGGCAGCGCAGATCTCTGGCGCAAGACCCGAGCGCCGGCACAGCGCCTGCAAGGTGGTCGGCTGGCCCGTCAACAACGTTGCCAGGCGCATGTGGTGTGCGCTTGTCAGCAGCCGCTGGGGAGGCCAGCGCAGCAACAGCACCAGCATGTCGGCCGCTGCTGCCGGGTGGGGTGCCGCCACCATGCGTTGCCCGGACGCCGTCTGGCGCGCGGCCAGGGCACGCATGCCCATGGCATTGAGGCAGACCTCCATCGCGTCGGCGCGCAGGGGCAGGCCCAGGTAGTTCCCCGTGGGGCGGGTGCTTTGGGGCTGGCGGCCCACGCGCAGCGTCACCCCGCTGGACGGCTGCTCGTGGATGCTTTCATGCAGTATCACCAGGTCGGCCGAGAACTCCGTCCATTCCCAGCGGTGCTGCGTGCGGTGGTCCACCAGCCGCACGAAGGAGCGGAACAACTTGGTGTCGCGTTCATCGAGGCCGCGCAGCGTGAAGGTGAGCGAGGTGCGCTCATCCATTCCGCATTCCCTTCAGCAATTGCAATTGCAGTTGCCGTGCCTGCAGGCTCCGGTCTGCCTGTTTCTTTGTGCCCATCACGTCGCCGCTTCCTGTCCTGAATGCGCAGCACGGCGAAGCAAGCCGCGCATGCCAATGATTTCAAAGGAGATGCAGGCGAATCATAGGAAGCGCTTGGAACGGGAGTGGGCAGTTCTCAGGCGCGATTCGGAATCGTCCGATATGTATCTGGATCAGTCCTATCGCATTGCGGTCTTGCAGCGAGGCTTCAGGCTTTTTGAGCGGTTTTTTTCGTCGTTTCCGGATTCTCGAAGCCATGACGGCGATGAAAAATAGGAGTTATCTGGTTGTTGTAACAAAGACCTTGGAATGCATTGCAAATTGAACAGGCTGGCTGTGTTTTGTGTCTGATCGCTCCAGCACTTTGGATGCCCGCACTGGCTTCGTGCACTGATGAACGCAAGACGCACGGCGCCGCCCATTCGGGCAACGGCAGGGTACCGGGTTGACTACCAGGAGGTTGGCAGCTTGAGCTGCAGCATTTCCAGGAAGGACTGCGCCGCATGCGGCAGCGTGCGGCCGGCCAGCGTCTGGACCTCGATGTCGCGCAGGTCCATGCCCCGGTCGCTCAGGGCCACCGCCACCAGTGCGCCCGTGGCCACCATGTGGCGCGCGGCGATCTCGCTGGCCACGGCCACCGCGGCGCCCTGGGCTGCAAAGTTCAGCAGGGTCTTGCCGTGGTTGCTCTCCATCACCGGCATCAGCATCAGTCCCTGGCGGCTGCAGGCCGCGTCCAGCAACTGGCGCACGGCAGTATCGGCCGGTGTGAGTGCCAGGGGGTGGCGTACCAATTGGGCCAGCGACAGGCGGCGCGCCTGGGCCAAGGCATGGCCGGGTGCGACCAGGGCCACCAGGGGCGCCGCCACGCGGCAGGCCACGGCAATGCCTTTTTCAGGCGCGCGGCTGAAGCACAGGCCGATGTCGGCCGTGCCGCTGCGCACGGCCTCTGGCACGGCAGGCGTGGGCAGCACCATCACCTCGAAGACGATGCCGGCATGCGCGCGCTGGAACGCTGCGCACAGGCGCGGCAGGAACTCGTTGGCAAAGGCGTCGGAGCTTGCGATGCGCACGCGGCCGCTGCGCAGCCCCTGCAGGGCCTCGATCTCGCCCAGCGCGCGCTCGGCATCCAGGCCGGCGCGGCGCACATGGTCGGCCAGGATCTCCCCGGCCGCATTGAGCACCATGCCGCGCGGGTGGCGTTCGAACAGCGGCGTGCCCAGCAGCCCCTCTAGCGCCGCGATCTGGCGGCTGATGGCCGAGGCCGCCACATGCAGCCGCGCCGATGCCTCGGTCAGCGATCCGCATTGCGCCACTTCGTGGAAGTAGCGCAGCGCGGTGTCCTGCAAAAGAAGGTGGCGGGCGTCGGGCATGTCGCCCCGATTGTCATCAATTTGCCGCAGAGGCAACGCAGGTTTGCAAATTTGCTGATGGCGGCAAAGGGGCGAGGGTTCTACGATGGCCTGTTGCGGCGTTGCTGGGGAGCAGCGGCTGCAGCCGTCCAACCCCTGTCCAGGAGTGTGCCCATGAAGGCATTGCCCAGCGTTTTACTTCCACGCCGCGCCATCGTGGCTGCAGCCTGTGCCCTGGCTGGCGCCATCGCCCTGCCCGCCGTGGCACAGGGCCAGGCGTCCTGGCCCTCGCACCCGGTGCGCCTGGTCGTGCCCTTTCCGGCCAGCGGCGCCACCGACCTCGTGGCGCGCGTGGTGGCGCAGCGCATGTCCCAGGACCTGGGCCAGCAGCTGGTCATCGACAACCGCCCCGGCGCGGGCGGCACCATCGGCACGGGCGAGGCCGCCAAGGCCTCGCCGGACGGCTACACGCTGCTGTTCACCACCAGCAGCACGCATGCCATCTCGCCGCATCTGATGACCCGTCTGGCCTACAAGGCCGACAAGGATTTCACGCCCATTGCCGAGATCGGCGGCGCGGCCAGCATCCTGCTGGTCACGCCCTCGCTGCCCGTGCGCAACGTGCAGGAGCTGATCGCCTATGCCAAGGCCCATCCTGGCGCCCTCAACTACGCCAGCAGCGGCAACGGCACCATCGTCCACCTGAACGCGGCGGCCTTCGCGGCGCGCGCGGGCCTGCAGCTGACCCATGTGCCCTACAAGGGCACGGCCCAGTCCATCACCGACCTGGCCGCGGGCCAGGTGCACCTGCTGTTCGACTCCATTCCCACCGGCATGCCCCATGTGGCCAGCGGCCGCCTGCGCGCACTGGCCGTGACCGGCGACAAGCGCAGCGCGCTGGCGCCCGACCTGCCCACGGTGGCCGAGTCCGGCCTGCCTGGCTATTCTTCGGTCACCTGGTTCGGCGTCTATGGCCCGGCCGGCATGAAGCCCGAGCTGGTGGCGCGGATCAATCAGGCCTTCAACAAGGCCATCCAGAATCCCGAGGTGGTGGCCAGCCTGGCCAAGCAGGGCGTGGAGGCCGCATCGCCCCGCACGCCCGCGCAGTTCGCTGCCATGGTGCAGGCCGACAGTGCGCGCTGGGCGCAGGTCATCAAAGACAACAAAATCACCCTTGACTAACCTTTTCCCCATCGAGACATGACAAGCACCATCAAGGACTGGACACTTCCCTACGCCTCGCACCGCTCTTCGGTGCTGGGCCGCAACATGGTCTCCACCTCGCAGCCGCTGGCCGCGCAGGCCGGCCTGGCCATGCTGCTGGCCGGCGGCAATGCCGTGGATGCGGCCATTGCCACGGCCATGGCGCTGACCGTGGTCGAGCCCACGGGCTGCGGACTGGGCAGCGATGCCTTCTGCATCCTGTGGGATGGCAAGGAGCTGCACGGCCTCAATGCCTCGGGCCGCTCGCCCCAGGCCTGGACGCCCGAGTACTTCGCCGCGCTGGGCGGCATTCCCGAGAAGGGCTGGAACGCCGTCACCGTGCCCGGTGCCGTCTCGGCCTGGGTGGAGTTGTCGCGCCGCTTCGGCAAGCTGCCGTTCGAGCAATTGGCCCAGCCCGCCATCCGCTATGCGCGCGACGGCTTTGCGGTCTCGCCCACCATCGCCACGCTGTGGGCGCTGGGCGGCGCCAAGCTCGGTGACCAGCCCGGTTTTGCCGAGTGCTTCCTGCCCGATGGCAAGGCCCCCAAGGCGGGCGAGGTGTTCCGCAGCGAAGCCCATGCGCGCACGCTGGAGGAGATCGCCGCCACCAAGGGCGAATCCTTCTACCGTGGTGCGCTGGCGCGCTCGATGGCCGAGCACGCCAAGGCCTGCGGCGGCGCCATGACCGAGGCCGACCTGGCCGCCCACCAGGCCGACTGGGTCGGCACGGTGTCGCAGACCTTTGGCGACTCGGTGATCCACGAGATCCCGCCCAACGGCCAGGGCATTGCCGCGCTGATGGCGCTGGGCATGCTGGACGCACTGGGCGTGGGCGCCGAGCCGCTGGACGGCGTGGAGTCCGTGCACCTGCAGGTCGAGGCCATGAAGCTGGCCCTGGCCGACCTGCACGAATACAACGCCGACGGCGACCACATGCGCGTCGAATCCGCCCATCTGCTGGACGCCGGCTACCTGCGCGAACGCGCGGCGCTCATTGACCGCGAGCGTGCCAGCGCGCCCACCTACGGCGCACCCCGCCCGGGCGGCACCGTCTACCTGGCGGCGGCCGATGCCAGCGGCATGATGGTCTCGTTCATCCAGTCCAACTACATGGGCTTCGGCTCGGGCGTGGTCGTGCCGGGCACCGGCATCAGCCTGCAAAACCGCGGCCACGGCTTCACCACGCAAGCCGGCCATGCCAACGAGGTCGCGCCGCGCAAGCGGCCCTCGCACACCATCATCCCGGCCTTTGCGATGAACGCCGACGGCACGCCCCAGATGGCCTTCGGCGTGATGGGCGGCCCCATGCAGAGCCAGGGCCATCTGCAGATGGCCCTGCGCGTGCTGCGCTACGGCCAGAACCCCCAGGCCGCCGCCGACGCACCGCGCTGGCGCGTGACGGGCGGCAAGGGCGTGGCTGTGGAGCCCGCCTTCGATGCCGAGGTCGTCGCCGCCCTGCGCGCACGCGGCCATGAAGTCACGGTGGAGGAAGGCCATGGCGTCTTCGCCTTCGGCGGCGCACAACTGGTGCTGCGCGACGGCGACCACTACATCGGCGGATCGGACCCGCGCAAGGATGGGGGCGTGGTGGCGTTCTGAGGGCGCGAAAGCCCCAAGGCCTGCCGCGCAGATCGAGTTCGCTTTAGAGTCATGGCATCGAAATCTTGATGCCATGGTGCGAACGGAGGTGGATGCAATGACGGCCAGAGATGATGAATCGGCGCTGCTATCGCGCTGCTCCTTCGTCGCCCGGGAGCGTGCTCAGCCCGCCCAGGACCAGCGCGAAGCCAACGTGTTTCGCCTGGCCGCCATGATCGTCCGTTCACGATTCCCCCAGGAATCTGCGAGCCTGATGCAGGCCAGCGAGCGATATTTCGCCTTGCATCCAGAAGAAAGACTGCCATCGGAAGATGTGGTCAGGCGGGGTTGGGTTCTGAGCCTGCCCCGTCTGCGCGATATGCTCAGCCTTCGGCTGCGTGGGCACTGAGGCCATGTCCATGCTCCCGATTTTTCATACCCATACGGCGCTGGCAGAAGGCCTGCGGGAGCTGTTCAAGCAGATGGAGCAGCGGCTTGCGCTGGGCCGCCCCTTGAATGTCTATCTGGCTGGCGGCATGGCCGTTCACCTCTACACAGCAGACCGCGTCACTACCGATGTGGATGCGGAATTCGGCGGACGCGTCCATCTGCCGAACGACCTGATGGTCGAGGTGATGCTGGAGGACGGCACCCCGCAGGTGGTCTACCTCGACACCAACTACAACTCCAGCTTTGCGCTGATGCATGAGGACTATCTCGATGACGCCATCCCTATCGACCTCGGTGTGGACCAGATTCGCGTGCATGTCCTCTCTCCCGTGGATCTGGCCGTAAGCAAGATTGCCCGGTTCGCCGACAACGACAAAGAGGACATCGCGGCCCTGGTTCGGCTCGGGCTGACCAGCGCCGATGCCATAGAGCAGCGCGCAACAAGCGCCCTGGCCGGCTACATCGGCGGACAAGCCATGCTGAAGCTGAATTTGCGGGACGCGGTGGCATTGGCGCGTCGGGAGGAAGGCGGTCGCTCCGGAACCCCCTGAAAGGCCTGGCTGCCGCAACCGTGTTCGCTCCCCCACTCACCCCCAGCGCAACACCCAATCCGCCCGCCCCCGCGTTGCCGCAATGCGGCGCGCATTGGGCTCGTCCACCTGCGCCACCCAGTCGCGTGCGGCCTGGGGGCTGCGGCCGTGGAGTTCGTGGCGGCGGGTCAGGCGTTCGATGCGAAGGCGGTCGTCCATGTCCACGTACCAGACCTCGTCCAGCAGCGCGCGCACGGCATGCCAGTGCGTGCCTGGCGCATCCTGTTCATCCATCAGCAGGTAGTTGCCTTCGGTGATGACCAGGGGCACGCCGGGCGCGATGGCGATGGCGCCTGCAATGGGCTCCTCGATGGCGCGCCGGAATTCGGGGGCGTAGACCGTTTCATCGGCCACGGGCGCGCGCAGGCGGCGCAGCAGGGCCACGTAGCCGGCCGAGTCGAAGGTGTCGGGCGCGCCCTTGCGCTGCGCGCGGCCCAGGCGCTGCAGCGCGGACTGCGCCAGGTGGAAGCCGTCCATGGGCACGGCCGCCGCCAGCGGGCCCAGCGCCTGCAGCAGGGCCGCGCAGGCCGTGCTCTTGCCTGCGCCGGGCGGGCCAGCCAGGCCCAGCAGGCGGCGGGGGCCGGAGCGTGCCAGCGCAAACGCACGCGCCAGGGCCTCGGGCGGCAGGATGGCCGTCATGCGCGTGCCTGCTGCGCGCTGGCCAGCCCGTCGGCCATGAAGCCGCGTGCGTGCAGGGCCAGGTCCATGCCGTCTTCCCACATCGGGCGCCAGATGGCCAGCGCGTTCGACAGCTGCTCGTTGACGATGGCGGACGAGAAACTCTCGAAGGTGACGGTGCCCTGGTAGCCGATCTGCGCGAGTGCGCCGAAGAACTGCGCGAAGTCGATGTGGCCCGCGCCCAGGTAGCCGCGGTGATTCTCGCCGATATGCACATAACCCAGCCGCTGTCCGCAGGCCAGCACGGGCGCGGCGAGGTCGGCTTCCTCGATGTTCATGTGGTAGGTGTCCAGGTGCACGCAGACATGGGGCCGGCCGACTTCGTCGATGAACTCCAGCGCTTGCGCGGCCGTGTTCAGCAGATTGCTTTCGTAGCGGTTGACCACCTCCAGGCCCAGCGTGACGCCGCGCTCGCCCGCGAAGTCGGCAATGCGCCGCACGGCCTCGATCGCGTTGCGCCGGCCCCGTGGCGAACAGGGGTGACCGTATTTCGCCATGGCGCCGTAGAGGATGCCGCCGAAATAGCGCCCGCCCAGGCGCGCCGTGATGTCCACGCCCTCTTGCAGCAGCGCCAGGCCGCGCGCGACCACGGAGGGGTCTTCGCTGGAGACATCGGCCTCGAAGGTCAGGCCCCGCGAGCAGCCCACGCCCAGGCCGTGCTCCTGCAGCAGATCACGCGTGAGCGCCAGGTCCATGAGCCGGGGGCCGTGCAGGGACAGCTCGACCAGGTCGTAACCGGCCTGGCGCGTCTGCTCGATCACATGGCGGGTGGATGCCGGCGACAGGTCGCCGGCCCAGACAAGGGCGTGGATGCCGAGGGGGTTCATAGGGGCTCCGGGTGGACTCTGCGAGAGCGTGAAGGGGAGGGTTCGGCGGGTGCCCGGGCACGGCCCCGCCAGCGCGCCAGCAGGTGGCGCGCCGCCACGGCGGCGATCATGGTGGCGCCCCACAGGGCCTGCGTGAGCTGGGCATTGGCGCCCAGCAGGTTCACCCCGCTGGACAGCACCTGCAGGATGAGCAGGGCGACGAACAGCCCCGACACCCGGCCGAAGCCGCCCATGGGATCGGTGCCGCCCAGTATGGCCGCAAGCACCGTGACCAGCAGGTAGGACTGGGCGTAGCCCGCACTGGCCGAGTTGAAGCGCGCCATCATCAGCACGGCCGCGATCCAGCACAGCAGCGTGGACAGGGTGTAGACGCCGATCAGCACGCGGCGCGTATCGATGCCCGCATGGCGCGTGGCCTCGGCATTGGAGCCGACCATGCGGATGGCCAGCCCGTGGCGTGTGCTGCCCAGGTGCAAGCCCACCAGGAGGCACACGGCCGCGAAGATCCAGAACGGCAGCGGCAGGCCCAGCCACTGGGCGGAGCCCAGGGCCAGAAAGGTCTCGGGAAAGCCTGCAATGGGCTTGCCGCGCGTGAGCCAGACGCACAGGCCGTTGATCAGCGACATGGTGCCCAGCGTGACGAGGATGGGATGGGCGTTGACGCGCGCCACCAGCCAGCCGCTGGCCAGTCCCACCAGCAGGCTGGCGAGGGCGCCCACGGTCAGTGCCGCGGCGATGAGCAGGCCCTCATGGCCCGACAGGTCCAGGCCCAGCGCCGACAGGCCTCCCACCAGCACCCAGGCCATGGCCAGGCCCGCCATGTTGGCGCTGGCGACCACGGCCAGGTTGATGCCGCCACTGACCAGCGGCAGCATCTGCGCCAGTGCCAGCAGGCCCAGCTCGGGGATTTGCAGCAGCACCGATTGCAGCGTGCCCAGGGTGGCGAAGCTGCCGGGCAGCAGCAGCGTGAACACGGCGCACAGCAGTGCCAGCAGCGCGATCAGGCCCAGCGGCGCGCCAGGGCTGCGGTTCATGGCGCGGCCCCCGCCAAAGGCGCTGCAGGAGTGGCGTCAGCGCTGCGCTGCTGGTTGCGTCGCTGCGTGCGCCGCAGTCCCGTTGCGGCCGCGCAGGCCAGCACCACGGCGCCCAGCAGCACCTGGAAGAAATACGGCGACACGCCCAGCAGGTTCAGCCCGTTGCGCAGCACGGCCAGCAGCAGCACGCCCATCAGCACGCCGCCCACGCTGCCCGTGCCGCCGAACAGGCTGGCGCCGCCCAGCACGGCAGCGGCGAGCACGAACAGCTCCGTGCCGACCAGGGCGTTGGGCACCGACTCGCCCACGCGGTGCGCCTGCACCAGGCCTGCGATGGCCGCCATCATGCCGAGCCAGCCATAGGCCACGCCCTGGATGGCGCCCAGCCCGATGCCCATGCGGTGCGCAGCCTCGGGGTTGCCGCCGAAGGCGTACAGGCGCCGCCCCAGCGCGCTGCGGCCCAGCAGCAGCGCCGTCAGCAGGGCGGCCGCAGCGGCCACGGCGATGGGCAGGGTCAGGCGCACGGGGTCTGCGCCGTCGGTGCCCGCGAAGCGGGCCAGCACCACGGAATCGCTCCACCACGACGGCAGGTCGTAGATGGACCGGCCGCCCGTGCCATGCATCAGCAGCGCGAAGTACAGGTTCAGCGTGGAGATGGTGATGATGATGGAGGTGGCGCGCAGGCGGTGGATGAGCAGGGCGTTGAATGCGCCCAGCACCAGTCCCGTGGCCAGGCCCAGCGCGATGCTGGCCGCCGGTGCCCAGCCCAGGCGTGTGGCCGCGAGGGCCGCAAGGTACTGCGCCACCGTGGCCGTGGCGGCAAACGAGATGTCGATGCCGCCCGCGACCAGCACCACCAGCAGGCCCACGGCCATGATGGCGGTGACCGATGCGCCCTCGGCCACGTCCATCCAGTTGCCCAGCGTCCAGAAGCCCGGCGCCAGGGCGCCGAACAGCAGGGCCATGGCGGCAATGGCCAGGCCCAGCCGGGCCACGGGGTGGTGCAGCAGCGCGTGTGCGTGTTCAGGCATGGACGGCCTCCTCGATCTGGCTTTCGGAATGCACCCCCGGCACGAACTCGCCGGCCATGCGCCCGCCGCGCATGTGCAGCACGCGGTCGCAGTGGGCATGGACCTCGGCCACCTCGTCCGAGATGACGATCACCGCCATGCCCTGTGCGGCGAGCCCGTGCACGATCTCGAAGATGCCCTGGCGGTTGCCGATGTCCACGCCCACGGTGGGCGAGTCGAGGATCAGCAGGCGTGGTGCGGTCGCCAGCCAGCGCGCCAGCACCACGCGCTGGGCATTGCCGCCGGACAGCTGGTGCACGGGCGCGTCCAGCGCGGGCAGGCGCATGTGCAGGCGGTCGCGCCACTGGGCTGCGGTGGCGGCGCGGCGGCTGGCAGGCAGCCAGCCCAGCGGGCCGGACAGGCGCGGCAGCATGGCCAGCACCAGGTTGTCCTGCACGGACTGGCGCAGGTTCAGGCCGAGGGACTGGCGGTCCTCGGGCACATAGGCAATGCCCGCCGCCATGGCGTCGCGGTTGCTGCGCAGCACCAGCGTGCGGCCGCCGAGGCGGATGCTGCCGCGGTCGGGCCGGCGCATGCCGAACAGGCCCAGGGCCAGCTCGGTGCGGCCCGCGCCCAGCAGCCCGGTCAGGCCCAGGATCTCGCCCTCGCGCACGTCGAAGCTCACGTCCTCGTAGTCGCCGTCGCGGCCCAGGCCGCGCACTTCCAGCAGCACGGGCGCGGCGGACATGTCGCGCGCATGCAGTCGCTCATCCACTTCCTGCCCGGTCATCAGCGCGGCCAGTTGCCGGCCCGACAACCGTTCGGCGGGCCAGGTGCCGAGCTTGCGGCCGTCGCGCAGCACGGTGACGCGGTCGGCGATCTCCATGACCTCGTCCAGCTTGTGGCTCACGAAGACGATGGCCATGCCATCGGCCTGGAGCCGGCGCACCACGGCCAGCAGCGCATCGACCTCGGCGCGCGTGAGCGAGGCCGTGGGCTCGTCCATGAACAGCAGCCTGGCCCGGGCCGCCATGCCCCGGCAGATGGCCACGAGCTGGCGGCCCGCAATCGGCAGGTCGCCCACCCGCGCATCCAGCGGCAGCGCAATGCCCAGGCGCCGCAACACTGCCTGGGCCGCCTCGCGCTGGCGCCTGCGGCGCACGGGCGCCCACCAGCGGCCCATGGCCTGGTCGAAGGCAATGTTCTCGGCCACGCTCAGGTTGGGAAACAGCGACAGGTCCTGGTAGATCACCTGGATGCCCAGGGACTTGGCCAGCGCCGGGTCCAGCCGCTGCACGGGCTGTCCGCCGATGTCGATGCGCGCGCCCGGCTGCGGCGCGTGCACGCCGCTGAGCACCTTGATCGCCGTGCTCTTGCCGCTGCCGTTGCTGCCCATCAGGCAGTGCACCTCGCCGGGCATCACGTCCCAGTCCAGCGCATGCAGCGCGGTGGCGTCGCCAAAGCGCACGGTGACCGCCTGCATGCGGACCAGCGCCGTTGTGGTGGCATCCATGGCAGCGCGCGGCTCACAGGCCCAGGCCGACCAGCCGGTCTATGGTCTGCCGGTTGATCGGCTCCAGCTTCTGGCCCTGGATGTTGCGGCGCTCGCGGTCCACCTGCACCTTGCCCAGGCCCGGTATCTCCATGCCGTCCGTGGGCTCGCGGCCGTCGATCAGCATCTTGCCCACATGCACGATGACTTCGCCGGCCAGCGCGGGGTTCCAGATGAAGCCCTCGCGGATCACGCCGTCGCGCACCAGCTTCGCCCCCTGGCCCGGCGAGAACGAGCCCACCACGGCAATGCGGTCGGCTTTGCGCGCGTCGGCCACCGCGCGGCCCGCGCCAATGGGGCCCTGGCTGCCGAAGGCCAGGAATCCCTTGAGGTCGGGGTGCGCGCGCATCAGGTCCTGGGCGCTGCGGTAGGAGTCGTCCAGGCTCTCGGCCACGCCGAAGCGCTCGGACACCAGCTGCATCTTCGGCCACTGTTTTTTCTGGTGGGCGATGGCCGCATCGGCCCAGGCGTTGTGCAGCGGCACGGTCAGCGAGCCCACGAAGACCACGTACTTGCCCTCGCCACCCATGGCCTTGCCCAGGCTGTCCATGTGGCGCTCGCCAAAGCCCGCGACGCTGCTCAGCTCGATGTTCCAGTCGGCGCCCTTCTGGTCGGGCGACTCGTGCGTGAGCACCTTGATGCCCGCGCTGCGTGCACGCCGGAACACGGGCTCCAGCGCCCTGGCATCGTTGGGCACCACGGCGATGACCTTGCTGCGGCGCGCGATCAGGTCCTCGACCGCGCGCACCTGCTGGGCCGCATCGGCCTCGGTGGGGCCGACCATGCCGCTGGAGATGCCCAGCTCGCGGCCTGCCTTGCGGATGCCGGTCTCCATGGCGTTGAACCACGGAATGCCCCCGACCTTGGCCACCACCGACACATCCTCGGCACCGGCCGCGCCTGCCAGCACCGCCAGGGTGCAGGCCAACAGTGCCCTCGAGAACCGGCTGAATCCATGGAACATGGCGCTCCTCCCTCTGTTTTGCACAATCGATTGCGCAAACTATAGACAGATGGACTTCCATTGCCGATGCGGGATTTCCCGGGCCGCTGCTGCGTGCCGGTGCCGGTCCGCCCGAATCGCTGCCGCAGCGGCTACGATGGCCGCCGAGCGCTCCCGTCCCAACCCCTGAAGAGCACCGTGAACCGCCCCCGAACCTCCACCATCTACGACCTGGCCGAACTGGCCGGCACCTCGGCCTCGACGGTCAGCGCCATCCTCAACGGCAGCTGGCAGTCGCGGCGCATCAGCGAGGAGACCGCGCGCCGCGTGCAGCAGCTCGCCCAGGAGCACAGCTTTGCCGTGAACCGCCAGGCCAGCGGCCTGCGCCGCCAGCGCTCGGGGCTGATCGGCATGGTGATTCCCACGCACGAGGACCGCTTCTTCGGCGCGCTGTCCCAGGCCTTCGAGCGCATGGCCCACGCGCGCGGCCTGTGCCCGCTGGTGGTCAGCACGCTGCGCGACGGCGCGCTGGAGGTGGAGACCGTGCGCTCGCTGATCGCCTTTCGCGTGGAGCACCTCATCGTCACGGGCGCCACCCGGCCCGACGCCATCAGCGCCGAATGCCGCAAGGCCGGCGTGCGCCATGTCAACGTGGATCTGCCGGGGAAAAAGGCGCCCTCCGTCACCAGCGACAACCGCTGGGGTGCGGCCGAACTCACGCGCCTGCTGCTGGCGCGCTCCAGGCCCCCGGCAGGTGCGCCGCAGGACGCCATCTGCTTTCTGGGTGGCGTCCGCAAGGAATACGCCACCGAGCAGCGCCTGGCCGGCTTTCGCGAAGCCCTGGCGCCCCACACGCCGGTGGCTGACGAGCACATCCTCTGCTGCGGCTACGACCCCGAAGCGGCCCGCCTTGCCATGGCCGCGCTCTACCAGCGCCTGGGCGGCCTGCCGCGCGCCCTGCTGTTCTCATCGGGCATCACGCTGCAGGGCGCCATCCGCTTCCTGCGCGCACTGCCCGATGCGGAACTGGCGCAATGCAGCTTTGGCAGCTACGACTGGGATCCCTATGCCGAATGCCTGCGCTTTCCGATGCACATGGTGCGCCAGAACGTCGAAGGCCTGATGGCCGAGGCCTTCCGCGCCATCGACGGCGAAGGCCTGCGCGCGGGGCAGGTGGTGCAGGTGCGGCCGCAGTTGGTGGAGTGGGGGGAGGGCTGACCGCTGGACGGCGCTGTGCCCAGTAAACGCGCGGTCGGCAGGGCTGCGCCTAGTGCTGCGCGAATTCCTTGATGCTCTGCATGGCGGACTGGCCTTCGCCAGCCACCACGATCACCTTGTGGTGCTCAAGCTCCCGCATGATGTCCTGGCTGACTTCCCTGTGAGCCTGCTTGTCCTGTGGAGGCAGGTTCACGTTGACGAGGATGTCTCCGGGCAATTCACGCTGCCGGATCAGTCGCGCGATCTTGCCGGTCCAGACGTCGCCATGCGCAGCAATGTCGTTGGCATCGCTTTGGCCCAGATGCAGGGCCTTGATGATCTTGCGGGGCTTGTCGCCCACCGTCTGCACGAAGTCGAACCGGGCACTGACGTACTCGTTGCCTATGCGCGCCGGCCTGAACGGCGCATCCAATTCGAGGCCGCCCAGCAAAGCCCTCAGGCGTTCGTTCATCGTGCGTTCCACGTACTCGGGCGTGGCAAAAGCATGGTCGACATAGTGGTCGAACTGCTGCTGCAACTCCCGGGCCGGGTCTTCCGTGAGCACCACTCTGGCGGGGCTGAAGCGCACGATGGCTTCACGTGGCTGCTCGAGCGCGGCCATCATCCCCCTCAAAGCATCTGTCTTCGCCTGCGGCGCCAGGCTGTAGGCGAGGGACTCGAGCCGCGACAACTCTTCCTCCACGGCCTTGACTGCGCTCTTGTAAAAATCCCTGTCAAGCGCATCGAAGAAATCGGTGACGCGCTTGGACTTGCGGCTTTGCAGCAGAAAACCGAAGTACCCGCTTTGCGGGCAGGTCAGCACAATGCCGATGTTGGCGAACTCGCCGGTCTCGGCATACGGGACAAATTGGACTATCGAATAGCGGCAGGCAAGAGGCTTCATGTGAACCTCCAAAAGTCGGGCGATTTGCACTTCGCAAGCGTCGCGGCAATGGCATTGATGTCCACCCTGGCGGGGATGTCGCATTCCGGGTTGTTCCAATGCCATTCCGGTGGAAGATTGTCGCAGGCAAAGCGGAAAACGGCATCCATCGCCTCGGAAAGTTGATCCTGTAGCCGGTCGCGCGACACAAGATCTGTCCTCTGCCAGCAGCCTCTGAAAATGTGATTCTCGATAAAGGTTGCGGCGTCCAGATGCGGGTCGAAGGCGAGGTTGTGGTCGATGACCACCAATGCGCTGCGATGCGCATCCCAAAGCAGGTTGGAGTTGCCGTCCATGCGGTCCACGTTCTGTACCCACCAGTCGAAGGCGAGGATGTTGGCCTGCAGGTCCTGCGGTACATGCAGGATCTGGGCTTTGTCGAACCAGGTGCATCCGGGATGACGCTGCGAGCCGAACGCTATGCCGCAGCCCAATTCACGCCATGGCCTGGGTGCCTCGTCCAGAAGTTCCTGGCTGACATGCAGCAGCTTGAAGGGCGGCAGCGGCAGGCCCAACTGCACGGCCAGATGCGCACAGATCCACTCGTTGCACAGGCTGGACCGATCCGTCTGCCGTCCTTTGACGTAGTAGGTCTGGCCATCGTCGGCCCGGCACAGAAACGGCTTTTGCGCGCCTTGCTCGGAGCGGCCCTGGATTTCAATGACTTCAGCGATGGCAGGCGGCATCTTCGTCTGTGTCGTACAGGTTACGGGAGGTCTGCTTCCAAGTGCCATCTTGCCCGATTTCGGCTGGATGGCCTTTGCTGCGAGTGTGATGCGGCGAGGCGTGCGGCCCTGCGCCCACCAACCCCGGCATCACCGTGAAATCCACCTGCGCCAGCGCCAGTTGCTGCATGGCCGGGATCAGGGCGCGGGCGTCGCCGCGCCGCCATTGGAAGGCGTAGTGCAGGGGCGCGAGGGCGGCCTTGGGATGGGCGCCCCCGACGGCGCGCAGGCCCAGGGCGGCGATCCAGCCGGTGGGCAGGAAGCCCACGCCCAGGCCGGCGCGCAGCATGCCGGCCACGGCGCCCCAGCTGTTGCACAGGATGCGCTCGCGCACGCTGGCGCCCCGGGCGAGCAGCCAATCGTCCAGCAGGCGCGTGGTGCCGGCCTGCGGGGGCAGGGTGACCAGCGCATGGCGCTGCAGCAGGGCTGCGGCGCCCAGGCGGCCCGCGCCTGCCAGGCCGGGGGCCACGGCCCAGGCAAAGCGCGCGGCGCCCACGGGGCGGGACAGCAGGCTGCTGCGCGAGGAGCGGCCCGCGATGACGGCAAAGTCCAGCTCGCCATCGTCCAGCCGCTGCTCCAGCACGCCGCCCACGTCCACATGGGGCTCCAGCACCAGTTGCGGATGGGCCTGGCGCGCGGCGGCCACGAAGGCCGGCAGCCAGGTCAGCGCCGACAGGTCGCCCACGCCGAAGCGGCAATGGCCGGCCAGCGCCTCGCGCGTGTCCAGGGCCTGGCCCAGCGCGGCCATGGCGTTGAGCACCTCCAGCGCGGCGGGCAGCAGGCGCTGGCCGGCGTCGGTGAGCACGGCGCGGTGGCCGCTGCGGTCGAACAGCGGCTGGCCCAGCGCGGACTCCAGTTCCGTGATGCGCTTGGACAGCGAGGACACGGACAGGTGCACGCGCTGCGCGGCCGTGGCGAAGTTGCTGCAGGTGGCGGCCCACCAGAAGGCTTCGAGCTGCTTGACCGAGGGTGTGGACATGGGTTTGTCGTTGGCAAAAAGCGAACAAGTGCATTCTAAATAATCCACTTTCATTCAATGGATGCGCGGCCTACAGTGGCGCCGGTTCCTGAACATTCCGAGGTCCGCACCATGGCCGCCATCGCTTCCTCCTCCGCCTCTGCCTCCACGCCTTCGGCATCCGCCCTGCCGGCGCCGCGCGCCCCGGCCGTGCTGCGCCGCATGCTGTCGCTGCATGATTTCGAGGAGGCCGCGCGCCGCAGGCTGCCCCGGCCCATCTTCGGCTACATCGCCGGGGCGGCCGAGGACAACGCCTCGCTGCGCGACAACCGCGAGGTGTTCGGCGAATGGGGCCTGACCACGCGCGTGCTGGCCGATGTGTCGCAGCGCTCCCAGGCCGTGGAGCTGTTCGGCGAGCGCTATGCCAGCCCCTTCGGCATTGCGCCCATGGGCATCAATGCGCTGTCCACCTACCGGGGCGACCTGGTGCTGGCCCGCGCGGCCCAGCGCGCGGGCATTGTGTCGGTGATGAGCGGCACTTCGCTGATCCCCATGGAGGAGGTGGCGCGCGAGAGCCCGGCCACCTGGTTCCAGGCGTACATCCCCGGGGACCAGGCCCGCATCGACGCGCTGATCGACCGCGTGGAGCGCGCAGGCTTTCGCACCCTGGTGGTGACGGTGGACATCCCGATCTCCGCCAACCGCGAGAACAACATCCGCACCGGCTTTTCCACGCCGCTCAAGCCCAGCCTGCGCCTGGCCTGGGACGGCATGGTGCGCCCGGGCTGGGTGGCCGGCACCTTCCTGCGCACGCTGCTGCGCCACGGCATGCCGCATTTCGAGAACTCCTTTGCCACGCGCGGCGCGCCCATCATGTCGTCCAGCGTGATGCGCGACTTTTCGGCACGCGACCACCTGAGCTGGCGCCATATCGAGGCCATCCGCCGCCGCTGGAAGGGGCCGCTGGTCATCAAGGGCGTGCTCAGCGTGGAGGACGCGCTGCAGGCGCGGCGCGTGGGGGCCGACGGCATCGTGCTGTCCAACCATGGCGGGCGGCAGCTCGACGGCGCGGTGTCGGCCATGCGCATTCTTGAGGACGTGGTGGCGGCCGTGGGGCCGGACTATCCCGTGCTGATCGACGGAGGTTTCCGGCGCGGCTCCGATGTGCTCAAGGCCGTGGCGCTGGGCGCGCGCATGGTGCTGGTGGGCCGGCCCTTCAACTATGCCGCCGCCGTGGGCGGCGAGGCCGGCGTGCTGCACGCCATCGGCCTGCTGCGCGACGAGGTGGACCGCAACCTGGCCATGCTGGGCGCCTCCTCCTGCGGCGCGCTGGACCGCTCGCACATCGTGCGCCGCGCATCGGCCTGACAGAAACCTCCACCGCCCGTTCAAAACACAGCCATTCCCAGGAGACATCCCATGAACCACTTCACTTCACGCCGCAGCCTGTGCGCCCTGCTGCTGGCCGCAGGCGCCGCACCTGGCGCCATGGCGGCCGATGCCGGCGCCTATCCCACGCGCCCGGTGCGCCTGATCGTGCCGTTTGCGGCCGGCGGCACCACCGACATCGTGGCGCGCGCGATCGCGCCGCGCATGGCCGAGGCCCTGGGCCAGCCGCTGGTGGTGGACAACAAGGGCGGCGGTGGAGGCGCCATAGGCGCGCACGAGGCTGCGCGCGCCCAGCCCGACGGCTACACGCTGGGCGTGGCCACCGTGTCCACCACGGCCACCAATCCGGCCATCAACCCGCGCCTGCCCTACAACCCGCTCACCGATTTCACGCCCATCACCAACATTGCGGCCACGCCCAATGTGCTGGCCGTGCATCCGGGCTTCAAGGCGCAGAGCTTTGCGGCCTTCGTGCAGGAGGTGAAGAAGAACCCCGGCAAGCATGCCTACGGCACGGCGGGCACGGGCTCCATAGGCCACATGCTGATGGAGCTGATGTCCAGCCGCTCGGGGCTGTCGCTCACGCATGTGCCCTACCGGGGTTCGGGCCCTGCGCTCAACGATGCGGTGGCGGGCCAGGTGCCCATCGTCTTCGACAACCTGCCCTCGGCCCTGCCCTTCATCAAGGCCGGCCGGCTCACCGCGCTGGCGGTGGCCGCGCCCGAGCGCCTGGCCCAGCTGCCCCAGGTGCCCACCTTCAAGGAGCTGGGGCTGGAGCCGGTCAACCGCAGCGCCTTCTATGGCATCTACGGCCCCAAGGGGCTGCCGCCCGAGATCGTGGCGCGCCTGCATGCGGCCGCCCAGCGCGCGCTGGCCAGCCCCGAGGTGCGCCGCCAGATCGAGGACACGGGCTCGCGCGTGATCGGCAACCGCCCCGAGGAGTTCGCGCGCGAGATCGCGGCCGAGAACGCCCTGTACCGCAAGATCGCCACGGAGCGGCGCATCGTGGCGGATTGAGGGGCAGCCGGCGGAAGGGAGGATAGGGGCTGCGAAAGAAATTTCGCCAACGCTGTCACAACGCGCACGCTCCATGCGTCTTGAAGGTATGGGCCAGCCATTCCGGCCGGCTGCTACATCCCTCAAGGAGTGTTTTCCATGACCGCTTCGTCTTCCGCCTCCACCGGCGCCCGTCCTCTTGCCGCCCCCACGCCGCGCCTGAACTTCCAGGCCGTCGCCCCCGAGCTGTACAAGGCCCAGGCCGGCATCAACGCGCTGCTGCACGAGTCCAGCCTGGGCATCCAGCTGCTGGAGCTGGTGTTCCTGCGCGTCTCGCAGATCAACGGCTGCGCCTTCTGCGTGGACATGCACACGCGCGAACTGCTGTCCCGGGGCGAGGACCTGCAGCGCATCAACAGCATCGTCACCTGGCCCGAGGTGGATTTCTACGACGGGCGCGAGCGCGCCGCCCTGAACTGGGCCGAGCGCTGCACGCGCCTGAGCCAGGCCCATCCCGAGCAGCAGGACTTCGAGGCGCTGCGCCCGCATTTCAGCGAGCGCGAGATGGTGGAGCTGACCTATGCCATCGGCAGCATCAATGTCTGGAACCGTCTGTGCGCGGGCTTTGCAGCGCCCGTGGCACGCAAGCCGATCAAGCTCTGAACGCCTGCAAGCCGCTCACTCCGCGGAGAGCTTTCGCTCCTTCACCAGCCTGCCCCACTGCTCGTACTCCTTCTTCATGAAGGCCGCGAACTCGGCGCGCGTGGTGGGCTGGGGCGTGAGGCCGTGCTTGTTCAGCGCCTCCTTGACGCCAGGGTCATTGAGTACCTTGACGATCTCGGTGTTCCAGCGGTCCAGCATCGGCTTGGGCGTCTTGCCCGGTGCCACGAAGGCATACCAGTTCAGCGCCTCGAAGCCGGGATAGCCGGCTTCGGCCACCGTGGGGATGTCGGGCATGTACGCCGGGCGCGTGAGGCCCGTGGTGGCCAGCGGGATCAGCTTGCCGGCCTCGATGTGGGGCAGGGCCGTGGGTGGCGCGGCGAAGTAGCTGGTCACGCGCTCGCCCAGCAGGTCCTGCAGCGCGGGCGCGCCGCCCTTGTAGGGCACGTGCACCATGTCGATGCCGGCGCGTTGGTTGAACAGCTCGCCTGCCAGGTGGGAGGCGGAGCCCGCGCCCGTCGATGCGTAGTCCACCGTGCCCGGGTTCTTCTTGGCCTTGGCCACGAACTCGGCCAGGGTCTTCACGCCCGCGCCCTTGTGCACCACCAGCACGTTGGGAAAGTTCACGCCGCCCGAGATGGGCGCCAGGTCCTTGAAGGGATCGTAGGGCAGCTTCATCAGGTGCGGCGCAATGGTCAGCGGCCCCACCGAGCCGAACAGCAGCACCGAGCCGTCGGCCGCAGCGTTGGCCACCTGCTGGTGGGCGATGTTGCCGCCCGCGCCGCCCTTGTTCTCCACCACCACGCTCTGGCCGATGTTCTCGCCCAGCTTCTTGGCGATCAGGCGCGCGGCTGCATCGGCGGCGCCGCCGGCTGCGAAGCCCACGACCAGGGACACGGGCTTCTTGGGGGGAAAGTCCTGGGCCTGCGCACCGGCGGCCAGGCCGAGCAGGGAGGCGGCCAGGGCGCTGGCATGCAGGAAGTTGCGCTTGTTCATCATGGGGTTGTCTCCGTCATTGGCTGGGAATCGGGGCGGATGCGGCTAGTCGGCACCCAGCCCGATGGGGCTGGGCTGGCGCTTTTCGGTGTTGTGGCGCAGCAGGGATGCCGTGCGGAACACGCCGTGCGCGAACTTGCCGTAGGGCAGGGTGGCGAACAGGGCGATCACCGCGCCCAGGTGCAGGCACAGCAGCAGGGCCAGGGCCGGCGTGCCGCGGCCCAGCCACAGCGCCATGCCGCTGGCGGCGACCAGGAACAGCAGGGCGATGAAGCCCAGGTCCATGGGTTTCTGGCGCGCGTCGCCATGCAGCGGGTGGCGCCTGCGGTTCAGGCGCCACAGGCCTGCGGTGCCCAGCATGAGGCTGGTGCCGCCCACGGCGCCCAGCAGCTTGGGCAGGCTGGGGAATTCGTAGGGCGCGGCCCAGCCGAACACGTAGTGGTAGACCGTGGCCAGCGCCGTGGCCGCAAAGCACAGCATGAATCCGTAGAAGGTCAGGTGGTGAAAACGCCTGCGGCTCAGGGTGTAGGCATCGTCCTCGTTGTGGCAGCCCTCGCCGTGGCCGCCGTCCAGGTATTTGAGGCGCAGCACGTCGTGCGCGGCCTCGGCCGCCGCCGGCGTGCCCACGTCCACGCCGCCGGTGGCGGGCTTGACGTCCTTCCAGAAGCGGCGCACGCCCATGGCCAGCGCCAGCACCACGAACAGGAACACGGGCGCGAAGATGCCCACCAGCAGGTTGTGCGGGAACAGGTTGTAGAAGTTGGCGCCCAGGTCCGCGCCCCACAGCCGGCCCAGGCCGCCCTGCAGGGCCACGGCCAGCACCAGGAACAGCGACAGGCCTGCGGCCAGGGCCAGCGACAGCGTGAGCCCGTTCCTCTGGTACAGGCGCCCCAGGGCGGGCGGCCAGGCGTAGTCGGCATAGGTCTGGCCGCGCACCTCGGCCATGGCCTTGGGGATGTTGATGGCGAATTCATGCGGCGGCGCGTACTGGCAGGCATGCAGGCAGGCGCCGCAGTTGTGGCACAGGTTGGCCAGGTAGTGCACATCGGCCTTGCCGAACTCCAGGCGCCGCGTCATGGCCGGGAAGACCGCGCAAAAGCCTTCGCAGTAGCGGCAGGCGTTGCAGATCTGCAGGGCGCGCGCCACCTCGCCTTCGGCGGCCGTTTCGGTGGAGACCGGCAGGATGGGGATGACCCGGCCGGCGGCCAGGTCCTGGGCTTCTTGGGCCAGGGCGTTCAGGGTCTGCATCTCGGTCAAGCCTTCTCTGTCACTGCGCCGCGCACGGCGGGGTGGCCCGTGGCGGCCAGGGCTGCGTTGCGGCCCGCGATGCGGCCGAAGGCCGTGCCGATGGACATGCCCACGCCGGCCGTATAGCCCTTGCCCAGCACGTTGCCGGCCATCATTTCGCCGGCCACGAACAGGCTGGTGCTGGGCTGGCCGGAAAAGCGCACGGCCGCCGTGTCGTCGGTCTCCAGGCCCAGGTAGGTGAAGGTCACGCCGGGGCGCAGCTGGTAGCCGTAGAAGGGCGCCGTGTCGATGGGGCGGGCCCAGTGGGTCTTGGCGGGCACCAGGCCCTCGGTATGGCAGTCGTCCAGCGCCGTGTGGTCGAAGTGGCCGACGCGGCAGGCGCCGTTGTAGGCATCCAGGGTCTGCATGAAGCGTTCTTCGTCCAGGCCCAGCTTGCGTGCCAGCTCGGGCAGGGAGTCGGCGCGCACGCCCGGGAAGACCGGCGGCATGAAGCGGCCAATGGCCTTGGCGTCGATGACGGACCAGGCGGTCTGGCCCGGCTGCTGGGCCACCAGGCGGCCCCAGATGGCATAGCGCTTGGGCCAGAAGTCCTCGCCCTCGTCGTAGAAGCGCTCGGCCTCGCGGTTGACCACCACGCCCAGCGAGACGCAGTCGATGCGCGTGCAGATGCCGCCGTCGTACAGCGGCGCGCGCGCATCGATGGCCACCATGTGGGCCTGGGTGGGGTCGCCGATGCGGTCGGCGCCATGGTCTTCGAGCAGGTGGCGCAGCAGCACGCCGCGGTTGAAGGCCGTGCCGCGGATCAGGAAGTTGTCGGACGGCCACTCGCCGCGCGCGTTCTGCCCCCAGGCCTCGCGCAGCCACTCGCGGTTGGACTCGAAGCCGCCCGCCGCCAGCACGCAGGTCTTTGCGGTGATGCGCTGCTCGCCCACCCAGGCGGCCTTGAACTCGCCGTCCTCGATCTCCAGCCGGTCCACGGGCGACGCGTAGCGCACCTGCACGCCCAGCCGTTCGGCGCTGCGGTAATAGGCATTGACCAGGGCCTTGCCGCCGCCCATGAAGAAGGCGTTGGTGCGCGCCACATGCAGGGCGCCCGACAACGGCGGCTGAAAGTGCACGCCGTGGCGGCGCATCCAGTCGCGGCAGGTGGAGGAGGCACGGATCACCATGCGCGCCAGGTGCTCGTTGGTGATGCCGCCCGTGACCTTGAGCAGGTCCTGCCAGAACTCCTCTTCGGGGTAGGCCTCGACCAGCACGTCCTGTGGCGCGTCGTGCATGCAGCGCAGGTTGCGCGTGTGGCCGGAATTGCCGCCGCGCCAGTCGCGCGGCGCCGCCTCCAGCAGCAGCACGCTGCAGCCTGCCTCGCGCGCCATCAGGGCCGCGCACAGGGCGGCATTGCCGCCGCCTATGACCAGGACATCGGGGTCCATGGAGTTCTCCTTGCATTCGCCATCGTGGGGATTGCGAATGTAGGGAGAACGCCGCGCGGCGGGCAGGGGCCCGCCGGCATGGGGGTATCAGTCTTCGTGATGGATGAGGGCCGTGCCGGCCCAGGCGCCGCCGCGCAGCAGCTGGCGCACGCAGTCGATCAGCACCACGCGCGCGGCCAGGGCGGCGGGCGACAGCTCATCCTCGGACAGGCTGCATAGCAGGTTGGTGCGCAGGGCATCTTTGTCCGTGATACGCGACCACTCGAAGCGCTGCGCGGCATCGGCATAGCGGCCCATGGAGGCCCAGGGCTGCACCGTGCTGCCCAGGCCCGCATCCACGGCCGCCATGACCATGGACAGCGAATCCACCTCCAGCACCAGATGCGGCGTGAAGCGCGCCTGCGAGAAGGCCGTGTCCAGCGTGCTGCGCAGGCCGTGCAGGCCCGTGGGCAGGATCAGCGATTCGCCGGCCAGGTCGGCCAGCGCCATCTGCGGCGGCAGCGGCTCGGGGTGGTGGCCGCGCGCGCGGATCAGGAACAGCTCTTCCTCGATCAGCGGGTGCACCTGCCACCGCCGCCCGCCTGCGCGGGCCTGACCGCCGTGCAGGCGGGCGTCGAACAGCACGGCCATGTCCAGCGCGCGCGCATTGAGCATGTCGGTCAGGTGGCCGGACATGCCCTCCACCATGTGCAGGCGCACATCGGGGTAGCGCGCGCGCATGGCCTGCATCATGGGCAGGCCCAGCATGGCCGAGGTGGTGGGCGCCAGGCCCACGCTGACCGATCCCGACAGCCGCGCCTGCTGCGCGCTGCGCACGGCCTGCTCGGCATGGCGCAGCGTGAGCTGGGCCTCGCGGAAGAAGGCCACGCCCGCCTCGGTGGGCACCACGCCGCGCGGCGTGCGCTGCAGCAGCCGGGTGGACAGCTCGCTTTCCAAGCGGCTGACCTGCTGGCTCAGCGCGGACTGGACCATGTCCAGGTCCAGGGCGGCGCGGCTCATGGAGCCCAGTTCGACGATGCGGACGAAGTAGCGGAGTTGTCTCAGTTCCATGGGGGCGGCGCTTGTGGATGGCAGCGGCGATTGTCGGTGCAGATCGTCGGCGCAGATTCTCGGTGCAGGCCGAGCGGGCCGCTGCACCGGGGGCTTGGCCTCAGATGCCGTGCGGCAGCAGGGCCGCCAGGGCATCGCCTATCGAGCGCGCAATCAGCTTCTGGCGCTCGCCAGGCATGCGCTCCAGCGTGGAGGCCACGCTGACGGCGGCCACAGGCTCGCCTTCGGCATTGCGCACCGCCATGCCCACGGCCAGCACGCCGCGCGTGGCGTGGTTGCCGATGACGGACCAGCCGCGCTGGCGCGTGGCCTTCACCAGCAGGGCCATGCGCTCGGGCGTCATGCCGCCGTACTGCTCCAGCACGGGCGCGTTGGCCGCCATCGCGGCCTGCACCTCGGCATCGGGCAGGGCGGCCAGCAGGGCCAGGCCCGCCGCTCCCACGCCCAGCGGCTGGCGCGTGCCCACCTGGATCACCAGGATCTGCACCGGATGCGTGCCCACATGGCGTGCGATGCAGTGCGATGCCGCGCCTTCGCGCACGATGGCGAAGGCCGCATCCGCGCAGCCCGCGCTCACGCGCTCCAGCACGGGCTGCAGCCGCACGGCCATGTTGGGCTGGCCTGCGCTGGCGGCCGTGGCCGCCAGCCGGTGGCCGGCCGCATAGCCGAAGCGCCCCCTGTGCGCCACATAGCCGCTGTCCACCAGGGTGGACAGCAGGCGGTACACCGTGGCGCGCTCCAGCCCCGTGGCGCGGCACAGGTCAGCGACGCG
The DNA here is from genome assembly GCF_014170385.1 of Delftia sp. UME58. Taxonomy (NCBI): domain Bacteria; kingdom Pseudomonadati; phylum Pseudomonadota; class Betaproteobacteria; order Burkholderiales; family Comamonadaceae; genus Delftia; species Delftia sp. UME58. Next base: position 137,708 of record NZ_LZZV01000088.1, read on the forward strand.
CAGGCCTTCGCGGCCAGCGGCCAGCACGGCGTCCAGCACCTGCAGGCCACGGCGCAGCGTGCGGCTGCCGGCATCGTCGGCGGAGACTGGAATGTCCGCTGGCCGGACGTTTGGATTGGTGCTGCGCGAAGGCATGGAAAAGAATTTCCCGGTGATTGCAGGCAGGGCAGAAAAGAGCCTGCGTGCAGCGCGCAGTGTGCCGCAGGCCGTCGAAAGCCCACACAAGCAGACATAAGCGGACATCAGAACGATCACCTGGAGACAAGACATGACAACCCCTGCCCGTTTCAATCCGTGGGCGCGCCGGCGCCTGCTGGCCTGTTCCTTCACCTGCGCACTGGCCGGCATGGCCGCCACGACCGCCGCGTTGGCGCAGCCGGCGGCCTGGCCTGCCCGGCCCGTGCGGCTCGTGGTGGGCTATGCGGCCGGTGGCGCCACCGACGTGATCGCACGCCTGGTGGCCGCCCGGATGGGCGAGCAGCTGGGCCAGAGCGTGGTGGTGGACAACCGCACGGGCGCCAACAGCAATGTGGGCGCCGAGGCCGTGGCGCGGGCGCCTGCGGACGGCTACACGCTGTATGTCTACACCATTGCCAACACCATCAATGCCTCGCTCTACCCCCGGCTCGGCTATGACCCGGTCAAGGACTTCGAGCCCATAGGCCTGATCGCCAAGATTCCCAACATCCTCGTGGTCAACCCGCGCCTGCCCATACAGAACGTGGCCGACTATGTGCGCCATGCCCGGCAGAGTGCGCAGGGCATCAGCTTCGCCTCGTCGGGCAGCGGCTCGTCGATCCATCTGTCGGGCGAGATGTTCCGGCAGCTCTCGGGCCTGCGCATGCTGCACGTGCCCTACCGGGGCAGCGCACCGGCCATCACCGACCTGCTGGGCGGGCAGGTGGATTCCATGTTCGACAACGCGCCCTCGGCCCTGCCCCATGTGCAGGCAGGCAAGCTGCGCGCGATCGCCATCACCAGCGCCCGGCGCTCGGCGCTGCTGCCCGATGTGCCCACGCTGGCGGAGTCGGGCTATGCGGGCTTCGACGTGCAGTCCTGGTTCGGCCTGGCCGCCCCTGCGGGCACGCCGCCCGCCGTGATCGAGCGCCTGAACCATGCCCTGAATACCGCCCTGGCCGCACCCGAGCTGCGCCAGCGCCTGGGCGAGATGGCCGCCACGCCCGAGCCCGGCACCCCGGCGCAGATGCGCAGCTTTGCGGCGTCGGAGATCAAGCGCTGGCGCGAGGTGGTCAAGGCCTCGGGCGCCACCGCCCAGTAGTTCGGCACACGTTCGGCAAAAGCTCGACACAACCGCCCCACAAGGAGACGACCCCATGCAACCCATTGATTTTTTCTGGCGCGCGGCCGAGCGCTGGCCGCAGCGCATCGCCATCGACGCGCCGGGCGGCTGCATCCGCTATGACGCGCTGGCCCGCAAGGTGGCCGCGCTGGCGGCCGGCCTGCAGGCGCTGGAGCCCGCCGTGCAAAGCCGCGTGGGCATCTGCGCGGGCAACAGCGCAGACCATATCGCCGCCCTGCTGGCGGTGATGGCCAGCGGCAAGGTCTGGGTGCCGCTCAATCCCAAGAGCACGCAGTCCGAGGTGCGCCGCATCATCGATGCCACCGAGCCTTCCATCGTGCTGTGCGATGCCGGTGGCGCTGCACTGGTGCAAGGGGCGCCGGGCATCCACCTGGTGCTGGGCGAGGGCACGGCGGCGCTGGAGCAGGCGCAGACCGGCGCCTTGCCTGTGACACCCGAGCTGCCCGCCGATGCCATCCAGGCCATCAAGTTCACGGGCGGCACCACGGGCCTGCCCAAGGGCGTGATGCAGCCCTGCCGCGCCTGGATGGCCGGCATTGCCAACCAGATCCAGGCCTGGGGGTTCGATGAGCATGACCGCTACGTCATGGCCGCGCCCATCACGCATGGCACGTCCACCTATCTGCTGCCCATCCTGGCGCAGGGCGGCTGCCATGTGCTGCTCGACGGTGCGGGTGCCGAGGCCGTGCGCAGCGCCTTTGCCCTGCGCGGCGGCACCGTGTGCTTCATGCCGCCCACCCTGATCTACATGCTGATGGCGCTGCCGGGCGCCAGCCGTGCGGACTTCCCCGGCCTGCGCCGCCTCATCTACGGCGGCGCTGCCATGCCGCCCGAGAAAATCCGCCAGGTGCGCGCCTTCTTCGGCCCCGTGCTGGCCACCACCTATGGCCAGACCGAGGCGCCGCAGATCCTCACGGCCATGCGGCCCGAGGACTTCGAGGACGAAGGCCTGTGGACCTCCGTGGGCCGGGCCACCTGGTTCAGCGACCTGGCCATCATGGCGCCCGACGGCCGCCTGCTGCCCCGGGGCGAGGTGGGCGAGGTCGTGGCGCGCGGCGACCTGCTGATGAGCGGCTACTGGCGCCTGCCCGGCAAGACGGCCGAGACCCTGGTGAACGGCTGGCTGCACACGGGGGACCGGGGCCTGATCGATGCGCAGGGCTACCTGCACCTCAAGGACCGCCTGAAGGACCTGGTCATCACGGGCGGCTTCAACGTCTATCCCGTGGATGTGGAAAACGCCCTGGGCCAGCATCCGGCCGTGCACGAGTGCGTGGTCTTCGGCATCCCCGACGACCATTGGGGCGAGGCCGTGCAGGCCGCCGTGCAATTGCGCGCCGAACTGCGCCCCGACCAGCGGCCGGACGAGGCCGAGCTGATCGCCTTCGTGCGCCAGCGCCTGGGCCCCGTGCAGACACCCAAGCGCATCCACTTTCACGCCAGCCTGCCGCGCTCGCCCGTGGGCAAGCTGCTCAAGACGGCCGTGCGCGAGCTTGCGCTGGCACCCCGCTGATCCCGCACACCATCACAAGGAGACCCTGGCCATGGCAACCCCCCAACCCCCCGTCACCCGCCTGTGCACCCACACCCTCACCAGCCTGCATTACCGCGATGCCGACCTGGTCGAGGACCTGATGGGCAAGAAGACCTTCACCGAGGTGATGCTGATGCAGATCCTGGGCCGCACGCCGCGCCCCGTGGACCTGCGCATCGCCGATGTGGTGCTCATCGTGCTCATGGAGCATGGCCTCACGCCCAGCGCCATCGCCACGCGCCTCATCTACATGAGCGCGCCCGAGAACCTGCAGGGCGCCGTCTCGGCCGGCCTGCTGGCCGTGGGCAGCTCCTTCGTGGGCACCATGGAGAACTGCGCCGCGCTGCTCGACCGCATCGCCGCCGCCGCCGACCCCGAGGCCGAGGCCCGCGCCATCGCCCGGCACCACAAGGCGTTGAAAAGCCCCGTGCCCGGCTTTGGCCACCACCTGCACAAGCCCGTGGACCCGCGCGCCTACAAGCTGCTGGACATGGGCCGCGCCGAACCCGAACTGGCGGGCAGCAGAATCCGCGCGCTCGAAATCCTGTCCGCCGCCGTGGACGCCGCAGCGGGCCGGCCCATCACCATCAATGCCACGGGGGCCGTGGCCGCCCTGCTGGGCGAGATCGGCGTGCCCACGGCCGTGATGCGCGGCTTTGCGGTGATCTCGCGGGCCGCCGGGCTGGTGGCGCATGTGGTGGAGGAGCAGCAAAGCCCGTCGGGCCGGTTCATCTGGGAAACGGTGGAGGAAGCCATCCCTTACGCGGGGCATGCAGTTTCCGCGAACGCTGCGTGAAGCAATGACCGATGGACCACCGCGCGCCATGCCGCGAGCATGGAGTCCATGCAACACAACCATGGATTGTCCGGCGCCCTCGACGGCCTGCGCGTGGTGGACCTGTCCCGCATCCTGGCGGGACCCTGGTGCACCCAGAACCTTGCCGACCTGGGCGCATCGGTGCTCAAGATCGAGCGTCCCGGCACGGGCGACGACACGCGCGCCTGGGGGCCGCCCTTCGTGCAGGCGCCCGGTAGCGAGGCCGTGTCGGCCTACTTCCTGTCCTGCAACCGCGGCAAGCAGTCGGTGGCGCTGGACTTCACCGAGCCGGCCTCGCATGCCTGGCTGCTGCGTCAGATCCGCGATGCCGACGTGCTGGTGGAAAACTACAAGGCCGGCGCGCTGGCGCGCCACGGCCTGGACCATGCGGCGCTGGCCGCCATCAACCCCGGGCTGATCTACCTGTCGATCACGGGCTTCGGCCAGAGCGGCCCGTTGGCGCACAAGCCCGGCTACGACTATGTGTTCCAGGGGCTGGGCGGCCTCATGGGCTACACGGGCGTGGCCGATGGCGAGGAGGGCGCGGGCCCGCTGCGCACGGGCGTGGCCGTGGTGGACCTGATGACGGGCATGTATGCCACCAGCGCCGTGCTGGCGGCCGTGGTGCAGCGCCAGCGCACGGGGCGCGGCCAGCACATCGACCTGGCGCTGCTGGACGTGGCCGTGGCCATGAATGCCAACCAGGCGGCCAACTACCTGGTCAGCGGCGAGAACCCGCGCCGCACGGGCAACGCCCATCCCAATTGCGCGCCCTACGAAGTGTTTGCCTGCGAAGACGGGCATTTCATCCTGGCCATCGGCAATGACGGGCAGTTCGCCGCCCTGTGCGCCGTGCTGGGCACGGACTGGCACCTGGACGCGCGCTTTGCCACCAATGCCGCGCGCCTGACCGGCATGGCGCAGCTGCGCCCGCTGCTGCGCGCGGTGCTGGGCCGCTGGCCGCTGCAGGCCCTGACCGATGCGCTGGACACCGCCCAGGTGCCCTGGGGCTGCATCAACACCATGGAACAGGTCTTCGCCCATCCGCAGGTACGGCACCGCCAGATGTTGCAGACGGTGGAGCACCCGCAGCTGGGCACGCTGAAGCTGGTGCGCAACCCCATGGTGCCGGCCGGCAACGGCGCCCAGGTGCCGCCGCCGCCCGTGCTCGGTGCGGCGCCGCAGGACCTCTGAATCCATAGACATCGACAAGCCAAGAAGGAGACAAGGATGACGAAACGCATGAACGCACTGAAGGCCGCCGTGGCAGCCGCCGCGCTGGCGGGGATGCCGCTGGCATATGCAGCAGGGGCAGCGGGGGCGGCAGGGGCAGGAAGCTATCCCGACCGGCCCGTACGCCTGGTCGTGCCCTATGCGGTGGGCGGCGCCACCGATGTGATCGCGCGCGTGGCGGCCCGCTACCTGGGCGAGACGCTGGGCCAGCCCGTGGTGGTGGAAAACCGCCCCGGCGCGGGCGGCAGCACGGGCTCGGCCTATGCGGCCAAGCAGCCGGCCGACGGCTACACCCTGGTGATGATGGTGGAGAGCTCGCATGCCGTGAACCCCAACGTCTACGCCAAGCCCGCGTATGAGCCGGTGAAGGACTTCACCCCCATCACCAACATCGCCAATGTGCCGGGCGTGATGGTGGTCAGCGCAGGCTCGGCCTACAAGAGCGCCAGGGATGTGAGCGACGCGGCGCGCGCCGCGCCGGGCCGGCTCAACTACGGCTCCTCGGGCAATGGCGGGCTCAGCCACCTGAGCGGTGCGCTGTTCGGCAGCACCACGGGCACCACCCTCACCCATGTGCCCTACAAGGGCCTGGGGCCGGCGCTCAACGACCTGATGGCGGGGCAGCTCGATGTGGTGTTCGACAACATGCCGTCCTCGGGCGCGCTGATCGCGGGCGGCCAGCTGCGTGCCCTGGCCGTGTCCAGCCCCGTGCGCCTGCCGGCCCTGCCCGGCGTGCCCACCTATGCCGAGGCCGGTCTCAAGCCCATGAACGACATGTCCTGGTACGGCCTGGGCGCGCCTGCCAGGCTCGATCCCGCCATTCTTGCCAGGCTCAGCGAAGCCATGCGCAAGACCTTGCAAAAGCCCGAGCTGATCAAGACCATAGAGCAGCAGGGCGCCGTCGTGGACTTCCAGGAGCCGGCGCAGTTCAGGCAGACGGTGGAGCGCTCCAACCGCGCCTGGTCCCAGCTGATCCGCGACATCGGATTCGAGAAACTTTGAGGAGATCTGCCGTGCATGCACAAGTGACCTTTCCCACCCCGCAGACCGCCGTGCTCACCATCACGGGCGGCGGGCCGCTGAACATCCTGGGCACGCCCGTGATCCGCGCGCTGACCGCGCAGCTGGCCGAGCTGGCCGAGCGCCCCGATCTGCACTGCCTGGTGCTGCGCGGATCGGGCACGCGCGCCTTCGTGGCGGGGGCCGACATCCGCGAGATGGCGTCGCTCGATGCCGCCTCGGCACGCGCCTTCATCAGCGGGCTGCGCGACCTGTGCAACGCGGTGCGGCATTTCCCCGTGCCGGTAATCGCCCGGTTGCAGGGCCATACGCTGGGCGGCGGGCTGGAGCTGGCCATGGCGGCCGACCTGCGCATCGCGGCCGATGATGCCGTGGTGGGCATGCCTGAGGTCAAGGTCGGCATTCCCTCGGTGATCCACGCGGCCATGATGCCCGCGCAGATCGGCGGCACGCGCGCCAGCTGGCTGCTGCTCACGGGCGAGAACATCGGCGCCCTGCAGGCCGAGCGCTGGGGCCTGCTCAACGAATGCGTGCCCGGCGACCAGCTCGATGCCCGCATCGCGCAGATTGCCGAGGGGCTGGGCGAGATCGGCATCGAGGCGCTGCGCCAGCAAAAGCGCCTGCTGCGCCGCTGGGAGGGCATGGGCGTGGACTCGGCCATCACCGACAGCGTGGCCGAGTTCGGCGCGGCCTTCAACACGGGCGAGCCGCAGCACCACATGAATGCCTTCCTGGAGCGCAAGCAGGCCAAGGCCCAGCCCTGAACCCAGGCCGGGCCGGGCTAGGCCTTGTCGGCCAGCCCTTTCAGAAAGCTGCGCAGCCGCTGCGCGGTGGGCGTCAGCGGCCGTTCGCTGGAGCGCACCAGCTGCAGCGGGCGCCGCGCCCAGGTTTCCTGCAGCGACAGGCAGGCCACCGCATGCGCGGTGCCGAGCCTGCGGTAGATGCTGTGCGGAATGATGGCCAGGCCCACGCCCTGCGAGACCAGCCGCACGATGGAGGTGAAGTCGTCCACGTGGATGCGGCAGCGCAGCGGCCGGCCATGGCGCTTGGCCAGCTCGCGCAGAAAGGCGTAGTTGCTGCTGGTCAGCGCCATGCCCACGAAGGCATGGGACAGGGTGTCGAAGAAGCGGCAGGAAGGGCCTTCGCCGTCCTCTTGCCTCTCGCCCGGCTGGGGTACCAGCGGATGGCCGGGCGGGGCAATCACCACCAGGCGGTCCAGCGCAAAGGTCTCGCAGGCCACGGCGCCCGCCATGGGCTCGCCCGCGTAGACGCCCAGGTCGGCCTCGCCCTCGGCCACGCTGGCGGCAATCGTCTCGCTGGTCTGCTCGACCAGGGTGAGGTTCACCTCGGGAAAGGCGGTCAGGAATTCGCCGATGTGCGGGCCTATGAAGCCGTGCAGCGAGGAGCTGTTGGCCGCCAGCGTTGCCTTGCCCTGCAGGCTGCTGCCCAGCAGGGCGGCCTCGGCCTCCATGCCGTCGATGGCGGCGAACACGCCGCGCGCATGCTCGAGCATGGCGTGGCCTTCCTCGGTCAGCCGCATGCCCTTGTGCTCGCGCGTGAACAGCTGGCAGCCCAGGGCCTGCTCCAGGTTGCGCAGGCGCTGGCTGGCGGCCGAAGGTGTGAGATGCCGTGCCTGGCTGGCACGCGAGAGATTGCCGGCCTGGGCGATGGCCATGAACAGCTTGAGATCGGTCAGGTCGTAGCGCATGCGGGCGTTTCCCAGGGGGCAAGAGGGCCATTATTCCTGCTGGCGCAGGGCTGCAAAGCCCGTGGCGCGCAGCCTTTGAAGGGCGCTGGGATAATCGCTGCCATGACTAAACACCGCGTCGTGGTGGGCCTGTCGGGCGGTGTGGACTCCGCTGTCACGGCCCATCTCCTCAAGCAACAGGGCCATGAAGTGGTCGGCATCTTCATGAAGAACTGGGAAGATGACGACGACAGCGAATACTGCTCGTCCAATGTCGATTTCGTCGATGCCGCCGCCGTGGCCGACGTGGTCGGCATCGAGATCGAGCATGTGAACTTCGCCTCCGAGTACAAGGACCGTGTCTTCGCCGAGTTCCTGCGCGAGTACCAGGCCGGCCGCACGCCCAACCCCGACGTGCTGTGCAATGCCGAGATCAAGTTCAAGGCCTTCCTGGACCACGCCATGCGCCTGGGCGCCGAGAAGATCGCCACGGGCCACTACGCCCGCGTGCGCCGTAACCCCGACACGCAGCTGTTCGAGCTGCTCAAGGGGCTGGACCCGGCCAAGGACCAGAGCTACTTCCTGCACCGCCTCAACCAGGCCCAGCTGTCCAGGTCCATGTTCCCCGTGGGCGAGCTGAAGAAGACCGAGGTGCGCCGCATTGCCGAGGAGATCGGCCTGCCCAACGCGAAGAAGAAGGACTCCACGGGCATCTGCTTCATCGGAGAGCGGCCGTTCCGCGACTTCCTGAACCGCTACATCAGCAAGGAGCCCGGCAACATCCTCGACGACCGCAACCGCAAGCTGGGCAAGCATGTGGGCCTGTCGTTCTACACGCTGGGCCAGCGCTCGGGCCTGGGCATCGGCGGCATCAAGGAAAAGGGCGCGCCGCGCGGCGGCGGCGACCATGAGCCCTGGTTCGTGGCACGCAAGGAGCTGGACACCAACACGCTGCGCGTGGTGCAGGGCCATGACCATCCCTGGCTGCTGTCGCAGTCGCTGCTGGCCGACCAGGTCAGCTGGGTGGCCGGCCACGCGCCCGCCGAGGGCAAGGCCTACGGCTCCAAGACTCGCTACCGCCAGCCCGACTCGCCGGCCCTGGTCTCGGGCGCCACGCCCGAGGGCTTCCGGCTGGATTTCCCCGAGCCGCAATGGGCCGTCACGCCCGGCCAGTCGGCCGTGCTCTACGACGGCGACGTGTGCCTGGGCGGCGGCATCATCGCGGCGGTGGATCCGCACTGATGCGGCACTGATGCGGCATTGATGCGGATTGACGCCGTGCAGGATGCGGCCCGGCGCCATTTGCTATCGTCACGGGGGGCGGCACAACCGCCCCTTTTTTCTTGTTCCTTTTCGTTCTTCACGACAGCACCACAGGAGACCCCATGGCTTCATCGATTCTTGCGCGCCGGCATTTTCTGGGAGCGGCCCTGGGCGCCGTGGCCACGGCGGGATGCAACGGCGAGGTGTCCTGGGGCGATCCCATCGATCCGCCCGTGACGGACCGCGTCAGGCGTGCGCTCGATCAACTCGATGGCCAGGTGCGCGCGCAGATGCGGCGCACGGGCGTGCCCGGCGTGGCCGTGGCGGTGGTGCATGAGGGGCGCCTGGTCCATGCCCAGGGCATGGGCGTGCGCAGGCTGGGCTCGTCGCTGGCCGTGGATGCGGACACGGTGTTCCAGCTGGCCTCGGTCTCCAAGTCCGTGGGCGCCACCGTGGTGGCGCAGCAGGTGGGCCAGCGCCGCGTGTCCTGGGACACGCGCGTGCAGCAGGGCCTGCCCTGGTGGACGCTGGAGGACGCCGATGCCGCCCAGCGCGTCACCGTGGGCGACATGTATGCCCACCGCTCGGGCCTGCCCGGCCAGGCCGGCGATGCGCTGGAGGAGCTGGGCTACAGCCAGCGCCAGATTCTGGAGCGCCTGCGCTACCTGCCGCTGCGGCCCCTGGGCACCCAGTACGCCTACAGCAACTTCGGCCTGACCACGGGCGCCGAGGCGGTGGCCGCCATCGCAGGCCAGTCCTGGGCGGCGCTGTCGCAGCAGGCCGTCTACGGCCCGCTGGGCATGACGCAGACCAGCTCGCTGTTTGCCGATTTCGAGGCGCGCGCCAACCGCGCGGCCGGCCACCTGCGCGTCAACGGCGTGTGGCAGGCGGGGCCGGTGCGCCGGCCCGATGCGCAGTCGGCTGCGGGCGGCGTCAGCTCCACGGTGCGCGACATGGCGCGCTGGATGACCATGCTGCTGGACGAGGGTCGCTTCGAGGGCCGCCAGGTGGTCGATGCGCAGGCGCTGCGCACGGCGCTGTCGCCGCAGATGCTGCAGTCGCCGGCCGGCAATGGCGAGCCCGCCCGCTACTACGGCTTCGGCTTCAACGTGGGCGTGTCCGAGGCGGGGCGCACCACCTACAGCCACTCGGGCGCCTTCGGCACGGGCAGCGCGACCAGCTTCACCGTCATGCCCGAGCTCAAGCTGGGCATCGTGGTGCTGACCAACGGCATGCCCATCGGCGTGCCCGAGATCGTGGTCTCGCAGTTTCTGGACCAGGTCGAATGGGGCCGCCAGCGCCAGGACTGGGAGAGCATCTGGACCAAGCGGCTGGCACCCATCATGCAGCCCCATGGCGAGCTGGCGGGCAAGACCCGGCCCCCTTTCCCCCGTCCGCCCCGGCCGCTGGGCGCCTATGTGGGCAGCTACGCCAACCGCTTCTACGGACCGGCCCAGGTCGGCCTGCAGTCCGGTGGCGCGGGGCTGCAGGTCAGCCTGGGCTCGCAGCGCATGCTGCTCAGCCACTGGGATGGCGAGGTCTTCAGCTTCGTGCCCGAGGGCGATTCGCCGGGCAGCCTGTCCAAGGCCACGTTCGATGGCAGCCAGCTCACGCTGGAGTATTTCGACGATGTGCTGACACCGGCCGGCGTCAGCGCGGGGATGGGGCGCTTTTCCCGCTGAGGTTGTCCTGCCTCGTGCCGTCGTGCAGGGGATCGCCGGGCACGGGCAGCCAGGCAGCCAGCATGGTGGCGCCAGGCTCCGAATCCATGTCCAGGTGGCCGCCCAGGCGCTGCAGGCGCGCCTGCATGCTGCGCAGGCCCACGCCCATGCCGGCCTGCTGCACGGCAGCCACGTCAAAGCCTGCGCCGTCGTCGGTGATGCGCAGCATCAGCCAATGCGGGTCGGGCCACTGCATCTGCACCTGTACGCACTGCGCGCGGCTGTGCTTGATCACATTGGCCAGCGCTTCCTCCAGCACGCGCGTCAGCGCCAGGCACTGCAGCGCACCGGGCGGCTGCGGCCAGGCGGCAGGCACCTGCCAGTCGGACTGCATGTCCAGCTCGTCGAACAGGCTGGCAAAGCGGTGGCGCAGCGGCGCAATCCAGGCCTGGGGCGTGTCCGGCACGGTGACGGAGACGCTGGTGCCGCTGTCGATCATCTGGCGCAGGTCGTCGCGCAGCAGCTTGAGCATGGACAGGAACTGGCGGTTGTGCATGGGGCCGCCCGCCTGCTCCACCATGGCGATGGAGCGCACCAGGGAGCCGCCCAGGCTGTCGTGCAGGTCGTGCGCCAGCTGCATCCGCTCCTGCAGCCGCGAGTGGCTGAGCGCCAGCGCATGCTCGCGCGCCAGCGTGCCGCCGAGCTCGTCGCAGGCACGCGCCACGCTGTCGGTCAGCTCCTGGTTGAACTGCTCGATGCGGCGCATGCCGAGCATGAACTGCCGGCCCAGCACCATGGACAGGGCCAGCATGGTCAGCGGCGCGGTATAGGGCATCCAGGGCGTGGCGGGGCCGATCACCTTCTTGAGCGCCAGCATGTCGTGCAGGCCCGCGCACAGGAAGACCAGCAGGCAGGCCGCGTAGACCAGGTGGCCCGGCTCGCGCGTGCGCCAGGCGTGCAGCGGAAAGTGCAGCGACACGGCCACGCAGATGCCGAAGTACACCAGGCCGATGTGCAGCACGCCGTCCACCAGCCACCAGGGCGCGAAGATGGCGGCGGCCATGCCGGCCAGCGTCAGCGCCCACAGCAGCTTTTCCAGCCGGGGCAGGTGCAGCCTGCCGAAGCGCCAGGTGAACAGGCAAAAGCTCTGGCCGAACAGCAGAAAGACCAGCAGGTTGCCGCGTGCCACGGCCAGGGTGTCGGGAAAGGGCCAGGCCTCGGTGGCCAGGATATTGGCCAGGAACAGCGCCCAGCAGAAGGCGTTGAGCGCATACCAGCCAAAGGCCTTGCTGGCGCGCCGCTGCAGCCAGGCAAAGGCGAACAGCACGCCCAGCACCAGCGAGACCACGATGTTCATGGCAAACAGCGTGCGATGGTTCCACCAGGTCTGCTCGTGCCACTGGCGCAGCGCCTCGGGCTCGCCCAGGCGCACCTCGCCCAGGCCCGGCGTCTGCTCGGCCAGGCCGTGCACGCGGATCCACACGCTGTTGGTGCCCGCATGCAGGGCGGATTCGGGCAGCAGCCAAAAGCGCGGCAGGTTCCAGCTGCGCGACAGGGGCTCGACCAGGTTCCGGTCGCGCCACAGCAGGTCGCCGTTCACGAAGACCTCGCCGGCCATGACCATGGAGTGAAGGGCCAGCGCCACGGGATCGGCGACGGCGGGAGCGGTAGCAGAAGCGGCAGGGGGGTGAGCGCAGCCGCGCTGCCAGTCGATGCGGTACCAGACGGCGCCGCTGTAGCCGGGCCAGCGGTCCAGCCAGTGGTCGGGCAGGGTCACGTTGTGCCAGTCGCGTACCGCGCTGGCGATGGGCGGCGGTCCCTGGCCTGCGGCCTTGGCGGACTGGATGGACAGGATCTGCGGCAGGCAGGCCTGGGCGAATGCGCAGGTACTGCACAGGAGGACCGCCAGGCCCAGGGCGAAGTGCCGCGCCAGGCCGCACCACCGGCGCCCCCAGCCCATGGCCGTCAGCCCAGCAATCCGCGCACGCGTGCCGTGTTGACGGCGCGCGTGCGCGAGGACACGGCCAGCTTGCGGTAGATGTGCTTGATGTGGCATTCCACCGTGTAGCGCGACAGGTGCAGCTGCTCGGCGATCTCGCGGTTGGTCAGGCCATCGGCCACCAGGCGCAGGATCTGGCTTTCGCGCGCGCTCAGCGTGGACTCGGTGCCGGTGCTCTCCGGCGTGGCGGGTGCCGCGCCCTGCAGCTCGGCGATCACGCGGCGCGCGATGAAGGGGTCGATGGGCGCACCGCCGCGCAGCACGCTGCGGATGGACAGCGAGACTTCCAGGTCGTCGCGTTCCTTGAGCACATAGCCGGTGGCGCCCGCGCGCAGCGCCGAGAGGATGGCATCCTCCGTGCTCCAGGCCGAGATCACCAGGATGCCCACGGCCGGGTCTGCGCTGCGCATCTCGGCGATCAGGTCGATGCCGCTGCCGTCGGGCAGGCCCAGGTCCACCAGGGCCAGGGCCACGGGCTCGGCCAGGCAGGCGCGGGCCTGGGCCAGGGAGCCGGCGAACAGCAGGGCATCGGGCGTGTAGCCCAGCTGGCCCAGCACGGACTGCAGCCGCTGGCGGATCAGCGGCTCGTCCTCCACCACCAGCACCGGGGCCGGAAGCGTGGACTCTGGGACAAGCAGGTGGGCGGGCATGGAAAAGGCGTGCGCAGCGGCGGGCGTAAAAAGGGGCAGGATGGCCGCCCGACTGTGGGCGAAGCCCGCATCTTTGCATATCCCTGAAAACTGGTAATCGCGGGGGCGCGTGCCGCTGCGCCGTCCATAATTCCGGCCCGGGCCGCACGGGCGGACTCTGGCAACGACACCTACCGAAAGGACGCCGCCGCATGGCACGCGTACGTGACCCTGCTGGCTACGATGGCCAGCGTGAAATGATCCTCTCCCACGCCGCCCAGCTGTTCGCGCAGCGCGGCTATGCGGGCACCTCCATGAACGAGGTGGCTGCGGCCTGCGGCGTCTCCAAGGCCACGCTCTACCACTATGTGATCGACAAGCACGACCTGGCCGTGCGCATTGCCGAAGAGCATGTGCTGCGCCTCGAAGCCCTGGTCAACGACACCCTGCAGGCCCATGCCGATCCCGAGCAGCGCCTGCATGCGCTGATCCGCGGCTTCGGCCAGGAGTACGCCCAGGCCCAGAATGCCCACCGCGTGCTGACCGAGGACGTGCGCTTCCTGCGCGAGGAAGACCAGCAGCGCATCCTGGACGTGGAGCGCCGCGTGGTCGCCGCCTTTGCGCAGACCATTGCCCAGGTGCGCGGCGAGCCCGCCGACAGCGCCCTGGGCAAGCCCCTGGCCATGCTGCTGTTCGGCATGATCAACTGGACCTTCACCTGGCTCAAGCCGGGCGGCACGCTGGACCATGACGCCATAGGCACCATGGTGTCCCAGCTGTTCTTCGGCGGCGTGCGCGCGGTCAGCGTGCCGGACGGCAAGAAGCCGCGCAAGGCCCGCCAGGCCTAGGCTCGGCCCGGCCCCTCACCACCTGCGCTGCACGACCACGAAGCGGTCAGCCACGAAGGCCAGCGTGGTGTAGCTGGCATTGGCCGCGGGATTGCCGCCCGTGGCGTGGAAGTCCGAGAAGCCTGCCGACTGGTTGACCATCACGCCCTGCGTGAGGTTGATGGACAGGGCCACGCGCGAGCGCAGCGCCGAGGCCGCCATGGCATCGACGAAGGCCGCATTCGTGGAATACACGCCCAGCGTCATCGCGCCATGCGCACGCACGCTGCGCTCGGCCAGCTCGCGCGCGCCCTGGGCCGAGGGCACGGCCACCAGGTAGGAGACGGGGCCGAAGCATTCGCGCTCGTAGATGGCGGCGTCCGCCACGTCCAGCGCGCGCAGCGCGGGCGTGCGCACCTCGGCCTGCGGGTGCTCTGGATGGGTGAGCTTTTGCGAGGCGCGCACGGCGCGGCCCACGGTGGCGGCCTGTTCCACGCGCTCCACGGTCTGCGCAGAGCCTATGGCGCCCAGCACGGTGAAGGCCACCTTGGGATCGGCCAGCAACTGGTCGATGGCGGCGGCCAGATCGGCGCCGACCTGCTCGAAGCTCTTGTGGCCCTGGTCAGTCTCTATGCCGCCGGCCGGAATCAGCAGGTTCTGCGTGGTGGTGCACATCTGGCCGCTGTACAGCGACAGTGACAGGGCCAGATTGCGCAGCATGCCTGCGTAGGCATCGGTGGACTCGATCACCACCAGGTTCACGCCGGCCATCTCGGCATACAGGCGTGCCTGCGGCGCATGCGCCTGCAGCCAATGGCCGAAGGCATTGCCGCCGGTGAAGTCGATGGAGGCCACGGCCGCGTGCGTGGCCAGGGCCTGGGTCAATTCGGGCTTGTCGCTCACGGCCAGGGTCACGAGGTTGGGGTCCAGGCCCTGCTCGGTCAGCACATCGCGCAGCACGCTCACGGTGAGCGCGGCCGGCAGCACGGCGTTGGGGTGGGGCTTGACGATCACGGGGTTGCCCGTGGCCAGCGCGGCGAACAGGCCCGGGTAGGTGTTCCAGGTCGGGAAGGTGGCGCAGCCGATGACCAGGGCCACGCCACGCCCCACGATCTCGAAGCGTTTGTGCAGCACGGCGGGCGCATGCTTGCCCTGGGGCTTTTCCCAGACGGCCTCGGCAGGCACGTCGGCCATGGCCTTCCAGGCCACGGCAATGGCTTCCAGGGCGCGGTCCTGGGCATGGGGGCCGCCGGCCTGGAAGGCCATCATCGCGCCCTGGCCCGTGGTCAGCATCACGGCATGCGCGATCTCGAAGCTGCGCTGGTGGATGCGCGTCAGCGCCTCCAGCAGCACGCCGGTGCGGCCCTGGGGTCCCAGCGCCTGCCATGCGGGCTCGGCCGCCTGGGCGGCATCCACCAGCGCCTGGGCATCGCACCCGGGGTAGCGGATGTCCAGGGCCACGCCATAGGGCGATTGCTCGGTGGCCACGCGGGCGGTTTCGCCGGGCTGGCGCAGCGGATAGTCCTTGCCGAACAGCGCCTGCACGGCGGCGTGGCCCTGGGCCTGGGCGGTCTCGCCATACACCTTGGGCGAGGGCGCCTCGGGGAAGGGCGACCAGTGGCCCCGGCGGGACAGGGCCTGCAGGGCGTCGTCCAGCAGGGGGCGGTGGCGTTCGTAGAGGGCGTGGGCGGGCATGGGATGTCTCCTGGGTTGGAATGTGGCGTCGCTATCAGGGTTAGTACCGGACAACAAGCCTTGTTGCTCAAGAAAGCTGCATCTTATAATCCTACCGTCCGGTCGGTCAATTATTCTGAACCCCTTGCCTCACGACGCCAGAACCCCGATGAACAAAGACCTGCGCCCCGCCCCCGGCGACCTCGATCCCCTCGAAACCGCCAGCCGCGACGAGATCGCCTCGCTGCAGCTGCAGCGCCTGCGCTGGTCGCTGCAGCATGCCTACGACAACGTGCCCCACTACCGCCGCGCCTTCGACGAGAAGGGCGTGCATCCGTCGGACCTGCGCACGCTGTCCGACCTGGCCCGCTTTCCCTTCACCACCAAGAAGGACCTGCGCGAGAACTACCCGTTCGGCATGTTTGCCGTGCCGCGCCAGAAGGTGGCGCGCGTGCATGCCTCCTCGGGCACCACGGGCAAGCCCACGGTCGTGGGCTACACGTTGAATGACATCGACAACTGGGCGAACCTGGTGGCGCGCTCCATCCGCGCGGCGGGCGGGCGGCCCGGCGACATGGTGCATGTGGCCTACGGCTACGGCCTGTTCACGGGCGGGCTGGGCGCGCACTACGGAGCCGAGCGCGCGGGCTGCACGGTGGTGCCCATGTCGGGCGGGCAGACCGAAAAGCAGGTGCAGCTGATCCAGGACTTCCGGCCCGACATCATCATGGTCACGCCCAGCTACATGCAGGTGATCGTGGAGGAGATGCAGCGCCAGGGGATGGACCCGCGCGCAAGCTCCTTGAAGATCGGCATCTTCGGCGCCGAGCCCTGGACCGAGGCCATGCGCCGCGAGATCGAGGGCAAGGCGGGGCTGGATGCCGTGGACATCTACGGCCTGTCGGAGGTCATGGGCCCGGGCGTGGCCAGCGAATGCGTGGAGAGCAAGGACGGGCCGGTGATCTGGGAGGACCATTTCTACCCGGAGATCATCGACCCGGACACGGGCGAGGTGCTGCCCGACGGCAGCGAGGGCGAGCTGGTCTTCACGTCGCTGTCCAAGGAAGCCATGCCCATCATTCGTTACCGCACGCGGGATTTGACGCGGCTGCTGGCGCCGACTTCGCGCAGCTTCCGGCGCATGGGCAAGATCGTGGGTCGCAGCGACGACATGCTCATCATCCGCGGCGTGAACCTGTTTCCCACGCAGGTCGAGGAGATCGTGCTGCAGAACGCCCAGCTGTCGGGCCAGTACCAGCTGGTGGTCACGCGCGACGGCAACCTGGACCGGCTGGCCGTGCGCTGCGAGATGCAGCCGGGTACGCAGGGCGACACCGGCGCTTTGGCCCAGTGGGTGCAGCAGCGCATCAAGACCCTGGTCGGCGTGAACGCCGAGGTCGAGGTGCTGCGGCCCGATTCCATAGAGCGCACCCTGGTGGGCAAGGCCCGCCGTGTGATCGACCACCGCAGCCGCTGAGCGCGCACAGGAGTCCCATGGCCCGAGGCCGATCTTCCGGATACGACGACCAGCGCGAACTGATCCTGGGCCATGCCGCCGCGCTGTTCGCGCGCAGCGGCTACCCCGGCACTTCGATGAACGAGGTGGCCCAGGCCTGCGGCCTGTCCAAGCCCACCATCTACCACTATTTCCGCGACAAGTACGCGCTGCTGGTGGACATCACCGACGGCCACATGACGCGACTGCAGTCCCTGGTGGACGAGGTGCAGTCCATGGACCTGCCGCCCGAGCCGCGGCTGCGCATGCTGATCGAGCGCTTCGTGCAGGAATACGCCCATGCCCGCCATGCCCACCGCGTGCTCACCGAGGACGTGCGCTTCCTGCAGGACGAGGACCGCCAGCGCGTGCTGGACAAGGAGCGCGCCGTGGTCGAGACCTTTGCCCAGGCGGTGGCCCAGCTGCGGCCGGACGCCGATGGCGCGGGCCTTTCCAAGGCGCTGGCGATGCTGCTGTTCGGGATGATGAACTGGATGTTCACCTGGCTGCGGCCCGACGGCTCGCTGGACCACGAGGCCATGGCGCCCGTGGTGGCCGACCTGTTCCTGGCAGGCCTGCCGGCTGTGCAGACCCCAGGCAAACCCGGGCATCAAACCGCTGGCAAAAAAATAGTTACCACGGTAAATTGTGGCGCCTGAAGGTGCCACGCCCCATCCAACACAAGGAGACAGACATGAAGCGTTTGACGAAACTGGGCCTGCTGGCCGCGACCCTGGCCACGGTCTGGGGCTCGGCCCTGGCCGACATCAATGTGGGCGTGGTGGTCTCGGCCACCGGACCGGCGGCCTCCCTGGGCATTCCCGAGAAGAACACCGTGGCGCTGATGCCGCGCACGGTGGCGGGCCAGAAGGTCAACTACATCATCCTGGACGATGCCTCCGACACCACGGCGGCCGTGGCCAACACGCGCAAGCTGATCAGCGAGAGCAAGGTCGATGTCATCCTGGGCTCCAGCATCACGCCCAACTCCCTGGCCATGGTGGACGTGGTCTCCGAGGCCAAGACGCCCATGATCACGCTGGCGGCCTCGGCCAAGATCGTCGAGCCCGTGGATGCCAAGAAATTCTGGGTCTTCAAGACGCCCCAGCACGACGCCATGATGGCCGCCGCCATCGGCGAGCACATGGCCAAGGCCGGCATCAAGACCGTGGGCTACATCGGCTTCAACGACGCCTATGGCGAAAGCTGGCTGCAGGAGTTCCGCAAGGTGGCCGAGGCCAAGGGCATCAAGCTCACCGCCACCGAGGCCTATTCGCGCAGCGACACCTCGGTCACGGGCCAGACGCTCAAGCTCATGTCCGCCAAGCCCGATGCGGTGCTGATCGCAGGCTCGGGCACGCCGGCCGCGCTGCCGCAGAAATCGCTCAAGGAGCGCGGCTACCAGGGCAAGATCTACCAGACCCACGGCGTGGCCAATGCCGACTTCCTGCGCGTGGGCGGCAAGGATGTGGAAGGCACGCTGCTGCCCGCCGGCCCCGTGCTGGTGGCCCACCAGCTGCCCGACAGCAACCCGGTCAAGAAGTCCGCCGTCTCCTACGTGGAAGCCTACGAGGCCGCCAACGGCAAGGGCACGGCATCGACCTTTGGTGCGCATTCCTGGGATGCGGGCCGCGTGCTGGAAGCCGCGATTCCCGCCGCGCTCAAGAAGGCCCAGCCCGGCACGGCGGAGTTCCGCGCGGCCCTGCGCGATGCGCTGGAGCAGACCAAGGACGTGGCCGGCGCCCACGGCATCTTCAACATGACGCCCACCGACCACCTGGGCCTGGACCAGCGCGCGGCCGTCATGGTCAAGATCGAGAACGGCACCTGGAAGTACCAGCCCTGAACCTGCGGGCCTGAGGCCGCAGCGGCTGCCGCACCTGGCGGCGGCCGCTGTGGCGCTCGGCCGCGCCTGCTCGAAAGTCGATCATGGATCTGCAAATCGCCCTGCTGCTGGGGCAGGACGGCATCGTCAACGGCGCCGTCTACGGCCTGATGGCGCTGGCCCTGGTGCTGGTGTTCTCGGTCACCCGCATCATCTTCATTCCGCAGGGCGAGTTCGTCGCCTTCGGCGCGCTCACCCTGGCCATGATGCAGGCCGGCCGCGTGCCCACCACGCTGTGGCTGCTGCTGGCCCTGGCCGCCGCCGTGCTGGTGGTGGACCTGCTGCGCTGGCGCGCGGGCAGCCAGGTGAGCTGGCCCGCCACCTTCCTGTGGTGCCTGGCGCTGCCGGCCATTGCCGTGGCCCTGGCCTGGGGGCTGCGCCCGTCCTCGCTGATGCTGCAGGCGCTGGCCACCCTGGTGCTGATCACGCCCATGGGGCCGCTGCTTTACCGCCTGGCCTACCGGCCGCTGGCCCATGCCTCGGTGCTGATGCTGCTCATCGTCTCGGTGGCCATGCATGGCGTGCTGGTCGGCCTGGGGCTGCTGTTCTTCGGTGCCGAAGGCTCGCGCACCCCCGCGTTTTCCGAGGCGCAGCTGCGCCTGGGCGACATCACGATCTCGGGCCAGTCCCTGGTGGTGGTGGGCGTGACCCTGGTGCTGGTGGCCCTGCTGTTCGTGTTCTTCGAGCGCTCCATGATCGGCAAGGCGCTGCGCGCCACGGCCATCAACCGCGTGGGCGCACGCCTCATGGGCATTCCCACGGCCATGGCCGGCGACGTGAGCTTTGCGCTGGCCGCGCTGATCGGCGCCATCTCGGGCCTGCTGATCGCGCCGCTGACCACGGTGTACTACGACACCGGCTTTCTGATCGGCCTCAAGGGCTTCGTGGCCGCCATCGTGGGCGGGCTGGCCAGCTACCCGCTGGCCCTGGCCGGCGCGCTGCTGGTCGGGCTGCTGGAGGCCTTCTCGTCGTTCTGGGCCAGTGCCTACAAGGAGGTGCTGGTGTTCACGCTGATCATCCCGGTGCTGTGGTGGCGATCGCGCAATAGCCACCATGTGGAGGAAGAAGAATGAGCGCCCCCGTTTCCTCGCAGGCCGCGGCGCCTGCAAAGGCCGCCTCGGGCGGCATCAGCACGCGCGTGCTCACCGTGGCGGCCATTGCGCTGCTGGCCGCGTCCTGGGGCTTTCTGCCCGATTTCACCGTCGTCATCCTCAGCTATATCGGCCTGTTCGCCATGGTGGCCGCAGGCCTGGTGATGCTGACCGGCGTGGGCGGCATGACCTCGTTCGGCCAGGCGGCCTTCGTGGGCATCGGCGCCTATGCCACGGCCTGGGTCTGCACGGCGCCTGCCTCGGTGGCCGCGCTGGGCGGCCTGGTGGGCGCGGCGGGCCTGCCCTGGGTGGGCCTGGCGCTGGGCCTGCTCATCACCTTCGTCGTGGCCTGGCTGCTGGGCGCAGTCACGGTCAAGCTGCAGGGCCACTACCTGCCGCTGTGCACCATCGCCTGGGGACTGAGCCTGTACTACCTGTTCGGCAACATGGAATTCCTGGGCGGGCAGACCGGCATCACGGGCATTGCGCCGCTGGTGATCGGCGGCGTCTCGCTGGCCTCGCCGCGCGCCATGGGCGTGGTGATCTGGGCCGTGCTGCTGGTGGCGCTGTGGCTGCTGCACAACCTGCTGGACTCGCGCGAGGGCCGGGCCATCCGCG
Source organism: Delftia sp. UME58 (assembly GCF_014170385.1). Taxonomy (NCBI): domain Bacteria; kingdom Pseudomonadati; phylum Pseudomonadota; class Betaproteobacteria; order Burkholderiales; family Comamonadaceae; genus Delftia; species Delftia sp. UME58. The sequence continues at coordinate 158,462 of NZ_LZZV01000088.1, forward strand.
CGCTGCGCGGCGGCCGCGTAATGGCCGAGTCCATGGGCATCGACACGGCGCACTACCGCGTCAAGCTCTTCGTGCTGGCGGCCCTGCTGGCCACGCTGTCGGGCTGGCTCTACGCCCACATGCAGCGCTTCGTGAGCCCGGCGCCCTTCAACCTGAACGTGGGCATCGAGTACCTGTTCATGGCCGTGGTCGGCGGCGCCGGCCACCTGTGGGGCGCGGTGCTGGGCGCCACGCTGATCACCCTGGTCAAGCAAAAGCTGCAGGACATATTGCCGGCCCTGCTGGGCACCAGCGGCAACTTCGAGGTCATCGTCTTCGGCCTGCTGATGGTGCTGGTGCTGCAGCGCTTTGCAGAAGGCCTGTGGCCCACGCTGCAGGCGCTCACGGCACGCTGGGTGCGCCGGCCCGTGTCCGATCTGAAGCTGGCGGACGCGGCGCCGCTGGCGCAGCGCGCGCTGCCTGCGGCGGGCCAGGTGCTGCTGGCGGCCGAGCATGTGACCAAGCGCTTTGGCGGCCTGGTGGCCAACAACGATGTGGCCATGACGCTCAAGGCCGGCGAGGTGCATGCGCTGATCGGCCCCAACGGCGCGGGCAAGAGCACCTTCTTCAACATGATCTCGGGCGTGGACTCGCCTACCGAAGGCCAGGTGCGCTTCATGGACCAGGCCATGAACGATGCGCCCTCGCGCCGCTTCGCCGCCCTGGGCCTGGGCCGCACCTTCCAGCATGTGCGCCTGCTGGGCCAGCGCAGCGTGCTGGAGAACGTGGCCGTAGGCGCGCACCGGCGTGCGCACCGGGGCTGGCTGGCCTCCATGCTGCGCCTGGACCGGGCCGAGGAGGCCTCGGTGCTGGCCGAGGCGCGCCGCCAGATCGAGCGCTGCGGCCTGGGCGCCTTCGCCGACGTGCCGGCCGCCTCGCTGGCCCTGGGCCAGCAGCGCATCGTGGAGATCGCGCGCGCCCTGGCCGGCCAGCCCGCGGCCCTGCTGCTGGACGAGCCGGCCGCCGGCCTGCGCCACCTGGAAAAACAGGCCCTGGCCGACCTGCTGCGCCAGCTGCGCGCCGAGGGGCTGGGCATTCTCGTCGTGGAGCACGACATGGAGTTCGTCATGAATCTTGCGGACCGCATCACGGTGCTGGAGTTCGGCACCGTGATCGCCGAAGGCACGCCGGCCCAGATCCAGGTCAACCAGCGCGTGCTGGATGCCTACCTGGGCGGCGGCGATGACGACGAGGCAACCGGAGAGACGGCATGAGCGACACCCTTTTGCAGCTCAAGGGCCTGAGCGTGTCCTACGGTCCCGTGGAGGCCGTGCACCAGGTGGATCTGGATGTGCGCAGCGGCGAGATCGTCACCGTCATCGGCCCCAACGGCGCGGGCAAGACCACGCTGCTGTCGGCCGCCATGGGCCTGCTGCCCTCGCGCGGCGAGATCCATCTGGACGGCAAGCGCATCGCACGCCCCGGCGTCGAGGTCATGGTGGCCAACGGCGTGGCCCTGGTGCCCGAAAAGCGCGAGCTGTTCGGCGAGATGTCGGTGGAGGACAACCTGCTGCTGGGCGGCTTCTCGCGCTGGCGCCGGGGCCTGCGCGACCAGGCGCAGCGCATGGACGAGGTCTTTGCCATCTTCCCGCGCCTGAGGGAGCGGCGCCCGCAGATGGCCTCCACCCTGTCGGGCGGCGAGCGCCAGATGCTGGCCATCGGCCGCGCACTGATGGCACGCCCGCGCCTGCTGCTGCTGGACGAGCCCTCGCTGGGCCTGGCGCCGCTGATCGTGCGCGAGGTGCTGCAGGTCGTGGCCGGCCTGCGCGACCACGGCGTCTCGGTGCTGCTGGTCGAGCAGAACGCGCGCGCCGCCCTCAAGGTGGCCGACCGTGCCTATGTGCTGGAAATGGGCGCCGTGGCCCTCAGCGGCGCGGCCAGGGAGCTGCTGCATGACCGGCGCATCATCGATACCTATCTGGGGATGGGGCGCAGTGCGGAGGCGGTGGCCGCATAAGTGAGTGGAGTGAGCGCTGTTGTCTGGTTCTGGTGACTGTGGTTGTGGTCGTGACATACAGGCAGGCCGCCAAGTCATCCAAGTCAATCCACCGCCAGCATCAGCGCTTCATGTCATCAAGATAGTCCTGCTTTGCCTTGTTGATGCTTTGGGCGACGCTGTTGCCTGGATAGTCTTTGATGTATCCCGAAATATAAAACAAGTATCTTTCGCGGGCGATTGGGTCTATGTGGTTCAAGAATTTTTCGTCCCTAAACGCGGACTGCAGCGCCAGCATTTCCCTGGGATCAGCCATCCTTGTTTGAATAAGATTTTCAAGCGTTTTATGAAAACTCGCTTCGTCAGGAGCATACGTCTTGAGGGATTTCAGCCAATCCTCATATCTGAAGACATCTGAAAATCCCAGTTCATGGATGCCACCGCTCAATTCCGGCTTGGCGCCATTTACCATATCGAAAATGGCATTCCTCTCGGATGCGGAGATGCTGTTGGGTAGGTCAAGATTGCTGCCTAGATTGCCCAGCAGTACATCACGGCCATATTTATTTCCTGATTCCAGAACTTCCTTGGTGATACTCGCAGGGGCATCCACCGAGATTGAAAGCATATGGGCCAATTCGCCGTAATACTCGTTTGTGGTCAGGATTTTTTCGTCGAAGGAATTTTTCAGCCGAACACGAGTGTCAGGGAAGTTTCCCTCCCTGGAGTAGCTGAAAACTGCTTTTTTCTTTTTCTCGAGAAGCTCCTCCATGCTGACCGAGGCAGTTCCTTGCGCCGTTGACGACGGTGCCATATTTCCGGAGCGTTCTGTTTGTGAACCGCTCGTACGCGTGCTGCTGATGCGCTCGGATCGATTTTGAGCGCTGGCAGGAGGCATTGAAGATGGCGACCTGTGTTCGCTTGCCAGCGAACCCGTCTGCGGATTGATGGGCTCCGATGAGTTGGTATTCAGATAGACATATAAGCCTATTGCCGAGGCAGTGGTGATCAAGACTGCCAATAATATGATTATATTATTTTTTGAAGACATATCTACCAATTTCTTTGTTGAAGGTTTGCATGCACATTTGCTGGAGTAATGATTCTGTTCCACGCGATTTGATAGCTCATTTGTCGGTTCCAACTATCCACCACGCTTTGATGCGAAGCTGCGTAGATTTCCTGACCCAGCAAAGGGGTGCCACCTCGAATGGCAGTACTGGTCCAGGCATCCAGAACAAGGCCATCGCAGCGGTAAAACCCTCGTATCGGTTTTCTTTCTACCTTCGTCATTTGGCATTGACTCGCGAACGGGCTGCAAAAGCTCTTGGTCCAGTAACTTAATCCTTGTCGAGCTGGCGTGAAATAAGCACTCAATGTGTAGGATGCACCTATTTTGTATTTGACATATGCGGATCTTGCAGCCATTTCCTGGAGCCAGGTGGTGCGGGTTTGGTTGCCTAATAAATACAACACACCATTGTCATTTTGTCTATGCCAACAAACCGACTCGTCGCAAAAACGCTGCCTGAAATCTCCTTGCCACACCGGGGAAATTGTTTTCCAGAGGTTGGGCTTGCTGGAAAACGATGACCAAGGGGTCTCCTTGATGGTGTCATTGGCGTCGCCGTACCCGATGGCTTCAAGTACGTTGCGACCATCCCAAATGCCGATATGCCCCAATGGCCCCACTTCCTGACTACCCAAGTCTCTGCCGACTACATCACCAATCACAGTGGGTTTTTCTTTTCCAGGTAAGGCGAAGAATTTAAGTTTTGCTGGTGTGTTGTTCAACCTTTCACTCCGGTTGTTGGCATATATCGCGTATACAGTCACATCGCGAATGGTGCCGTCCAGTAGAATGGCGGGAACATCGATGGAAATATCGAAACCATGACGTGAGGTAATGCTGTTGCAGGCGTATTGAACGGCAAATTCGCGGACGATGGCTGCGTTGCCGCCACCAATATAGTGACCATCAGCATAGATATGGATGCCTACGGGGTCGGCCGATCCCGGTTGGCAAGCCCATCCGATATATCTATTGTATGTAGTGCTAACGTCTAACCACCCTTTGCAGAATGCTGTTTTTGGTAGTAAAAATAATAGCGCAATCGTAAAAATAATATGGAATTTCTTCACCTTGACCTCCTGTGTTAATGATGTGAGGTAATAGAATTTTTCTTGCGCTTTTGTTTTGTAATCGTGGTTTGCTATGGAATTAATTAAAGGAAGACTGCAAGATATAAGCTTCTATGTTTGATGAAGCAGTATTTGGTCTGGGATTTTTATGTGGCTGCTGATCTTTTGGTCAATAATTGACAATTTTAAGAAAACGCAGAATTTAAATTAAGAAGAGAATTCTCATTTTTCTCTGCTATTTTCTGGGTAAGGCGTATTAGAAATTTTTTTGGGAATGTAGGGAATAGGGTTGAATCTGAAAATGAGGCCGCGGCGTATAAGAATCTTCTGATATTTCGCCGAATTTACTCGGATAAATCCTCGAGTGGCTTATGAGTGCTGCTTTGGAAAGAGCACGGCCACAGGTAGGGACATGCAAGCCCTGGTTGACAGAGTGCTGCGTGAAAAAGGAGGGTTGTCGCCCGTTATCTGATGCGGACGGATTTGCGGAGCCTTAGCGAGAGGACGAGTTGTGCAAGTCGTCAATGCCACACGCTGGTGTATGCGCTCGGCTGTCTAATTTGGAAATGGTCCATCGGTTGAACCCTAAGCACATCTGTCAATCCATGGAAAGACAGAGACAGATTGCAGTTCCCAAAGGCGCACTGGCGACGCCATTCGACCTGAGATCTAGATAGAGGACCGCTGCCTGTGTCCATGAACACCACGCGGTGGTGATCCGAAGGCTTGGGAATCAGGTGCGGATCTGGTCAAACCTTCACAGCCGCCCTCGCCGATGCTTGCTACGGCCAGGCGGTCCTGCGCCAGCAAGCTTGGAAAGGCAAAGGCTTGCCAGGTAAGGCCGTTTGGGAGGTGTGGTGGATTTGCTGAACGGGGCTTCGCTACTGTGGAAGTCTTGCCTGGGGCAAACGGGAATTCCTGCAAGGCGGCATCTGTCCCCTGGATTTGCTGGAAGTGCCGACCACCGGCGCAAGGGCCTGCTGAGGTCGGGCACTTTCATGGAGTCATCGCCGCTCGGGGCGGCGAGGGCTCACTCAATCCAGCTTGATATTGTTCGCCGCGATCACGCGACCCCACTTGCTGCGCTCGGCGCGCACGAACTGGCCCATCTGCTCGGCGCTGCCGGGCATGGGCTCCACGCCCATGGCGGCCAGGCGTGCCTTGGTGCGGGTGTCGGCCAGGGCCTGCTGCAGCGACTGGCTGAACTTCTTGACCACGTCGGCCGAGCTGCCCGTGGGCACGACGATGCCCTGCCAGGCATAGCCCTCGAAACCTTTCAGACCCTGCTCCTGCAGCGTGGCGACCTGGGGCAGAACGTCCACGCGGGCGGGGCTGGCCACGCCAATGGCCTTGAGCTTTTTCTCGCTCAGGAAGGGAATGATGGTGGCGCTGTCGGCCCACATGGCAGGGATCTGGCCGCCGACCACGTCCTGCACGGCAGGGGCCGCCCCGCGGTAGGGCACATGGGTCATGTTGCTGATGCCCGCCTGTTCGCGGAACAGTTCGCCCACCAGGTGGTGGGGGCTGCCCAGTCCGGCCGAGCCCCAGCTCACGCCGGTCTTTTGCTGTTTGGCCCAGGCCAGGAATTCGGCGAGGTTGGTGGCGGGCACCTCGTTGTTGACCACCAGCAGCATGGGAAAGCGCACCAGCATGCCCACGGGCTTGAAGTCGCGCTCGGCGTTGTAGTTGAGCTTGCTGAACAGGAAGGGGTTGGCCGCCAGCGTGGCGAAGTCGGCCGTGAACATGAGGTTGCCGTAGTCGCGCGAACGGGCGCTGTACTCGGCCGCGATGTTGGTGCCCGCGCCGGGCTTGTTGTTGATGACGATGACCCGCTCCATGTTGCGGCCCATGGCTTCGGCGATGACGCGGGCGACCACGTCCGAGCCGCCGCCGGCCGCATAGCCCACGACCCATTCCAGGGGCTTGTCCTGTGCCAGGGCGGCAGGCCCTGCGGCCAGGGCCAGGCCCGAGCAGGCCAGTGCGGCCAGAAACTGCTTGCGTTGCATCCTTGTCTCCATGTTGTATGCGGCGCCCTTGTGAGATGTCCAAGGTGTGAGGCGGGCGCCTTTGTGGGGATGGCAGGCCGCCGCACGGGCGGCGGCGCGCGGCTTCAGGCGGCCGCGTGCACCGGGGCGACCGGCGTCACGGCGCCGCGCTCGGCCGGGTCCGCGCCGGCAGGGGCAAGTCCTGCGCTGGCGCGGGCCAGTTCGAGCGCATGCAGCAAGGTGCCCTGGTGGCCGATGTGGTTGGCCAGCAGCAGCACGAGGCGGGCATTGAGGGCATGGCTTTGCGCGGTATCGAGCCCCTGGTGGGTGGCGATCAGGGCTTCGTAGAAATCGTCGCAGGCCTGCAGGTTGGGGTGGGTGGACAGCAGCATGGCGGTCTCCTGACAAAAATGGGGGAATCCTTTGGTGGGGCCTCCACCAGGGACAGCGAGCAAGGGCCGCCCCGCAGCGAGGCTGTCGTCCCCCTCCCGCGTAGCGAGAGAGGGCGCCGTGCAACGGGGGAAGGCGCGAATCGACTCAGGGGGAGGCTCTTTGGAGAGCGGCGCGCACGCCGGCCTCGTCGGGGCGGCGCCAGCGCGCGCAGACATGCTGGTCAGGCCGAAGCAGGTAGCTGGTGCCGGGGCGCGCATCCAGGCGTTGGGCCGCCAGGCCGCGCGCATCGATGAGGTCGGCACTGTGCGCATGGGCCTCGCCCTCGGCCGCGATGGACAGGTTGAGCACGCCGGGCAGCGCCTGTGCCCAGGCGGGCGTGGGGCCGAAGTGCAGCAGCGTGAAGTCCGGTCCCAGTGCGCGCAGCAGCCAGGCCGTGCCGTCTGCGCCGGGCCGGCGCATGGGCGCATCGGCCAGCACGGCGCCGGGCAGCTGCGTTCCGTCGAAGGTGTCGGTGTCGGGCGTGTTGAGCGCGGAGCCATGCAGCGTGGCCGGCACGGACAGCCGCCCGCTGTTGACGATGCGGCGCGCGAATTCATGGTCGCGCGCCAGGTCCAGCACGGCGTCGCGGAACAGGCGGCTGATCTCGCTCTTGGGCGTGATGAAGTCGGTGGCGCGCGTGGAGTTGCGGATGTTCTCGTCGGCCGCGTATTCGCGCTCGGCGCCGTAGGTGGCGATCAGCGAGGCATCGGCCTGGCCACGCAGCACGCGGTCCAGCTTCCAGGCCAGGTTCTCGGCATCCTGCACGCCGCTGTTGGCGCCGCGTGCGCCAAACGGCGAGACGCCGTGGGCGCTGTCGCCCGCGAAGACCACGCGGCCATGGACGAAGCGGTCCATGCGCAGGCAGGCGAAGGTGTAGACGCTAGCCCATTCCAGCTCGAAGGGCGCGTCCTTGCCCAGCAGGGCGCGGATGCGCGGCACGATGTTCTCGGGCTTTTTCTCTTCCTCGGGATCGGCGTCCCAGCCCAGCTGGAAGTCGATGCGCCAGACATCGTCGGGCTGGCGGTGCAGCAGCACGCTCTGGCCCGGGTGGAAGGGCGGGTCGAACCAGAACCAGCGCTCGGTGGGGAATTCGGCATGCATCTTCACGTCGGCGATCAGGAAGCGGTCGCGGAAGATGCGGCCATGGCTTTCCTGGCCCAGCAGGCCGCGCAGCGGCGAGCGAGAGCCATCGCAGGCCAGGACCCATTGCGCATCGATGCGGTAGCTGCCGTCTGGCGTCTCCACGGTCAGCAGCGCACCCTCGGCCTGCGGCTGCAGCGCCGTGACCTTGCTGTGCCAGCGCAGGTCGATCAGCGGCAGCTGCAGTGCGCGCTCGACCAGGTAGGCCTCGGCGTAGTACTGCTGCAGGTTGATGAAGGCCGGGCGCTCATGGCCGTCCTCGGGCAGCAGGTCGAAGCGGTACAGCGGCTGGTCCTTGAAGAAGACCTTGCCCAGGTTCCAGGACACGCCCTTGTCCACCATGGCCTGGCCCACGCCCAGGCGGTCCCAGATCTCCAGCGTGCGCTTGGAAAAGCAGATGGCGCGCGAGCCCGTGGACAGCCGGCAGTCGTTGTCCAGCAGCACCACGCGCTGGCCGCGCTGGGCCAGGTCGATGGCCAGCGACAGGCCCACGGGGCCGGCGCCGACGATGACCACGGGATGCCGGGCGGGCGTGTCCGCACCGGCGTCCTGGTCGGCATGGCGCTCGTAGGGAATGTGGATGGACTGTATGTCTGCGCCGCTGCCGCGCAGCGCTTGCAGGGAGATGGCGGGGGGGGACATGGTGTTCGTCCTCTGGCGTGGGCAGTGTGGAAAAAAGGGCGCAGCCATCCCCGCCGGCGCGCCAGGGCGCCGGTTCACGGACGGGTGCGATGGGCGGGCGTGCCGGTGCTCAGGCCCGGACGCCGCCGTGCATCAGCCTTCGAGCGCCAGCCACATCTGGCGGTCGCGCTCGGCGGTCCAGATGCGCGGGTCGGCGTGGCCCGATGCCTCGTCATAGGCGCGGGTCACGTCGAAGGGCATGCAGTGGTTGAAGATCACCCACTGGCCGTACTTGGGCTGCAGCTTGGCGAAGGCGGCCTCGTAGACCTTGCGCAGGTCCTGCTGGGCGTCGGCGCCGGCCTTGACCTCGGTCCACAGGTCGCTGATGAAGTCGCGCGTGCCGGCCAGGCCGGCCTGCACCTCGGCCGGCGTCTGCAGCGCGGCGCCGCGGCCGGGCACCAGCTTTTCGGGCTGCAGGGCGGCAATGGCGTCCAGCGTGTGCGGCCAGTCCTGGAAGTAGGCGTCGCCCGCATAGGGCGTGGCGCCGAACTCCACCAGGTCGCCGCTGAACAGCACCTTGTCCTGGGGCAGCCAGACCACGGTGTCGCCCTTGGTGTGGCCTCGGCCCAGCTGCAGGATCTGCACCTCGAGCTTGCCCAGCCACAGCGTCATCTTGCCGGTGAAGGTGAGGGTGGGCCAGGTCATGCCGTCGGGCACGCTTTCCACGTTCTGGAACAGGCGCGGGAAGCGGCCGATCTCGCTGGCCTTGTCCTGCTCGCCGCGTTCCACGATCAGGTCGTAGGTGTCCTGGCTGGCAATGATGTGTTCGGCGCCTTCCGCGAAGAAGGCCGAGGCGCCCAGCACGCGCACCGCGTGGTAGTGCGACAGCGTCACGTACTTGATGGGCTTGTCGGTGACCTCGCGGATGCGGCGGATCACGTCCTGGGCCATGACGGGCGTGGCCTGGGTGTCGATCACCATCACGGCGTCGTCGCCAATGATGATGCCGGTGTTGGGGTCGCCTTCGGCCGTGTAGGCGTAGGCGTGCTCGGAGAGCTTGTCGAAGCTGACCTGCTTGATTTCGAGGTCGGCGGCGGAGGCAAAGGTCTTGGTGGTCATGGGCATCCTGCTTTTGAGATGGACAAATGCATTTGTTTTTATCGAATGCCTGAATGCTAGGGAAAAATTCAACATTGAACAATTCATTTGACATAGTGAAAAACCCTCGGGGCCACAAACTCCGGGTTCCAGCCTTCACAATGCCTGCCATGTCCGATGCCGCCTCCTCCCCGAACGACCCCGTCTTCCCCTCCGACAGCGCCGATGACGAGCCCACGCGCGGCCCGCGCGGCATCCAGAGCGTGGAGGTCGGCGGCCAGTTGCTCAAGGCGCTGGCGCGCACAGGCCGGCGCATGGCGCTGAAGGATCTGGCGCGCGAGGCCGGCATGACGGCGGCCAAGGCCCACCCCTACCTGGTGAGCTTTTGCAAGCTGGGCCTGATGGAGCAGGACCGCGCCAGCGGCCACTACGGCCTGGGGCCGCTGGCCATACAGATGGGGCTGATCAGCCTGCAGCAGGCCGATCCCGTGCGCCTGGCGATTGCCGAGCTGCCCGCGCTGGCGCAGGAGGTGGGCAGCACGGTGTCGATTGCCATGTGGAGCGGCCAGGGGCCGACCATCATCCGCGTGGAAGAGGGGCCCACCCATGTCTACGTGGCCATGCGCCACGGCACGCCCGCATCGCTGCGCCATACGGCCACGGGCAAGATCTTTGCGGCCTTCGGCGAGCCCGGGCGCATTGCGCCGCTGCTGGACGCGGAAGGCCACAGCCTGGAGGAGCCGGCCTTCGCGCAGGAGCTGGCCGCCATCCGTGCCAGCCGCCTGAGCCGGGTCGAGAACCAGCTGCTGTCAGGCGTGAGCGCGCTGGCCGTGCCGGTGTTCGACGGCTTTGGCCAGCTGGTGCTGGCCATTGCTGCCATCGGCCCTTCGGCCACGCTGGACCTGGACCTGCAAGGCCGGCCGGCCCGGCTGCTGCAGGCCCAGGCGCGCAGCCTGTCCCAGCGCCTGGGAGCGCCGGCCCAGGCCTGAGCGCACGGCCCCCGGTGGGGTTCAGTGGCGCTTGGTTAAGGCTCAGTGCGTGAGCAGCAGCTGATCCCGGGCAGGCGCACGCCCTTCCAGCGTGAAGCCGGCCACCGTGCGCGACAGATGGTGGGCCTGCTCGTTGAGCACGGATGATGCGGCGGTGGACTCCTCCACCAGCGCGGCGTTCTGCTGCGTGGCGCGGTCCATGTCGGCCACGGCCTGGTTGATCTGGCCGATGCCCACGCTCTGCTCGGTCATGGCGCCGTTGATCTCGACAATGATCTGGGAGACGCGCTGGATGCCGTCCACGATCTCGCCCATGGTCTGGCCGGCGGCGCGCACGCGCTCCGTGCCCATGGCCACGCTGGCGCCCGAGGCGTCGATCAGGGTCTTGATCTCCTTGGCGGCCGCCGCGCTGCGGTGCGCCAGGCTGCGCACTTCTGCCGCCACCACGGCAAAGCCCCGGCCCTGCTCACCGGCGCGGGCTGCCTCGACGGCGGCATTGAGCGCCAGGATGTTGGTCTGGAAGGCGATGGCGTCGATGACGCCGATGATCTCGCCGATCTTGGACGAGGCCTTGGAGATGTCGTCCATGGTGCTCACGGCGCTGCCCACCACGTCGCCGCCCTTGGTGGCCGAGCTGCTGGCCGACTGGGCCAGGCGCGTGGCCATGGCGGCCGCCTCGGCCGACTGGCGCACATTGGCCGTCAGCTGCGACAGCGAGGCCGAGGTCTGCTGCAGGCTGCTGGCCGAGGACTCGGTGCGGTTGGACAGGTCCAGATTGCCCAGCTTGATCTCGTCGGTGGCGGTCTTCATGGACTCCACGCCGTTGCGCACATCCTTGAGCACGGTGCCGATCTGCTCGACGAAGCCGTTGAAGGACGAGGCGATCTGCGCCACTTCGTCATTGCCCGACACCGGCAGGCGCTGCGTCAGGTCGCCGCCGCCTGAGCCGATCTTGTCCATGGCGTCGCGCACCTGAGACAGGCGCCGGAAGGACTGTGCCGTCAGCGCCGCCGCCACGGCGGTTGCCAGGCAGGCCAGCAGCACGATGGCAATGGCCAGCGTCTTGAGCACGCTTTGCAGGCCGGTCGTGGCCTCGGCCTTGTCCAGCGCCACCACCAGCAGCCAGTCCGTGCCCTGCACCGGGCGGGCCTTGAGCAGCTTGGCGCTGCCGCCCAGGCTCACTTCCAGGGGCGCCGTGGCGCTGGCCAGCGCGGTCAACGCGGCCGGCGTCAGCAGCTCGGAGATGTCGGAGGTGGGCTTGAGCAGCAGCTTGGCATCGGCATGCGCCAGCACCTGGCCGTCACGGCTGACCACGAAGCCCAGGCTGCCGGGCGTGGGGCGGATGGCCGAGACCACCTCGCGCACGCCCTCCAGCGGCACGGCGCCGCTGATCACGCCCTGCAACGCGCCGCCGCGCAGCATGGGAGCCACGAAGGCCACATAGGGCACGCCCGTGGTGGAGTCGCCATAGGGCTTGGTCAGCGTCAGCTTGCCGGCCTGCACGGCGCTCTTGTACCAGGGGCGGGCCGTGGGGTCGTAGTCCGGCGGGGTGCTGGTGGTGGACTTGAAGGTCTTGTCCTGCCAGCCCACCGTGGTGATGGGGAAGCCGCTGGCCTGGCCCATGTGGGCGGCAAAGCCCTGCGGGTCGCCATGCTCGATCACGGCGGCGGCGGCACTGACGGCGCGTGCCTTGGCGGCCACCCACTGGTCGATGGCCATGGTGTTGCCTGCGGTGATGGCGTCCAGATCCTGTTCGATGGTCTGGAACGTACTGCCGCGAACGATGTGGTACGTGGCAGCCCCCGTGATGGCAAGGGCGCCGACCACGGTGGCTGTGCTGATGGCAAGGATCTTGGAGCGAAGGGTCTGGAGCATGGCGCGGCAAGGGAAGACTGAGGACTCCGCAAGCCGCGATGGCCGGGCATGCGGCCCTGTCATTAACGCACAATTTGTTTCATTTTTGACGACATGCCAACCCTGGGGTGGCGTGCACCAACTTGCGCGCAACACCTGTCATAGAGGCATTTGCTGCAGTGCACCATTGCAGTGCGGTGTGACATGTTGCTGTAACGCAACCGTCGCGGGACTTTCATGGCGGCTTTCCACAATGGCGGCACGCAGGCAAACCGAGTGGCACAGGCAGGCCACCGACTGCGTCCAACATGACGAGGAAGGCGGGCATATGGACGTTCTTGACACCCTTCGCAACGCGGCGATCGACGTCGCCAAGCCCCCGCTTTCCGCGCTTCTCCAGCCACCCCAGGCCGCAGACAAACCCCTGCGGCTGGACGTGCGCTGGGCCCGGCACCTTGACGAAGTGCGACAGGTGCAGCGTCTGCGCCATGCGGTGTTCGCCGCCGAGATGGGCGCCGTGCTGCAGACGCCGCTGGCCGGACACGACATCGACGCCTTCGACGACTTCTGCGAGCACCTCATGGTCTGCGATGCCGACCGGGGCGTGGTCATCGGCACCTACCGCCTGCTGACGCCCACCCAGGCGCTGCGCGCCGGCGGCCTTTACTCCGACCAGGAATTCGACCTCGCCCCGCTGCACGCCTGGCGCCCGCGCATGGTGGAGCTGGGCCGCAGCTGCGTGCATGCATCGCACCGCCAGGGCGGCGTGATCCTGGCGCTGTGGGGCGCACTGGCCGAATTCATGCAGCGCAACCAACTCGACGCCATGGTCGGCTGCGCCAGCATTCCCATGCAGTACCCGGGCCTGGCCCATGGCGAGGGACCGGCGCGCGTCTGGCAGCAACTGCGCCAGACCCATCTGGCCGAGCCTGAGCTGCAGGTGCGTCCCCGCGTGGCCCTGCCCGAGGAGCTGGCCTCGGTCAGTACCAGCGGCATGAGCGTGGAGCCGCCCGCGCTGATCCAGGGCTATCTGCGCACGGGCGCCAAGGTGCTGGGCGCGCCGGCCTGGGACAGCGACTTCAACACGGCCGACCTGCCCATCATGATGCGCATGCAGGACCTGCCTTCGCGCTACCTGCGCCTGTTCACGCGGCGCGGCTGAGGCCGGCGCGGCGATATTGGGGACATTCCGGGAAGAGAGGGCGGATCCGGCTTCTTGTGCAATGAGCCGGACCGTGATGTGCATCACAGGGCTGTCACAAAGACCGTGCATGATGCTGGATGTGGGCTGAAGCAGACACCCGGACGGAGGCAGGTAACCTGCACCGGACTGACCGGGCCTTGGTCCACGCCAATTCGAGGCCGCAGCCTGTTCGCAGGCTGCGGCCTTTTTCATGGACTACTTTCCTGGGTCATCGCCGGGCCATTGCCGGGCTGCTGTGCGGCGGGCGCCGCATCGGCCAGCAGACGCTGGTGCTCGATCTTCACGCAGCGGTCCTGCACGGTCCACAGGCCTGCGGCACGGGCCGGCTCCAGGGCGGCATCGTTGACCACGCCCAGTTGCAGCCACAGGCAGCGTGCGCCGACGGCAACGGCCTCGGCGGCCAGCGGCGGGATGTCCTCGCTCTTTCGGAAGCAATCGACCATGTCGATGCGCAGGCCCTGGGCGGCCAGCGCGGCCGCAGCGTCGGCCAGGCTGGCATGGACGGGCTCGCCCAGGATGCGGCCGCCCTCGCGCGCCACCACGGGGTTCACGGGAACGATGCGGTAGCCATGGCGCTGCATGTACTGCGAGGCCTGTTGGCTGGGCCGCTCGGGCTGCGGCGACAGGCCGACCACGGCCAGGGTGCGGCACTGCACGAGGATGTCACGCAGGCGGGAGTCTGTTGCTGTATCGCTCATGCGCCGCAGTGTACGCAGTGCATGCAGCTCAGGCGGGCAGGGCTGTCGCTTCTGCAGCATGGCGGCGGCGCAGCACCATCCCCCAGCCCAGCCCCAGCACGGCGGCCGTGGCCGAGGCCATCAGCACCCCCAGCTTGGCGGCATTGAGCAGGGCCTCGCTGTCAAAGGCCAGCGTGGCGATGAAGATGGCCATGGTGAAGCCAATGCCTGCCAGCAGGCCGGCCAGCAGTGTGTCGCTCCAGCCCATGCCTGGCGGCAGCGCGCACATCCGCAGGCGCACGGCCAGCCAGCAGCTGAGCAGCACGCCCAGCGGCTTGCCCAGCACCAGGGCCAGGGCCACGCCCCACATCACGGCCGATGCGCCCGCCACATCGATGCCAGCGGTGCCCGCGCCCTGCAGCGGCACGCCGGCATTGGCCAGCGCAAACAGCGGCATCACGCCAAAGGCCACCCAGGGATGCAGGTCCGCCTGCACGCGCTCCACGGGCGCGGCGCTTTCGCGGCCTGCCAGCGCGTGCACGGGTGTCACCAGGCCCAGCACCACGCCGGCCAGCGTGGGATGGGCGCCGGTCTGCCAGATGCCCCACCAGAGCACGGCGCCCGGCAGCACATAGGCCCAGGCGCGGCGCACGCCCAGCGACTGCAGCAGGAACACGCCGGCCAGGCCGGCGGCGGCCACCAGCAGCTGGCTCCACTGCAGCCCGCCCGAATAGAACAGCGCAATGATGAGCACGGCCACCAGGTCGTCGATGATGGCCAGCGCCAGCAGGAACACGCGCAGCGCGGGAGGCAGGCCCCGGCCCAGCAGGGCCAGCACGCCCATGGCAAAGGCGATGTCGGTGGCCGTGGGCACGGCCCAGCCGTTGCGCAGCGGCGGCGCGGCATTGAAGGCCAGGAAGATCAGGGCCGGCGCCACCACGCCGCCCAGCGCGGCCATCACGGGCAGCAGCGCCTGGCGCGGCTGGGCCAGTGCGCCGGAATGCATCTCGCGGCGTATCTCCATGCCGACCACGAGGAAGAACACGCTCATCAGCGCATCGTTGACCCAGAAATGCAGGGACTGCGACAACTGCCACGGGCCCAGGCCCATGCTCAGCGGCGTGTGCCACAGCGCCTCATAGGCGCCGGCCCAGGCGGAGTTCGCCCAGAGCAGGGCGGCGGCCGCTGCCAGCAGCAGCACGATGCCGCCCGCGGCCTCGGCATGGGACCAGCGGGACAGGAAGGCGCCGACGCGATCGGCGAAAGACAGGAAAAGGGGCGTGCGCGGGCCGGACGGCCGCGGGGTCGTGTAGGTGTTCATGTGCAAAGCAGCAAAGGGGCCTTGCGGCCCCGGTGCGCAGGCGGCCCGACCTGCGCTATCAACACCTGTCCTGCCGCCCCATGCGGTCTGGACACCCAGCCGCCATTATAAAAGAAGCCCCACGCTCCCTTTGCTGCGCAAGGTCCGCTGCCCCCCGAGGGGGCCGCTTTTTGCCTTGGGGCGGCCCGGCGGCGAAAAATCGGCGGCCGGGACCCTTGCGCAAGACCCTGCGGATTCAGGGCCTGGGCGGCTCATTGCGCGCAACGCATTCGGCCAGCAGCCCCAGCGAGGACAGCGCAATCATGAAGACCAGGAACACATAGGCCGCCGTTGCCACGCCCAGGCTCATGCTGAAGCCCCATTGCAGCACCGAGCAGGCCATGCCGGTCTGCGGGTACATCGCCGTGCATTGCGATGCGGCGGGCATGTGCACGTACCAGGTGACGGCGATGAACATGGCGCCCGCCACCATGGCGGCATTGCCCCAGGGATGGGTCTGCGGGTGGTACAGCGCATAGATCAGCGCCACGGGAACGGCCAGGCCCCAGGCGAACATCATCAGCCAGCTGAACACCGGCGAGACCGCCAGGATGGATTGCAGCCATCCCATCTTGGGCAATCCGTTGACGAAGCCCAGCAGGTCCCAGACAAAGGGCAGGACGATCCCCGCCACGGCCAGGCTGGCAAGCCCCAGCGCCAGCAGCAATCCCTTGCCGCGTGAACGATGGTGCACCCCCGAAGGGTGCGAATGGGTGATCAGTGCATGCATGGCCCACCTCCTGTGTCGTGCAGGGCGGGCAGTTGCCGCGCGGGCGGGTCTCCGGAGTCGGGCGGCAGCCGCGGCGCCTAGCGTTCGGATTGCGGTATTCCCCGGATGCATCCAGTCTAGGACGGCGTGCGCTGCAACAAATGTAGGCCTGGGACCTACCCAAAATCGGGGTTTGTCCCAGGAGGGCGTGCCGTCAAAGCGCGGCCAAGGCCCCCAGTACCTCGTTCTTCGATAGCAGCTCGCTGAGCACCACCGGCGGCTTGCCCGGCGCATGCAGCACATAGACGGGCACGCCGCTGCGGCCCAGTTGCTGCAGCGCGGCGGTGATGGCCGGGTCGCGCCGCGTCCAGTCGGCGCGCAGCAGGGTCACGCCGTGCTGCTCGAAGGCGGCCAGCACCTCCTCATGGTTGAGCGTGGTGCGCTTGTTGACCTGGCAGGTCACGCACCAGGCGGCCGTGTAGTCCACGAACACGGGCTTGCCCGCCGCCTGCAGCTCGGCCACGCGGGCGGCCGACCAGGGCTGCCAGCGCTCGCCTGCAGCGGACGCCGTGCCCGTGCCCTCCGCCTGGGCAGGTGTGGCGATCAGGGGGGCGGTGGTGACCAGCAGCGCGCCCCCCAGCGCCACGGCCAGCGTGGCCAGCACGGCCCGCGTGCGGCCCTTGAGCGTCAGCGTCCAGACCAGGGCGCTGAAGGCCAACAGCAGGGCCAGCAGCGCGGTGGCGGCGTCGATGCCGCTCTGGTGTCCCAGCACCCAGACCAGCCAGACCACGGTGGCGAACATGGGGAAGGCCATGGCGCGGCGGAAGGTATCCATCCAGGCGCCCGGGCGCGGCAGCCAGCGCACCACGGCGGGAACGAAGCTGGCCAGCAGATAGGGCAGGGCCATGCCCAGGCCCAGGGCGACAAACACCGTCAGCGCCTGCAAGGCCGGCATGTCGATGGCAAAGCCCAGCGAGGCACCCATGAACGGCGCCGTGCAGGGCGAGGCAATGGCCACGGCCAGCACGCCCGACAGAAAGGCATCGGCCACCGGATGCCGCGCATGGGCCGCAGCCCAGCGGCCGGGCAGCATGGAGCCGAATTCGAACAGGCCGGCCAGGTTCAGCCCCAGCAGCGTGAACAGGGCCGCCAGCAGGGCCACGATGGCCGGCGACTGCAGCTGAAACCCCCAGCCCAGCTGCTCGCCTGCCGCGCGCAGCGCCAGCAGCAGTCCGCCCAGGGCCAGGAAGGACAGGACCACGCCCGCCGTATAGGCCAGCCCTCCCAGCCGCTGGGCGCGGCGGTCCTGGCCATGTCGTGCAAAGCCCAGGATCTTGATGGCCAGCACCGGGAAGACGCAGGGCATGAGATTGAGGATCAGTCCACCCACCAGGCCACCGAGCAAGGCCATCCACAGGCTGGTGGCGCTGGCGGCCGGTGCGGCAGCCTGATTGGCAGCCAGGGCGGCGGCCAGCGCGGGGGAAACGCTGGCCATGGCGGCGGCCGTCCAGCGGCCCTCGACCGGGGCTTCGGCGCGCCAGGCCACGGGCTGGCCCTGCTCCAGCGCTGCGGCGCGCTCGGCAGGCGGCAGGGCCAGGACCACGGGCAGCCTGGCCGGGGTCTCGCCGCGCATGTCGGACAGGGGCAGCTCGGCCACCCAGGCCGCACCATCCCAGCGCTGCTGCCAGTCCTTGCCCAGTTCGGCTGCATGGCGGAAGGTGTCCGGTGATTCAGGATAGAAGTCCAGCGTGCGGCCCTGCAGGGCTTCCGGCAGACCCTCGATGCGCAGCTGCACACGCTCGTCGGGCGTACTGCCTTCTGCTGCTGGCTGGCTGGCCGGCACCACCTTGGCCTGGGCCGGCGCAGGCAGTGCCTGGGGCTTGAGCGCCCAGGCCTGGATGAAGGCCTGACCCTGGCCTGCCGTGCTGCCCTGCACGGGCAGTTGCAGCTGGAAATCGCCTTCCTCGGGAATGCACTCCACGCGGCAGACCAGCCAGTTCGCATGCAGGCGCAGGTCCAGCATGCCGGAGGCGGGCGGCTTGAAGTCGGCGGCCACCTGCACGGGCACCGGCAGCAGCACCTGGCCCTCATAGCCGTAGTTGAGCAGAGGGCCCACGCGCAGCGCCTCGGGAACAGGCCACTGGATCTCGCCCGCCGTCAGGCCTGCAGGCAGCTGCCAGTTCAGCTCGGTGGCCAGGCCGGAGTCACCGGCGTTCTTCCAGTAGGTATGCCATTCGGGCTGGTGGGTGATCAGCAGGCCCAGCCACAGCGTCTGTCCGGGCTGAACGCCTTCGGGTGCCTGGGCCACGAGCTCGGCCCGCACGCGTGGCGTGTCCACGGCCGCTGCCGGGCCGCTGCCGGTCTTCAGGCGGATCTGAGCGCCGGCATGGGAGGCCAGCAGGCCGGTGGCGGCCAGGAGGAGGGCGAGAAGCCAGAAGGCGAGGCGCTGGGGTGCGGTGTGGCGAGGAGGCGTTTGGAGTGGCATGGCGGACTATGGGAGCCCGGGGCGTGATCTTTGGTTCCCCTGGCTACAGGCGGCGATGGTAGCGGCCTGCGCCATGGAATCCTTTGTGCGTTTTCACAAGACGATTGGCAAAAGATATCGTTGCATAGGCGCTTGGTATTGGACAGGCGAAGGGTCCGCTGCCCATCATGGACCGGCCACCCATCCGGGATAGAGCAACACAAGGAGACAAGCCATGCAGGAGACATCTCGCCGCCACTTCCTGGCCGCCGGCGCGGCAGCGGCCGCAGCCTGGGGACTGCCGCAGCACGCAAGCGCGGCCGCTGCCTATCCCGACAAGTCCGTGCGCGTGATCGTGCCCTTTCCCGCAGGCGGCACCACCGACGTGGTGGCAAGGCTGGCCATGCAAAAGCTCGGGGAGCTGACCGGCCAGTCCTTCGTGGTGGACAACAAGGGCGGCGCCAACGGTGTCATCGGCACGGAACTGGCCGCCCGCGCCGCGCCCGACGGCTACACCCTGCTGATGAACACGGCAGGCGCGCAGACGCTGAGCCCCGTGCTCTACAAGACCAGCTACGAGGCGCTGTCCAGCTTCGAGCCCATCAGCCATCTGTGCGACGTGGGCTTCGTCCTCATCGCACGCAAGGACCTGCCCGTGAACAGCCTGCAGGAGCTGGTCGCCATGGCCAAACAGGGCAAGCCGTTGAGCGTGTCCTCGGGCAGCAGCATGATTTCGCTGATCACCGAGCAGTTCAAGAAGGTGATTGGCGCGCCGGGCATCGTCAACGCCCAGTACAAGGGCACGGCGCCGCAGATGCAGGCCGTGGTGGCGGGCGAGGTGGATTTCTCGTTCGACTCCTTCACCTCGGTGGAGATGATCCGCACGGGCAAGGTCAAGGCCCTGGCCGTGCTGCTGCCCCAGCGCGCCGAAGTCTTTCCCCAGGTGCCCACCATCAAGGAGGCCGGCGTGGACGGCATGGGCTTCAGCTCCTGGTCGGGCCTGCTCGCGCCCAAGGGCACGCCCCGCGACATCGTGGCCCAGCTCGCGCAGCAGATGGACAAGGTCATGCAGATGCCCGACGTGCTGGCCAAGCTGCGCAGCTACAGCTATGTGCCGCGCCGGGGAACGCCCGAGGAGTTCGCGCGGCTGATCGAGTCGGACAACGAGCGCTGGAAACGCATCGTCAGGGAATCCAACTTCAAGGTCGAATGAGACGCGGGGCGGGGGCTAAGATCATGGCCATGCCAAGCTCCCCGCCTCCACACACGTCCCTCGGTACCTGGCCATCGCGCTGGTGGGCCGAAGTATCGGCGCGCGATTTCGCGCTGGCCCAGGCGGGGCTTGCCGCGGAAACCGTGGCGGTGCTGCCCGTGGCCGCCGTGGAGCAGCACGGCCCGCACCTGCCGCTGTCCGTCGATGCCTGCCTGCTGCAGGGCGTGATCGATGCGGCCCTGCCGCTGCTGCCGGCCGAGCTGCCCGTGCTCTTTCTTCCCCCGCAGAACATCGGCTTCAGCGTGGAGCACCAATCGTTTGCAGGCACGCTGACGCTGTCGCCCGCCACGGTGATCGCGCTGTGGACCGAGCTGGGCGCCTGCGTGGCACGCGCCGGCGTGCGCCGGCTGCTGCTGCTCAATGGCCATGGCGGACAGGTCAGCGTGATGGACATCGTGGCGCGCGAGCTGCGCATGCGCCATGGCCTGCTGGTCTACAGCAGCAGCTGGTTCGGCCTGGTGGACGATGCGGCCAATGCGCAGTTCAGTGCACACGAGCACCGCTTCGGCATCCATGGCGGCGAAGTCGAGACGTCAATGATGCTGCACCTGGCGCCTGCGACCGTGCGCATGGAGCATGCGCGGGACTTCCATTCCACTTCGGAGGATAGGGCGCGGCGGCATGCCTTGCTGGGCAATGGGCGAAGCGCGAAGATGGGCTGGGCCATCGAGGATTACAACGTTTGCGGGGCGGTGGGGAATGCTGCGGGGGCTACGGCCGAGCGGGGGGCCTTGATGGTGGAGGCTTCGGCTCGGGGGCTGGTGCGGTTGTTGTCCGAGATGGTTGCGCTGCCTGCGGATACTGTCGGAAGGGCGCCGGAGCCTCTTTAGTTTTTGGTCTTTTTTGGACCCTGCCGGGTGGTTGTTTTTCGAGGCCGGGAGTCGGCCCGGCGGCCGACCCGCTTTCTTGCCGCGCAGCAAGAAAGTAGGCGAAGAAATGCGCCCGAATGTCCGCGACCCCTTCGCTGCGCTGCGGGGCCACCTGCGCTGACATACGGGGAGTTGTTGCAGGCCTTCGCTGCGCTCGGCCTTTTTTACTGTTTCGGGATCTTGGCCTGGACGATCACGTCGCCCCAGCGCTTGATTTCCGACTGCAGCAATTGCGCGGTCTGCTCGGGCGTGCTGGATTGGGCCTGCACGTTCATCTCGCGCAGTTTCTGCGTGACTTCGGGGGAGTTCACGGCGGCGGCGATTTCCTTGTTCAGGCGGGCGATGATTTCCGGAGGGGTCTTGGCGGGGGCGGCCAGGGCGTTCCAGGAGGAGGCGACGAAGCCCTTGACGCCTGACTCCTGGGCCGTGGGCACGCCGGGCAGCAGGGCCGAGCGCTTGTCGCCGGTGATGGCCAGCAAGTTGACGGCCTTGGAGTTGATCTGGCCCATGATGGGCGTGAGGATTTCCACGGCCGCGTCGATCTGCCTGCCGCGCAGGGCCGTGACCACGGCAGGGGTGCCGTTGAAGGGCACGATCTGGGCGTCGATGCCGGCCGTGGTCTTGAACAGTTCGGCTGCCAGATGCTGGGTGCTGCCGATGGCGATGCTGCCGATGTTGAGCTTGCCGGGGTTGGCCTTGGCCCAGGCCACCAGCTCGCCCAGGTTCTTGAAGCGCGAGTCGCTGGCGGTGAGCACGCCGATGTCGAAGTAGCCCAGGGTGGAGATGGGCTTGAAGTCCTTGACCATGTCGAAGGGCAGCTGGTTGAACAGCCCCACGGTGACGGCGCTGCCGTTGGACATGAGGAACAGCGTGTGCCCGTCGGGCGCGGACTTGGCCACGGTGTCGGCGGCGACGATGCCGCCTGCGCTGGGCTTGTTGTCGATGATGACGGGCTGGCCCAGTTGCGAGGCCAGCTTTTGCGCGACGACGCGCGAGGTGACGTCGGCCACGCCGCCCGCGCCAAAGGGCACGACGATGCGGATGGGCTTGTTCGAGAGGGGTTGGGCCTGGCTGGTGATGGCGGCCAGCAGCAGGGTCGCGCAGGCCAGTGCGCTGCGCGTGAAACGGCGTTTGTTCATGGGTCTTTTGTCTCCTGGCCGGCGAGTGTGGCGCAAAAGCGCAGGCCGGCCCAGAGCGCCCGTGTTCTGGCTGCTATGCCCTGGCGCGATAGCTGTGTGACAGCGTTGCCGGGGGCGGCTCAGGCGTGGGTGATCCAGCTGCGGTGCTCGTCCGTGTCCAGGTGGTTGAGCGTGTTGAAGGTCTGCAGCATCAGGCGCTTGGGGCTGGTGGTGAACTCGGTCACGGCGCTGTTGCGGATGCGCATGTTCAGCGCAATGGTGACCTCGGGCGAGGTGCCCAGCACATGGCCCACGGCCGTGGAGATGGGGCCGCCGCTGCTGACCAGGAGCACGTTTTCGTCGGCATGCTCGTGGCGCACGCGCTCCAGCACCTGGCGCACGCCGCCCGAGAAATCATCCCAGCTGGGCATGCCTTTGGGGCTGATGGTGCCGGCCATCCACTGGGCCAGGGCATCGCACAGCAGGCGGAAGTGGTGGCGGTACAGCTCGGGCGTGTCGGGCTTGGGCAGGGGCGCCGGATGGATGGCCTGCAGCAGCGCGCCGCTGTCGTATTCATCGAGGCCTGCAAGCGCCTGGGTGCGGTGCTGCTCGGCAGGCAGGCTGCCCAGGCCGTCGGCGATGCCGGCCAGCGTCTGCGCATGGCGGCGCAGCGTGCCCGTGTAGACAGCGTCGAAGCGCAGGCCGCGCTCTCGCCAGTAGGCACCCAGCCTTTGCGACTGCGCCGTGCCGCGCTCGCTGAGCTGGTCGTAGTCTTCGGCACCAAACGAGGCCTGGCCATGGCGCACAAGATAGAGGGTTCCCATGGCGCGGATTGTGGCCAGCGCCGGCGCCGGCGTTTGTCCTGCGGGCGACTGGCTGCCGCCTTGGCGACAGATTCCGGCAACCCGGCAGGCCCTACAACAGCACCTGGCCGCTCACGCATTCCACGACATGGCCGCCTATCCACAGCGCGCCCTGCGCGTCCTCGCTGACATGCACGCGACCGTCGCGCCCCACGCAGCAGCCCTGGCTGGCGATGTAGGGCGCACGCAGCAGGCCTTCGCCGCGCAGCCACAGGGCCAGGCTGGCGTTGAGGCTGCCGGTGACGGGGTCTTCGGTGACGCCGACGGGGCTGGCGAAGCCGCGCACTTCCAGGCGGGGGGCAGCATCCGCATCGGCCCCGGCCGGGCGCTGGCCCGTGGCAAAGGCGCGGGCCTCGCGGCTGCTGCGGCCGATCAGTGCCGGTGCATCTTGCGCGCTTTCGTACAACGCGCAGGCGCCCACCTTGGTGTTCAGCGCCTTGAGCCTTGCATGGTCGGGCTCCAGCGCCAGCACTTGGTCGGGGTGCTCGAAGAGCACGCCCATCCAGCGCGGGCCGTTGTCCAGCCAGGCCGCATGCAGGATCTGGCCGTGTTCTGCGCCCAGCGCGGCCGCCACGTCATCCAGCAGGCCGGGCTCCACGTCGCCGATGTCGGTGGACGGTGCCTGAAAGGCCAGGCGCCCGTCCTGGCGCACGATGCCGATCAGCCCCTTGGCGCATTCCTGCACGATGCGCCGGGCCTGCTGAGGCACGCCGCCCTGCGCCAGCCAGGCGTGGCAGCTGCCCAGCGTGGGATGGCCGGCAAAGGGCAGCTCGCCGCCCGGCGTGAAGATGCGCACGCGGTAGTCGGCGCCTGCAGCGCGGCCGGCCTCGGTGGGAGGCAGCACGAAGGTGGTTTCGGACAGATTGGTCCAGGCCGCGAAGGACTGCATCTGCGCATCGGTCAACCCGGTGGCGTCGAGCACGACGGCCAGCGGATTGCCCAGGTAGGGCCGTGCCGTGAACACGTCCACGGTCATGTAGGGGCGCTGGCGGGGAGCGGCGGTGGAGGTCATGGCAAGGGCAGGGTTGCGATGGGCAATGCGGGATGAAGAAAGCCGGCGCAAAGCCGGCTTTCAGGGGACAGCCGGGGCTGTGCGTATCAGGCCGACAGCTGCGAGCGGATGGCGTCGGCCAGGGCGGCGATGCCCTTGTCGATCTGCTCGGCCGACACCGTCACGTAGGACAGGCGCAGCGTGTTGGCCTGGGGCTCGTCCGCATAGAACGGCGCGCCGGGCACGAAGGCCGTGCCGCGTTCCACGGCGGCGGGCAGCAGCTTTTGCGCATCCATGCCCTGGGGCAGGCGCACCCACAGGAACATGCCGCCCACGGGACGGGTCCACTGCACGTCCAGGCCGGCCATTTCGCGCTCCAGCGCGGCCAGCATGGCGTCGCGCTGGCGCTTGTACATGGCGCGGATGGTGGGCACATGGCGGTCCAGGAAGCCGTCCTTGATGACCTCGGAGACCACGCGCTGGTTGAAGCCCGGCGTGTGCAGGTCGGCCGCCTGCTTGGCCTGCAGCAGCTTGTTGTAGACGGACTTGGGCGCGACCAGGAAGCCGATGCGCAGGCCCGGGGCCAGCACCTTGGAGAAGGAGCCCAGGTAGATCACGCCTTCCGGGTTGCGCGCGGCCAGCGGCAGGGCAGGGGCCTGCTCGAACCACAGGTCGCCGTAGGGGTTGTCCTCGATCAGCGGGATGTTGAGTTCGCGCGCCTTGTCCACCAGGGCCTGGCGGCGTGCCTCGGCCATGGTGCGGCCGGTGGGGTTCTGGAAGTTGGGCAGCACGTAGGCCAGACGGGCCTTGTCGGTGCCGGTGCCGGCCTTGGCGGCGAAGTCCTCGACGAGGATGCCGTCGTCATCGCTGTCCACGCCCACGGGAATCGGTTCCTGCGGTGCAAAGGCCTGCAGAGCGCCCAGGTAGGTGGGCTTTTCGACCAGCATGCGGCTGCCACGGTCCAGGAAGACCTTGCCGATCAGGTCCAGCGCCTGCTGCGAGCCCGTGGTGATCAGCACCTGGTCGGGGTCCACTTCCCAGGGCAGGAAGTCGGCCACGGCCTGGCGCAGGGGGGCGAAGCCCTCGCTGGTGGCGTACTGCAGGGCCGAGGCGCCATCGCGCTGCATCACGGTCTGGCAGGCCTGGGTGAACTCATCCAGCGGGAAGGCCAGCGGCGAGGGCAGGCCGCCCGCCATGCTGATGATGCCGGGACGGTCGGTGAGCTTGAGGATTTCGCGGATGGCGGAGGGGTTCATCTTGGCAGCACGGTCTGCCAGCGTCCAGGTCGTCATAAAAAAACAGTTCTAGGTCTTGCGGTGCCCGCCATGCGGGCGGACTGGTATGGATTGCCATGCCGTCGTGGGGCACGGGCCGGCCGCATGTGAAGAGCGGAGTGCGGATGGCGCGCCCGCTCTTGCGCCGGCAATGAGGGTATTTTGTCGCGGCCGTGAAGGGTCTGCGCATCCTCCCTTCAATAGCTGGGCAGGCCAGTACGGCCTTTGCCTGGGCGTGGGTGGAGGACCCTCATGCGGCCACCATCCACATCGCCGTCAGCGCCAGCATGGCCGCCATGGCACGGTTGAACCACAGCAGCCTGCGTCCCTGGGCCAGCCAGTGGCGCAGCAGCGCGCCCACGCAGGCATACAGCAGATTGCTGAAAAAGGCATAGGCGGCCATGACGGGCAGCACCACGGTCAGGCGCTCGGTCAGGTCCTCGCGCCCCGCCAGCCAGCCGGCGACGATGGCCAGCGCCAGCAGCCAGGCCTTGATGTTCACGAATTGCAGTCCCACGCCCTGCCAGAAGCCGACCTGCAGCTGCTGCGGCGATTGCAGCGAGGCCATCTGCGCGCTGCGGCTCAGGCGCCAGGCCATCCACAGCAGGTAGCCGATGCCGGCGGCCTTGACCAGCCACAGCAGCAGCGGCGCCGCGACAATGGCCGCGCCCACGCCGGCCGTGCTCAGTACCAGCAGCACGCACCAGCCCACGGGCACGGCCAGGACGAAGCGCAGCGCCGGGCGCAGGCCGTGGTTGGCGGCCAGGGCCGTGGACAGCGTGGTGTTGGGACCGGGGCTGAAGCTCATGGAAGCGGCGAGCAGCAGCAAGGCGGTGAGTTCGGACGGTGGCATGAGGCGGTGGCCCCGAAGGTCTCCATACAGGCGGCAGGGGCTGTTGGGGAGGAGGGCCCGGCAGGCCTTCTCCGCAGCACGAATGCATGAAATATAGGTGCAAGACCTGTACAGTGCCAATACAGTTGAACCCTCAATTGCATGTTCTGTATTGGTGCCTATCCCGATACAGTGACTTTCTGGTGACCCCTTCGCAGCCGTTTGCAGCCGTTCACACCCGTTTCCGCATGACCGTTCCCCTCTCGCGGCTGGCGCCGCAGACCCTGAGCACCCAGCTGGCCGAGCGCCTGGGAGAGCGCATCCGCATGCGGCTGCTGCCTGCGGGCGCACGCCTGCCTTCGGTGCGCGAATGCGCGCGCCAGCAGGGCGTGAGCACGCACACGGTGGTGGCCGCCTATGACCTGCTGCAGGCCCAGGGCCTGGTCGAGGCACGGCCGCAAAGCGGCTTCTTCGTGCGCGACTTCGTGCAGGATGCGCCGCTGCTGCAGCCCGAACAGGCCCGGGCCATCCCCGCCGAGGAGGCCCCTGGCGTGCCCAAGGGCACGCGCATCAATGCCTCCATGCTGGTGCGCGGCATGTTCCACCAGAGCGTGGGCGGCAGGCCGCAGCCCGGTGCGGGCGTGCTGCCGGCCGAGTGGCTGGAGGCCGGCTTCCTGGCGGCAGCCATGCGCAAGGCCTGCTCGGGCAAGTCCCTGCACGACTCCTGCGTGGGCTACGGCGACCCGCTGGGCGACATCGGCCTGCGCGAGGCGCTGTCGCGGCGCCTGGCGCGCCTGGGCATTGCGGCGGCGCCGCAGCACATCATCACCACCATGGGCGCAACGCATGGGCTGGACGTGGTCAGCCGCGCCCTGCTGCAGCCGGGCGACCCGGTGATGGTGGAGGAACCCGGCTGGGCCGTGGAATTCGCGCGCCTGGCATCGCTGGGCATGCGCGTGCTGCCCGTGCCGCGCGGCCCCGACGGGCCGGACCTGGCCGTGATGCAGCGCTACTGCGAAAGCTGCGCACCCAAGCTCTACGTCAGCGTGAGCGTGCTGCACAACCCCACCGGCTACAGCCTGTCACCGGCCAGCGCCCACGAGGTGCTGCAGCTGGCACGGCGATTCGGCTTCTACGTGGTGGAGGACGATACCTATGGCGAGATCGCGCCCGACCACGCCGCGCGCATGACCGTGCTGGACCGGCTCAGCCACAGCATCTATGTGAGCGGCTTCGCCAAACTGCTGGCGCCCAACTGGCGCGTGGGCTACCTGGCGCCCCCGCCCGCCCTGGTGGAGCGCCTGGTGGACACCAAGCTGCTGTCCACGCTCACCACCCCCTCGCTGATGGAACGCGCCCTGGCCCACTGCATGGACCAGGGCCAGCTGCGCCGCCATGCCGAGCGCCTGCGCCAGCACCTGGCCCAGGCCCGCATGCGCAGCGTGGCACTGGCCCAGCAGGCCGGCGCCCGCTTCGCGGCCGAGCCGGCCGGCATGTTCGGCTGGGTGGACACCGGCGTGGATACCGAAACCCTGGCCCAGCGCCTGCTGGACGCCGGCTACTTCATCGCCCCCGGCACCATGTTCCACGCCGGCCGCCAGCCCAGCACCTGCATGCGCATCAACTTCGCCACCACGCAGGAGCCCGCCTTCTGGCGCATCTTCGAGCGCGAAGTCCAGGCCATGCGCGGCAGCGCATAGAAAAGGGAATGGGAGAGGGAAAAGGGGGCGGAAGGCTGGGAGGCGGCATCGATCCGCAAACATAGATCAGACCAGCAGCGCCAAAACCCGGCGCGCCCCAAAACGAGAGACAGCAAGCAAGGGCCGCCCCGCAGCGAGGCTGTCGTCCCCCTCCCCCGCGCAGCGGGTAGAGAGGGGGAAGGCGCGTCAGCGCCTCAGGGGGTGCCCCCAGTCAATGCGCCCGCATCTTCGTGCGAAGACGCGCGATCGCCTGGCTGTGCAGCTGGCACACGCGCGATTCGGTCACGCCGAGCACGGCGGCGATTTCCTTGAGGTTCATGTCGTGCTCGTAGTACATGCCCATGATGTACTGCTCGCGCTCGGGCAGGGCCTTGATGGCTTCGACCAGGGCCACGCGCAGGCGATGGTCGCGCAGCAGGGCAAAGGGATCGGCGCCGCTGTCGGCCACGTGGCGTTCGAGGAAGTCCTCGCCCTCGTCGCCGCCCGACATGTCCTCCAGATACACCAGCTGCGTGCCGCGCACCTTGCCCAGCAGCGACTGGTAGTCGTCCAGGTCCATGCCCAGCTCGTCGGCGATCTCGGATTCCAGCGGCGTGCGCCCCAGGCGCTGCTCCAGGCGGTGCAGCGCGTGCTCTATGTCCTTTTGGCTCTTGCGGGAGCTGCGGCTCATCCAGTCGCCTTCGCGCAGCTCATCGAGCATGGCGCCACGGATGCGCTGGCTGGCGAAGGTCTCGAATTGCACGCCCTGCTCGCTCTCGAAGCGGGACAGGGCTTCGGCCAGGCCGATCATTCCGACCTGTATCAGATCATCAAGCTCCACATTGGGAGGCAGCTTGGCGATCATGTGCAGCGCGATCCGGCGTACCAGGGGTACATGCCGACGGATCAGTGCATCGCGGTCGAGTTGGCCTTTGGCGGTGTACATGGCGGTCAGTGGCTCCAGGCATGGGATGCGGGCAGCGGCGCGAAGCCGGCGGCCAGATCCTGGCCGCCATGTGGCAACACGCTGCCCGCATGGTTGAGCAGTTGCAGCGCCAGGCGCTGCAAGTCCGGTGCATGGTGCAGGCGCACGGGCAGCAGCCCCGGCGCATGGCCCAGGTGGCGCTGCGCGCAGCGCATCAGCGCGTCGATCTGGGACTGCATCTGTTGCGCGTCCTCGGCCTGGCTGCGGGCGCCTGTCTGTCCACGGCGCCAATCGTAGCTGGTCACGCCCAGGTCGTCAGGGTTGGGCAGCAGCGGCGCCAGCAGGCAGCGCAGGCCGGCATGCATGGCCAGCTGCTTGAGCTGGCGGTAGCAGCCCAGCACGCGGGTGCCTTGTTCGGGCAGCACCATCAGCGGGTGCACGGCCTGGCCGGCCAGGTTGCTGGCCAGCGTGTCGGCATTGGCATACAGCATGACGATGGCGTAGCCGCGCACGTGGCGCTGCAGCCACTGCATGGGCGTCATGCCGGCCTGGCGCGCCTGCTGGGGCAGCAGCTCCAGCCCCTGGCGGGCGGGCAGCACGGCCACCGAGCTGTGGCGGGGATCGGGGTGCAGGCCGGTACGGGCCTGCCAGGCGCTTTGCTGCAGCAGCTGCGCCAGGCCCGGCGCGTCGGCGGCCTCGCCCTGGCCGGCATCCAGCACGAGGACGGGCAGGCCCAGGCGCTGCAGGCTGGCGCAGACCGGCCACAGCAGGGATTGTTCGGCCTGGCCCTGCGGGTCGGTGGCCGTATCGCGCAGCATGGCCAGCACGCGCAGGCCCATGGGGGCGGCGGCGCCCGGCTGGCCGTGCAGGCCCAGGCCCTGGTGCAACTGGGGGAAGGTTTCAAGCATGGTGGATCTCGCCTTCCGTGCTGGGGCTGGACGGTGTGAAGAAGAAGTCCAGGTCCAGTGCCTTGGGATCGAAGGCCGAGCGGGTGGCGGCGCGCATGGAGGCGGAGACCAGTTGCTGCGCATCGGCGCGTTCCCAGTCTTCGGGCACGCGCTGGCCGTTGGTCACGCCGCGCAGCTGCATCTGGTGGCGGATCAGCGTGTCCACCGAGGGGCCGAGCTTCACGGCCTCGTCCACCTTGGTGAGGATGGCCTGGCTGGAGCCGCGCGCCTTGAAGGCCTGCATCACATCGTCCAGCGCATCGCCCTGGCCGGCCGCGTTCACGGCCAGCAGTTTCTGGATGCCGGGCAGGTCCAGCAGGTCGAGGATCTCGTCCTTGCGCGGATCGCGCGGGGCCACGCCCGTGGTGTCGATCAGCACCAGCTGCTTGTTGGCCAGCAGGCCCAGCAGGTCCTGCAGCGCGGCGCGGTCATGGGCCAGGTGGGCCACCACGCCCAGCATGCGGCCATAGGAGCGCAACTGGTCGTGGGCGCCGACGCGGTAGGTGTCCAGGGTGATCAGGCCGACGCTGGCGGCGCCGTACTTGGCTGCGCACAGGGCGGCCAGCTTGGCCGTGGTCGTGGTCTTGCCCACGCCGGTGGAGCCCACCAGGGCGAAGACGCCGCCTTGCTCGTACAGCGGTGCCTGGTCGGCGTCGGTGCGCAGATTGCGTTCCAGCACCTGCATCAGCCAGCGCACGGCATCGCCGGCAGACAGGTCCTGGGGCATGTGCTCGACCAGGGCGCGGGCCAGCACGGGGGAGTAGCCCGCGCGGATCAGCTTGTGCGTGAGGTTGGCGTGGATGGGGTTCTGGCGCGTCTGGCCCAACCAGGTCAGGGTGTTGAAGCGCTCTTCGATCAGGTCGCGCACGGACTGCAGCTCATCGCGCAGTGCCTGGGAGGCCATGGTCGGTGCGGGCTCGCTGCGCAGGGGCTCGCGCAATGGCGCTTCGGCGCTGGCGCGCAGCGGGTTGTGGCGGGCCACGGAAGGCGCGGGCTGTGCCTTGAACGGCTGCTGTGCCGCCATGGGCGCGGAGGCCGGTGCTTCGCGCAGGGCGTCGCCCAGGCTGCGGCGCTGGGCAAAGCTGGGCAGCGGCTCGTCAACGCCGGCCTCATGGCGGCGGCGCAGCATGCGTTCGCGCACATAGTCCTGGAAGGACAGGGTGCTCATGGCCAGCTGTTCGGTGTCTTCCTGCACGCTTTGGCGCAGGCCGGCCGGCTCGGCACCGTCTGCCGACAGCGAGGCTGCCTGCGAGATGGCCTGTGCAATCGCCGACGACGTTGCCTGGGAAGCACGCGATGGAGCCGCCTGCGCGGTCTGCAGTGCCGGCTGCGCCGTGCGCGGCTGGGTCCGCGCCTGGATCAACTGAGCCTGCACCTGCGGGCGCAGGCCCGTGGTTTCCTCTGCGGAGCGGCGCTCGATGGCCTGCTGCAGCGGCGTGCTGCTGGCAGCGGCCTTGCTGTGCTCCAGCGTGTCCTCGGCCGTGGCCATGACCTCCACACCATCGGGCGTGTTGCGGTTGGAAAGGATCAGGGTGCCCGCTCCGAAAGCCATGCGCGCCTTGGCCAGGGCCTCGCGGGAGGTGGGGGCGTAGAAGCGTTTGATGTTCATGCGGATGCACCTTTAAGAATCGAGCCGATGCGGATGGTGTGCGTTTCGGGAATCTCGCTGTGGGCGAGAACCTGCAGACGCGGCGCCACGCGGCGCACCAGGCGGGCAATGGAATTGCGGATGGAATCGGGAACCAGCAGGCAGGCAGGCAGGCCCAGCTCTTCTTGCTGGTTGGCCATGTCGGCCGCCTTCTGGGTGAGGATCTCGGCCACGCCGGGATCCAGTGAGGGGGAGCCGGGGTTGGACAGCGCCTGCACCAGCAGGCGTTCGAGTCCGGGCTCGATGGCGATGACGTTCAGCTCACGGGTCGGGCCGTAGATCTGCTGGACGATGGACGGCGACAGCGCAATGCGCACGCGGCGGGCCAGCTCGGCAGGGTCCTGCGTGGTCGAGGAGTGCTCGGCCAGCGTCTCGATGATGGTGCGGATGTCACGCACGTGCACCGAGTCCTCCAGCAGCAGCTGGAGCACTTTCTGGAACGTCGTGATGGACACCATTTTCGGAATGACTTCTTCGATCAGCTTGGGAGCCAGTTTGGCCACATGCTCCACCAACTGCTGCGTCTCGGTACGGCTGATCAGCTTGGCTGCATGCACTTGCATCAAGTGTGACAAATGGGTGGCCATCACGGTTTCCGAATCAACCACGGTAAAGCCTGCCATTTGTGCCGCTTCCTTCTGGCGTTCGTCGATCCAGTGGGCGGGCAGGCCGAAGGCCGGGTCGGTGGTCTGGGTGCCGATCAGCGGGGTGCTGATGCCGCCCGGATTGATGGCCAGGAACATGCCGGGGAAGGCCTCGCCCTCGCCCACCATCACGCCGCGCAGGGTGATGCGGTAGGCGCTGGGCTTGAGCTCCAGGTTGTCGCGCACATGCACGGCCGGGGGCAGGAAGCCCACTTCCTGGGCGAACTTGCGGCGCACGCCCTTGATGCGGGTCAGCAGGTCGCCCTGGCGGCCCTTGTCCACCAGGGTGATCAGGCGGTAGCCCAGCTCCAGGCCCAGCAGGTCCACGGGCTGCAGGTCGTCCCAGGTGGCTTCGCCGTCGCTGGGCGGGGCCACGGGTGCGGGCGCCTGGGCCTGCTGGGAGGCGCGCTCCTGCTGGCGGCGCGAGAGCATCCAGGCCAGCCAGCCCAGCAGCGCGCCCGTGCACAGGAAAACGACGTGCGGCATGCCCGGAATGACGCCCAGCAGGCCCAGCACGCCGGCCGTGATGCCCAGTACCTTGGGCGACATGAACAGCTGCTGCGCGATCTGCTGGCCCATGTCGGTTTCCTTGCCCACGCGCGAGATCACCATGGCCGCGGCCACCGAGATCAGCAGGCCGGGGATCTGCGCGACCAGCGCATCGCCCACCGCCAGCAGGATGTAGCTGTCGGCGGCCTGGCCGGCCGACAGGCCGTGCTGGATCATGCCGATGGCGAAGCCGCCGATGATGTTGATCACCAGGATCAGGATGCCGGCGACCGCGTCGCCGCGCACGAACTTGCTGGCACCGTCCATGGAGCCGAAGAAATTGGCCTCTTCCTGCACCTCGGCGCGGCGGCGCTTGGCTTCCTTTTCGTCGATCAGGCCGGCGTTCAGGTCGGCGTCCACGGCCATCTGCTTGCCGGGCATGGCGTCCAGGGTGAAGCGGGCCGAGACTTCGGCGATACGCTCGGCACCCTTGGTGATCACCACGAAGTTGATCACCACCAGGATGGCGAACACGATCAGGCCGACGGCGAAGTTGCCTCCGATCAGGAAGTGGCCGAAGGCCTCGATCACCGCGCCGGCCGCGCCGGGGCCGGTGTGGCCCTCCAGCAGCACCACGCGGGTGGAGGCCACGTTCAGCGACAGGCGCATCAGCGTGGTCAGCAGCAGCACCGACGGGAAGGCCGCGAAGTCCAGCGGCCGGATCATGTAGGCCGCCACCATCATCACCATCAGCGCCACGGCGATGTTCAGCGTGAAGAAGGTGTCCAGCAGCCACGGCGGAATGGGCAGCACCATCAGCGCCAGGATGGCCACCACCAGCAGCGGCGCCATCAGGCCCTGAGCGAACTTGGCGTTCTCGCTCGACCACATCGATTGCAGGGATTGGAGCGGATTCGTCGTCATGGAGCAGTACCTTCAGTGGTCGCGGCGGCGCCTGGCGCGCGGCGGCCCTGGTGCGGATCGAGTTCGGCGGGCACGACGGGTTCGCCGAGATCGCCAGGCATGGGGCCTTCGCCGCGCAGTGCGGCCTTCAGGCGGTAGACATAGGCCAGGACCTGGGCCACGGCCGTGTACAGCGCGGCGGGAATGGCCTGGTCCAGGTCGGCGTGCGCGTACAGGGCGCGCGCCAGCATCGGGGATTCGAGCACCGGTATCTTGTGGGCGCCCGCGACTTCGCGGATCTTCAGCGCCACCAGGTCCGTGCCCTTGGCGATGACCTGCGGGGCGGCCATGGTCTTTTCGTCGTAGCGCAGCGCCACGGCATAGTGCGTGGGGTTGGTGACCACGAAGTCGGCGCGCGGCACGGCGTTGACGCTGGCGCGGTCGGCGATCTCGCGCTGCTTCTGGCGGATCTTGCTCTTGATCTGCGGGTTGCCGTCGGACTCCTTGTGCTCCTGCTTGACTTCCTCGTGGCTCATCTTCAGGCGCGACTTGAACAGGTAGGCCTGCAGCGGCACGTCGATCACGGCCATCAGGAACACCACCAGCAACAGCAGGGCCACGCCGCTGGCAAGCCACTGGCCGGTCATGGTCAGCGCCATGGCCGAAGGCTGGGAGGAGATGGCGGCGATCTCGGCGAGATGGCTGCTCATGAACTTCCAGGCCACGAAGGCGAGGATGGCCGTCATCACCACCATCTTCGCCACGGTGACCATCTGCTGCTTGGAAAACAGATTGGTCAGGCCCGACAGCGGATTGAGGCGGTTGAACTGCGGCTGTATGGGCTTGAGGCTCAGGATCCAGCCGCCGGCCAGCATGCCCGAGAGCACGGCTGCAGCCGTGGTGACGGCGGCAACGCCCAGGGAAATCTTCAGGCCCAGGCTGCCCATGGACAGCATGCGCTCCATCATGAGGGCCGGCGTCTTGGCCGTGTGTGCGTCGAACACCAGTTGCTGGGCCAGTGCCATGCGCAGGTGCTGGATCAGGGGCTCGGCGCCCATCAGCATCATCAGCGCACCCGTGCCCAGAATGGCCAGGTGGGACAGGTCCCGGGAGCGCGCACCCTGGCCGTCAGAACGCGTTTTCTGCAGTTTGCGTTCGGTGGCGGGAAGGCTTTTGTCTTGGCTGGAGTCCATGGCGCAATGACGGAAGGATTTGCGTCATTGTCGGAACAAGCCAGGCAGGCGAAGCCCCGATAAGCGGGGCTCAAGCGGCGCTTATGTGCTGTCTGCACAAGGGGAGGAGCGGCAGCCGCATGGTGCAAGGGCGCCGCGAAGATGGCAGTCAGCCCCTTGCGCCCAAGCGAAAGAGGCTTCCCTGCAATGAGAGGGGAGGCGCCGGGCGCCCCCAGGATGATCAGAATCCCAGGCTGGCCAGGAGATCGTCCACCTGGGACTGCGAAGTCACCACATCGGGCGTCTTCTCGGGATCGACCACGGGGCCGGCGAGGTGCTCCTTGGGTTTTTCCAGGGGCTCCAGCGCCGTCTGCTGCGGGTTGGGCGAGGTCTGGATGAGCAACTGCACCAGCTGGTCCTCCAGATCGGCGGCCAGCGAGACCACGCGGGCGATGACCTGGCCCGTGAGATCGTGGAAGTCCTGGGACATCATGATCTCGGTGAGGTGCTCGTCGGCCTGCTGCGTGCCCTGCTCGACTTCCTCCAGGAAGTTCATCACCCGGCCCTTGGCCACGGCCGCCACGGGGTCCTCGACCATCTGTGCCCTCATGGCGCGCACGCGCTCGGCCAGCCGGTCCTGCTGGCTCTTGGCCAGCTCGACACGGTTGAGGACCTTCTCCGCGGCCTCTCCGGTCAGCCGCGCAATGTAGGAAAGGCGGCTTTGCGCATCCGGCAGCTCTCCCATGCTGCCGCGCAATCGGTCCGCATAGCCCAACTCGTTGAGCGAGTCATGCAGCTGGCGCGTGAGAACGCCTACCTTGTAGTGGACGCTGTCGGGGACATCCGGGTTGCTCATGGCGCGTGCCCTACAGGCCCAGCTTTTTGAGGATCAGGTTGACTTTCTCTTCCAGCGTGGCCTTGGTGAAGGGCTTGACGATGTAGCCTGCCGCGCCGCCCTGGGCCGCTGCCACGATGTCCTCCTTGCGTGCCTCGGCCGTCACCATCAGCACGGGAAGGTGCTTGAGTTTGTCGTCCTGCTTGATTTCGGTGAGCAGCTGGAAGCCGTTCATGTTGGGCATGTTGATGTCCGTCACCACGAAATCGAACTTGCTGTTGCGCAGCTTGTGCAGTGCCACGACGCCGTCTTCGGCTTCATCGGCTTCGGGAAAGCCGCTCTCCTTGAGCAGATTGCGCACGATGCGCCGCATGGTGGAGAAGTCGTCAACGATCAAAAAACGCAGGGCATTAGCCACGTGAGGCCCTTTCGGTCGGTAGGTGCTCGGTACTGGTAAGAATCCGCCGCGATGGTAACAATATGAAACCTTCTTGGCGTAATGTGGGAATTTTCCTGCTTTTCGGCAGCATCGGGCGCAAACCTTAATTTGTTACACGATCAGGTGACGCGGGCGCCGAGGGGGCGGCTGCGGGCGCGGTGGCGGCGGGCTGCGCAGCGGTCTCGCCGGCCGTGGGTTCGGCCGTGGCTGCATTCGCGGTGCCGCCATTGCCGCCGGCCAATGACGGCGGCAAGGCGTTGCGTGTCACGGGCCCACGGTGGCCCAGCAGGCGCTTTTCGGCCTCCTGCGTGAGCACGGTAATGGTGATGCGCCGGTTCTGGGGTGCGCGCGGATCGTCGGGCAGCAGCAGATCGCTGCTGGCCAGGCCCGTGATGCGTGCCAGCTGGTTCAGCGGCATGCCGGCGGCCACCAGCTCGCGGCGCGAGGCGTTGGCCCGGTCGGATGACAGCTCCCAGTTGCTGTAGCCGCGGTCGGCATTGCCGTAGGGGGCGGCATCGGTGTGGCCGGACAGGCTGATGCGGTTTTCCGCGCCCGCCAGGGCTGCGCCCACTTCGCGCAGGATGTCGCGCATATACGGTTTGACCAGGGCGCTGCCGCTGTCGAACATGGGGCGGTTTTGCTCGTCCACGATCTGGATCTGCAGGCCGTCAGGCGTGACGTCGGTGCGGATCTGCGAGCGGAATTCGTTGAGGCGCGCATTGCTGGTGATCATGGCGTCCACCTTGGCCTTGAGCGCCTTGATGCGGTTGGAATCCACCTGGGCCTGATCGGCGCGGCCCGCATCGACGCTGGTACGCCGGTTGGAGCTGTCCGCCGCCTCCGAGCGCCGCACCTGGCCGTGCACCTTGGCCAGGTCGTTGCCGCCGCCGGGAATCACGCTGGAGCTGTTGCCCGCGCCATCCCCGCCGGCCATCGCCACCTTCAGCGGCGAGGAAAAATACGCCGCAATGCCCTGCAGCTCGCCCTTGGCCGTGGAGCCCAGCAGCCACATCAGCAGGAAGAAGGCCATCATCGCGGTCACGAAGTCGGCGTAGGCGATCTTCCAGGCGCCGCCGTGGGGCGCATGCGCAGTCTTCTTGACGCGCTTGATGATGATCGGCTGTAGCTTTTTCTCTGCCATGGCTTGACGCTGCTGGACGCAGGATTACTTCTTGCCCTTGACGTGGGTTTCCAGTTCCAGGAACCCGGGACGTTCGGTGGAGAACAGCACCTTGCGGCCGAACTCGATGGCCGTGGCGGGGTTGTAGCCCTGCATGCTTGCCAGCAAGGTGGTCTTGATGCACTCCAGTTCCTTGGCGGCATCCTGGGCGCGCTGCTCCACCAGGCCGGCCATGGGCTCCACCAGCGCATAGGCCAGCAAAATGCCCAGGAAGGTACCGACCAGGGCCGAGGCGATCATGCCGCCCAGCACGGAAGGCGGCTGGCCCACCGAGCCCATGGTGTTCACCACGCCCAGCACGGCCGCAATAATCCCGAAGGCGGGCAGGGCGCCGGCCAGGCGGGTCAACGCATTGACCGGGGCATGCGCTTCGGCGTGATGCGCCTCGATCTCGCTGTCCATCAGCGACTCGATCTCGTGGGAGTTGAGGTTGCCCGACACCATCATGCGCAGGTAGTCGGTCAGGAACTCCACCACATGGTGGTCGGCCAGCAGCTCGGGGTACTTGGTGAAGATGGGCGACTCGTTGGGAGACTCCACATCGCTTTCGATGGACATCAGGCCCTCCTTGCGGGCCTTTTGCAGAATCTCGTACAGCAGGGCCATCAGCTCCATGAAGCGGGCCTTGGTGTAGCGCGAACTCTTCATCACGCCGGGGATGGCCTTGGCCGTGGCCTTGAGCACCTTGGGCTGGTTGCACACGATGAAGGCGCCGATGGCGCCACCGCCGATGGTCACCATCTCGAAGGGCAGGGCCTTGAGAATGACCTGGACGTTGCCCCCGTG
Organism: Delftia sp. UME58; assembly: GCF_014170385.1. Lineage (NCBI taxonomy): Bacteria > Pseudomonadati > Pseudomonadota > Betaproteobacteria > Burkholderiales > Comamonadaceae > Delftia > Delftia sp. UME58. The sequence goes on from NZ_LZZV01000088.1 coordinate 195,979, forward strand.
CAGCACATAGGTGCCGAAGATGCAACCGAAGGCGACGATGTATCCGATGATGACAAGCATGGGAGTGGATTCTGTCAGAGGTGTCCCGATGGAAAAGTCGGAACTGGCTTGGAAATGCGCGCTTGTTTTGACACTGGGCCGTGGCGGGGTGGCGGCCATCGACGAATCCATGGCTTGTCAAGCTATCGGCCACGGATATCGATACTTGAGAGTCCCGACGCCCGGGCATACAGGCTACGCCATGCCTTGAAAGTCGGAAAAGGCCCGTGAAGCAGTCCCTGCTTGTGTCTTGCGAGGGGTGTGCTTAATGGTGGATTGAATGCGGCCCGTGCGAGGATAGTAGGCACAGCTTTATCCTTTGTGTCATAGCGCGCGCAAGCTGTACGACTTGCTGCCTGCCTCGTTCCACCGCCATGCCATCTTCAATCCTCGCCACCCCCACACCGCGGCTTTCCGACCTCGACAGCGAACTGGCCAACATCCGGGCAATGATTGATCGCGCCCAGTTCCTCGAAGCCCTCTCGGGCCTGGCGAGGTTGCTGGCAACAGGGGAGCGCAACTCCAAGGTCTGGCTGCATGTCGGTTTCGTCTATGTGCGCATGAACATCTGGCCTCAGGCCATCGAAGCGCTGCAGGCCGCTCTGGAGATTGAGCCTCGCATGCCTGATGCGCAGCGCCTGCTGGCGTTGGCCATGTTCAACACAGGCCGCAAGAAGCAAGCCTGTGGTCTGATCGATGATGCCTGCCGCCATGCCAAGCATGTCAACCAGCATTGGATGACGCGTGCCTACATCCACGCTCACACCAGCAGCGATCCGCTGAAGTCACTGGAAGTGGCGTGCGACTGGGGGCGGCGCTTTGCCGACCCGCTGACACGCGATGCCAGGCCCCTGCCGCCGCGTGACCGCAATCCGCGCAAGAAGCTCAAGGTCGGCTATGTGACGGCGGACTTTCGCCAGCACTCGGTAGCCTTTTTCATGCAACCCGTGCTGACCCACCACAATCCGGAAAACGTCGAGATTCACGTCTATTCCAGCGGCCGCCCCGACCAGATGACTGAGAAGCTGCGTGCCCTGGTACCGCATTGGCACGATGCGGTCGATCAATCCGACGACCAGCTCTACGAACAGATCCGCGCGGACGGCATCGACGTGCTGGTGGACCTGTCGGGATTCACCATGGGCCAGCGCCTGGCGGTCTTCGCGCGCCGTGCGGCGCCCGTACAGGTGACCTGGCTGGGCTATATGCACACGCTGGGGATGAAGGCGATGGACTACCGGCTGGTCGATGCAGGCATCGCACCGGCCGGTCATGCGCCCTATTACTCGGAAAGCCTGTTCCAGCTTGCCTGCATGGCCAGCTATGCCCCTCCGGAGTATTCGCCGCTGTGCGAAGAGCCGCCGATGGTTCGCAACGGCTATCCCACGCTGATTTCCCTGAACAACTCAGCCAAGCTGACAGACGAGATGCTGGCAGTCTGGGCGCGCATTCTTCAGGAGCGCCAGGACGCGCGTCTGATCATCATGGTCAAGGAGCAAGACCCGGATGCGGCGCAGGCCCACATGCAGCCGCGCGTGGAGGCGGCAGGCATGCCGCTGGACCGGGTCTCGGTCATGCACGAGCAGCCGCTGGACCGCTTCATGGAGCTGGGCCACATCGCCGACGTGGCGCTGGATACATCGCCGGTCTCGGGGGGGACGACGACGCTGCATGCACTATGGATGGGGCTGCCTATCGTGGCACTGGACGCGGAGAGGGCCGTGGATGCGTCTACTGCACGCGCACTGCAGGGCCTGGGGTTCGGGGAGGATGTGGCTTGCAGTATAGACGGCTATACCCGGACCGCGCTGCGGCTCATGGATGACGTGGATCGCCTCCGGCACTACCGGCTGACTGCGCGCCCCAGTCTGGAGCGCAGCGTGCTCATGGACTATCCAGCCCGTACACAGGAGTTGGAAAAGTCATTTCGCATCATGTGGCTCAACTGGTTGCGCGGCAGCAGGCACACGCTCGCGGTCACTGCTGACCTCGAGGCCCTGCTGGTGGATGCGGACGCGCTCGCATGAGCGGAGACATCACAGGTTCCGACTGGGTGCCGCTGCTGGTGCCCGATATGCCATCCCCGCAAGTGCTGATGCCTTGGCTGGAGCGAATGCATGCGGCTCGGCACTATTCGAACTTTGGTCCGCTTGTGCGTGAATTGGAGGCAGAGTTTGCGCAGCTCTTTGCCATTCCTGTGGATGAACTGACCACTGTGACCAATGCGACGCTTGGCTTGGAGCTGGTGCTGTCGGCACTGGATATGCCTCGTGGCTCCCGCGTACTCCTGCCGGCATTCACCTTTGTGGCGACTGCCACCGCCGTGGTGCGAGCAGGTCACATACCAGTGCTGGCGGATGTGGATTCGAATACCTGGATGCTCACGCCCGAGATCGCCAGAGCAGCCTGTACGGAGACGCATATCGATGCAGTACTGCCTGTTGCGACTTTTGGCATGCCCCATGATATGCAGGCATGGCAACTGTTTGAGCAGGAGACGGGGCTGCCTGTGGTCGTTGATGCGGCTGCGGCATATGGCAGCCAGTGGTTGCAGGGTGCGCAGGGGACACTGGTTTTCAGCATGCATGCCACCAAGAGTTTACCGGCAGGTGAGGGAGGACTGGTTGTATCCACCCGACCTGGCCTGGCTGCCCGCGTGCGCCAGCTGTCAAACTTCGGGATCAACCTGGATCCAGCCTCGGGCCTGCCGGTGGGCGCTTTGGCCAGCGTAGGATCTAACGCCAAACTCAGTGAATATCATGCAGCTATTTGTCTTGCATCGCTGCAGATATGGAAAGACCATGCATATCAACGACGATTGCTTCAGTCAGAGCTTGTCAATGCACTGGATGAGGCCTGTGATCAGCGATTGACATGGCAGATGCCTGGGGTGGCAGGCGGGCTGCAAGCCCCTTCGTTATTGTGCGTCCGCTTGCCAAGCGAGAGATTCCGGGTCGCGCTTGAGCGTTGCTGCAATCAAGACAGGATCATGGTCCGGCGCTGGTACCAGCCGTTGTTGCAAGATATGCCTGCATTAATGTCGTCTGTCATTACGCTGAATACGGACTGCGCTCGCTCATTGGCGCGGACTTTGCTGGGCCTGCCATTTTTCCTGGGCATGAACCTCAATCAGAAGGAGCTGATAAGGCATGCTGCTCGACGGGCATGGATAGAATGCTCGGGAGAGTGTTAGCCTGCTTTTCTGGCATAGTATTCGGCCATGCTGGTGTTTCTCTTGATTATTTCAAGAACCCTATGGTTTGTATGGCCTGAGTTGTTGACCAGATTGTCCCACCAATCCTTGTCGGGATTGATGTTGCTATCAAATTCCATGCCAAAGAGTGGGGTGTATTTCAGGGAATATGTAGTCAGCTCTGGTTCCAGGGGAACCAATTTTTCTCTCATGAATTGAAGGTGGTCTTCAATTGTTGAGTGAGGCAGGCCAATCTTCTTGGCATATTTGGACCATACATAATTCTCGTTCGTTGATCGCGCAAGCTCCGAAAAATGCATCTCTGGTGAAAATGAGAGGCTGGGATCGTTGTCCTGACGCTGGTCCTCATCAATGCTCCACAGCATGGCCATCTCATCGGCTCTCGCTATCATGAATGCTTCCGATATTTGAAATGGTATGTTTCGCATGGTCCACCCCATGTGAAAACCAATTCTGCCGGGATGGTAGTTTCCATGATGGCCGAATGTGTTTTGGATGTATTTTCTTACATTGCCAATCGCAACATTGCCGCTTCTCAGCCTGACGGAGTATTTTATGCCTTTTCTTTGTATATTCTCAGCACCTGCCCTGGCAGTACGGATCATGTAGTTTCGTCGAAGAGGGCCCGGGAACTCGGGCAGAGGGACCTCGATGATCTCATCGACCCATCTTGCGCACCTGCTTAGTGCTTCTGGCGACTGTCCAGCATCCGTGGCGAAGCAATGGTAGTCATTGGGGTAGTGGTATCTCTGGTATGCAAGTGCAAGCTCTGTAAATGGGAATATAGGGCCTTGAGTAAAGAATCCTATTTCGGAAAAGTGTTCCTTTCTGGGGGGAACCAGATGAATGTTTTTCTGAAGTAGCAAGAGCTCATCGACAATATCATTGCTTTGCATCCCATATTCTATTGCGGGGATTGAGCGGAATTTTCCGAGATTCCCGATCTGATGTGTTACTTCAACAAAGGATGCAGAAAATATTAAGATGAGAATATTTTCAGGATCCTCGTTTTCTTTTAGAAATTCAGGGGACTTCACTTCCAGATCATGAATGATCTTCCCTTGATTTTCTGAGGTTGGGCAAATCGTATATTCTGCAGTTATCCCCGCTAGTGGATAGAGGTCTCTGAAGAGCTGTCCTGCTCCCCAGGCGACAATTTTTACGTTGTCTGCATCGATGTTCGGATATCTGATGGCTATTCTTGATAGCCCGCCATGAAGTATTGCCATTTTAGGTGATTTTAAACAGGGAACAGCGCATCAAGAACTATTTGCACGGATTGCCTTGATAGCTCGACGCGTGACTGCGTACTCATTTTCTCTTCATTGTTGAAATTATCGGCGACTATATTGACGGTGAGCGCGTGGCGTTTTCGAATCATGGCCAGCAAATAGAGGTAATAGGTTTCCATGTCGACGCCAAGTATATTTGCATCTCTATATATATGCCACCAATCCGGTTGGATATTGTAAAAATTGTCGGAGGCGAAAAAAGATCCTGCGTGAATGCGATAGGGGTAGTTGGAGGCTGCGAGCATAAACTTGTTCAGCAATTCATGACTGCAGCAGGGAGAGATATGGCAGCCATTGATGCCAAGATGGCTATCGCTGGATGCACTCATGGGTACTATCAGGTCACCGATTGAAATTTCTGGCTGAAAGCTTCCGCAAGTGCCTATGCGGATGATTTGCTTTACGCCGTAAATATCAAATAGCTCGGTTGCATATATGCCAAGGCTGGGTTGCCCCATTCCAGATGCCTGGGTTGATATCCGATGACCCTTGTAGTGCCCAGTGAATCCCAGGCAATTTCTTATGCCATTGACCTGTTTCGGGTTCTCGAAAAAATTCTGAGCGATGTATGCAGCGCGTAAAGGATCTCCAGGCATGAGAACCGTTTCTGCATAGTCCCCGGGATTGGCTTCATTGTGAGGCGTCATGAATCATCTCTTTGACCATTTTGTACTTCGATTTGTTTACGTGGTTGGCTACACTGAAGCCATTAAGGCTGCTGAGCAGATTTTCGAATTTTGCAAGGATATTGAAATCCGCTTGCAACAGTTCAATTTCGATCAGCTTGATCGTTTTGTTGCGTACAGTGAAGCTGTACAGCACGAGAACGGCCTCATTTGATGTAAAGATGTGGCAGTTCTTTTGTATCTTGAAATCGAAGTGAGATGCAACGAGATTGAGGAAGGTCAGTACCGACTGCGTTTTTGTTCCCTGGGCCAGCTGGACGACCAGCTCAAAGCGATTCAAGGAGTTTGGATTGGAGTCCTTGATCGTTATATCAGAAGGAAAAGTTGCACCTGGTGGTTGCTCCCGATATCTGATGAATTCTATTTTCTCATTGGTTGGTGAGAAATAGTAGTCTGCGGAATTGACGTGTTCGTACGTGAATTCCTTGTTTTTTGAGAATATCTCAATAAAGGAACCCTCATCCACATCGTTGGCTATGTATTTCTTTTCTATTTCGCAGTCTGTGGAAATACTCGTCTTGGATAGATATTTGTTGTAATTTTCCCAGGTTCCGATGTCGATATAGTTGTTCTCATGTGTTCGACTGAAGCCGTAGATATTTATGATCTCCCCAATTTCCTGGGTTTTCTTGAAGATATCGTCTTCATGAAATTGCCTCAGATTTCTTCCGTCAAATTTTATGACGCCCCAGAAGCGGTCCGAATTATTGTCGGTTTTCGGTGATTTGACTTCAAATCTCGTTCCGCATAATGTCAGACGATCTACCTTGGTTCCGTCGGAGGTCGTGAACAGCCCCGCGCATATTCCAGGGTGACCCAGCATCTCCATATAGGGATTGCCATCGAAGATGCTGTCTGGCAAGCCAAAAAGGCACTGATCGTTATCTTGCGGTCGAACATTGATGTAAAAATCTCTCAGGATTTGTGCAAATCCAAGTTCTTTTTGTTCTATGTGGAGAAATTTCTGGTCATCTGAATAGAATGAAGTGACATCCTGTTTGAAGTTTTTCCCATGTATGAAAACGATCTTTTCCGCTCCGGCAAACAGCATTTTCTGCACGAGATGGTTGGATACAGGATTGTAGAATCCATAGTTCTTTTGCGGAAGCATCTCTTTGGAGTAGGGTAAGCCTAGTCGGCTTCCTTGGCCACCTATTGGAATAAGACCGTAGATCATGGCTTGAGGGTAGGATTGATTTTCGAGGGAAATTTATATCAATATGAGATGTTGGAGATTTTGATTTCGCATATCGACATGGTGATTTTTGATCTAGTTATTTTCAGTATGGCTGTATTTGGTGGGCTCTCTGGTCATCAGGGATTGATAGGATTTTTGAAAATGAGCCACACGGTCTTCTATTCCCTGGCCAAGAACTGCATACTGGGTTGCTTGCTCGACGCCTTTCTGAATTTTCCCACAGATATCGCCATCCTCTATAAATACCTTCCGGGTAAAAGAATGACCATCGGCGTGGATGCGCTCCATCATCTTGCATCCTACCTCGGTTGCATTGGTGAAATGGACGCCCAGAGTGCGTGAGTGTACATGCGTACGATTGGTGGAAATAGGGTCGAAGCGCTGTATATGGAAGCTGTAGCCCATGAACGATGTGACGGTGAGGTTGGGGAAGATCAAATGATGTGTGTAATGCTCGAAGCGCCATGGCCACTGCCCTATCTTTTTGCCCATGCGGGCGAAGCGTGTCACCCAGTCGGAATTCGCCGAATGCTCCAGGTGGCTATGCAAAGGATCATCCAGAAAAAAGGTGGGAGCCTGCTCTTCACGACTCATGCCATCTACCTGTCCGAAAGTACGGTTGTGTACTGCAGGGATATGATAGCCCTCCAGTGAATTCTCAATAACTATTTTCCAGTTGGCCGCCACATCCTCTTGAAATTCATCCAGTACACCATTCATGCCTAAACTCGCATGCTCAAGAAAATCGTATTGATTTCCCAGGTATTCCTGCAAAGATGGGCCCTGAGGGGAGAGTCGCACGAAGATGAATTGGCCCACGGCCGCGCAGGGGAACTCTTTTAGGCGAAACTTTTCAGGGTCGGCCATCACCATGGGAAATGCTTTTTTTTGCGGAATACCAGTGGGGATGCCTTGGCGATCAAATACCCAGCTATGGTAGGGGCAACGCACGGGGCCTTTGTGCAGACCCGGTTCACATAGCTTGGCGTGGCGATGGCTGCAGACATTGAGGAAAGCGCGTGGATTGCCTTGTGCGTCGCGCTGCAGGAGCAGTTCGGTCTCCCCCAGGCGCACTCCGTAATGCATTTTTTCCTGTAATTCCAGCATTAATCCGGCAAATAACCAGACATGGGGGAAAAGATGGAGTAATTCCTGGGTGCGCTGCTCGGGAGACCAGTAGGCCCGTGGATGTATGCGGTAAGAAAGAGATTCAGTGGAGGTATTCATGCGGGACTTTCCAAAAGAAACCTGCCTGTGAAATATATTGCGTACAGGATGGCGCCGAAGATGTAGCAATTATTCTGATGCAGACAGAGATGTGTTCGTGGGAAAGTATCAAAGAACTGTGCAATGTCAAGAAAAACTGCATTGCAATGATCTATTGGGGGTGGGTTCCAGTAGTCTGGATGAATCGCATGATGTTGACGCTACACACGCTTTTCTACCGGGCGTCATGAAAATTCTTGATCCGCCCAGGCATCATGGCATGAGAAATGCATTTGACGTGGACTTTCTTCTGGCTGAAAAATGCGCCTGCGCAATGGGCATGAAATGTTGTTGGTTTCTGGAAATTACTGGAGACTGGCCTGCTTTGAGCATGATTCAGTATGTTCAATTCAACGGAAGGAGAATCGTCGCGCCGGATTGCCAAGCACGGTAATGCCTGCGGGTATCTTTCCAATGACAACGCTGCCAGGGCCAACCGTGACTCCATCACCAATAACGGCTCTGCTGGTGATGACGCTGTTGGGATGAATGGTGACGAAATCACCAATGCGGGCACCTCCGGCGATCGTGCAATGACTGTTGATTTGGCACCAACTGCCTATTTGAGCATCATGGCCTATGACGGTGTATTCTTGGATGTGAGAGAATTCTCCGATCTGCACATCGACCGAAATTCCTACGTGTGGCGTAATGATGCAGCCATGTCGTAAATGGGCGTGACGATTGATGTGGGCGCGAGGATGTACGACGGTGGCAAAATCTGCATTGTGGACATTGCGCAGTGCTTCCGTGTATTTGAAGCGTTGATGCGGATCACCCAGTGCCGCCAGAAAAACGTCGTTGGACGCCGGTGTGTAATTCAATGGACTATCGATGATGGGCACGTCACGTGGTGTCGCGTCGAGTGCATGGGAACGACTGTCCAGAAACCCTTTGACTTTGAAAAGTGGGTTGTCATCCTCGATGTAACTCAGAACTTCACGTCCGAAACCGCCTGCCCCAACAATTAGAAGTGAACGGCGCATGTCAGCAGGTTGCATATCCATGAGGAAAATCAGCTGATGGTCAGGCCGCCATCCATGACCAAGGTGGTTCCGGTGATCCATCGGCTGGCATCGGAGAGCATGAAGATCGCGGCGTTCGCCACGTCCTCTGGTTTTCCGAAGCCGAGCGGATGATTGGCTTCTTGCTTGGCCATAGAGTCCGAGCCGGCCGTCTGCATGGCGAGGTCGAAGAGAGGGGTCGCCACCAGCGAAGGTGACAGGCAGTTGGATCGAATTTTTCTTTTCGCCACTTCCATTGCAAGGCAGCGCGTGGCCGCTATCAAGGCGGCTTTGCTGCCTGAATAGGCTCCCACACCAGGTACACCAATATGGGCAGCAATGGATGATATGAAAAGAATGGATCCAGCTGGTGCAATCAGGTTGCGGCGAAGAATGCCCTGTGTCAACAAAAGAGGGGCTTCGACGTTGATTGACTGCACCTCTCTCAAGTGCGCAAGTGTCATTTGACGGAAGGGTGACAGGCGAGAAATACCTGCAGCATGGACAACTCCGTTCAAAGGGGTTGTCAATGCCTTAAAGACTGTCTCCACACCTTCCTCTTGGGTCAGGTCGGCGCTGATGGTGCGATGGTCTGAGACCGAGATGGCCCGCAGGCTGGCCAGCGTCTCATCCAGGCGCGCCGTATCCCGTCCAAGCGCCGTGATGGTGGCTCCCATGTGCGCTGCAGAAAGCGCGATGGATTGCCCTATTCCCGAGCTGGCTCCGGTGACAAGGATATGCTTACCGTCCAGCGAAAAGGGGTTGGTGATTGGTGAGCTCATATTCATGCCTCCAGCATGGAAGGAAAGCAAGCGCCGTCAATATCGACAATGCAAGTCCCCCAGGACAAGCCGATTCCGAAGCCACTTAGCAGGACTTTGTGATGTTTCCGGGGCAGGACCTCATGCAGGCAATGGGTCATTGTCACAGGCAGGGTTGCACCGCTGGTGTTGCCATAGTTTGCAAGCGTGCTGGGGACTTTTTCAACGGGCAGCGCGAGTTTTTTCCGTATGGTCTCGTTGATCATTCGGTTTGCCTGGTGAAAAACAAAATAGTCGATCTCATCTTTTTCCAGGCCAGCATATTCCAAGGTGTTGACTACCGCAGGTGGTATGCGCTGTGTCGAAAAGCTCAGGACAGCAGGACCATCCAGAACGAGATCGGTAGGCAGCTGGAGCTTTCCATCGTCGGTGCGCTGGGGTATGCAGTGATAGGCTGCAAAAGGCTCGCGATGCCCGCCTACCGGCTTCATGATCGCCTTATAGCCGCTGCCGTCGCTGTTGAGATCGAAGTACATCGGGCTGGCATCCGGGTCAAACTCCAAGGCCGTAGCCGTACCAGCATCGGAGAAGAGAGGGTCGTTGATATTGGCAGACTTGTCCCCGACCAACAAAAGTCCTTTTTTTACGCCACCCGCGGCGATCATGCTTCCCAGCAGATGCAAGCCGAATGGATAGCCAGAGCAGCCGAGGTTCACATCGAACGCGATCGCCGTCTGAGGCAGGCCCAGCCGATCCTGAAGGATGATGGCGGTGGAGGGAATCAGGTAGTCAGGAGACTGTGTAACGACAATCAGGGCATCGATCTCATCGCGATTCCACTGCAGCTCGTCAAGCAGCTTCTCCGTCGCCGTGGCTGCCAGGTCAGAGAAGCATTGCCACTGTGGGCATATACGACGTGTCTGAATTCCGATGTTGCGGACCAGTCGTTCGCGCTCGGAGCGCTGCGCGGGAGGGCAATCGAGAAGATTGTCGAGCACATTCCTGGGCACGCAACTGGCGACTCCCGCAAGACGGACATTATGTAACGTGGATCGCGCCATGGTGATCAGCCCAACAGTTTGTGGAGGTCGCTGATGGTCGTGCAGTTCTTGAGATCGTCGCCGGTGATGGTCTTGCCGAACTCGACGTCGAACATGACGATTACGCCCAGGGCGGCCAGTGAATCCCACTCGGGCAGGCTCCTGAGTTCGGTCTCGGGCGTGACTTCCACGGCCTCCTGGAAGTCCACGGCGGTCTGAAAGCTTTCGATGAATTGGTCAATGTTGGGCACGAGTACGATTCCTGAGTGTGGTTACACGCTTGGGCAAGCAGTAGATTCTTGAAGAGCAGTTTGCCTTGTGCATGCTCTATGAAGGCACGGAGCCTGATGAATTTTCGCAGAGGCACTGGGGTCGTGAACGATGAAACTGACTGCGAAAGTCGCGTCAGTTCCCCTGCTGCTTGTGCGGGTGTCCCCGTCTGTGTCAGTCCTTGCAGCGCTGGAGGTGCACGGATATCGCACCCCGCTCGGCGTGGGCTTTTGGGAGGTGGTGGGGAGGTGGTGGGTGTTTCTCCTGCTTATCCGGCATTTGCCGCGTTCGGTTTGGTCGCAGGATCAAGGCATTTGTACGCTGTGCTTGCTCAAGCCCGAGGCGATGGTGGAGCGTTTCGCAGGATCCTCTGGTGCTACACGTTGGTGGAGGACAGCCGAACAGGCCCCTGTCCAGGTGCGTTTGCGCTGTGAAAAACGAAGACGGGATGATTTAAAAAATGAGATGCTGCGTGGTGATTCCGGTCGGCCCCGGGCACGAAAAGCTGGCCTTGCGTGCCAAGGCTTCCGTGCAACAGGCCGTGGGACACGGCATGGGCGCGTTCGATGTCGTGGAGGTCCTTTGCCAGGATGACTCCGGCGGGCTGGGGCGGTCCCGGGCCCGCAACCTGGCTGTCGGGCAGGCCGGGCGCATGGCGGCGGACTGGATCTTCTTTCTCGATGCAGATGACCTGATGCACCCGCAAGCCTTTGAGGCGGTCGCCGGATTCTTGCCGGGCCATGATGCGGTGTGGGGCGAGATCCATGAATCAAGTCCTGATGGACAGCATACGCTGCGCAGGCCGGACCAGATTGCTCCGATATCGGATATCGAGCAAATACTGAAGAACGATCCCTTCCTCACCCTGCAAATAGGGCACTTTGTCCGGACAGCGGTTGCCATGGAAAATCCATTCGATGAAGAAATGGATTGCGGCGAGGACTTCAAGTACTACCTGCAGATCTGGGGCCGCCATTGCTGCACGAAGATCGGGCAGCCGCTGTTCTTCAATGTGCGCGGACAAAGTTCCACGGGCCCGCGTTCCGCATCGAGTGAGGATTGGCGTCTTGCCGTGAATCAGGTCTTCACGCAGTTCTGCCTGGACAATGAGGTGCTGGTGGATGTGCCGCTGGCGGGGCGAGTGGCCAAGTTCCAGCTCAGCAATCCCCTGGATCACATTCAGAACTATCTGGCCCATGAGATATTCTTCGAGACCAAGGAGTTGATCGAGACGCTCTATCTCCTTCCTATGAATCCCCGCGTGATCGACGTGGGGAGCAATATAGGCAACCATGCGCTGTTCTGGAGCTGCATTGCGGATGCGGCCATGGTGCACTGCTTCGAGCCCGTGCAAAGCACGGCCATGCAGTTGCAGCGCAACTTCGAGATCAATGGCATCGATCCTTCCCGTTATCTGGTGGACACCACGGCCATCGGAAGCGCCCCGGGGCGGGCGCAGCTGGAGCATTTCGATCTGTCCAATCAGGGTGCGAGCCGGATCAGGGAGCAGGGCCAGGGGGATATCGAAATCAACAGCCTGGACGCTCTTTTGCCGGATGCGCAGGTTGACTTGCTGAAGATCGATGTGGAGGGGATGGAGCTCGATGTGCTCGCGGGTGCCCGCAAGCTGATCGAACGCGATCGCCCGATGATCATGGTCGAGGTGGCGAATCGGCTCAAGGGACGCTTTTTTGCCTGGACAGGGCAAAGCGGCTACCGCATCCACCGAGTCTTCGAGATGGTGAACGCCAGCAACTATCTGCTGTCTCCTCTTGAGCTGCGTCCGGGGTTTCATGAGCACGGCACCGTGGCCTGCCGGCAGGTCGCAGCAAAGTTGGCGTTTGCTCCTGCGCAGGAGCCTTGTGGCTGGTCCGTGGCGGAGTTCGTTGGTAACCGCTTTGCGGCTCGGCAGGTAGCCGAGTTGCAATGGGTCGATGCAGCGGGATGGCAGTTCGTCGAAGTGGGAACGCAGCGGGTATTGCATCAGGCCGCACATTGGCGCGATGCGCTTGCCGTTGCTGGCGATGCCCACATCGTGCTGCCCGTGCAGTCCCTGGGCCGATTGAATCAGGCGCAGCTCGGCCAACTGCTGGCACAGCTGCCCCAGGCTGCTTTCAGCATCGTGGGCATCATGGATGCGCGCTGGAACCATGTTCGCCAGGATGGCTGCATCTATCGTGATCTGGCGGGGTATGTCCGTGAGGCCAATGCCTGCGGATTCAAGCTGCTGGACTATCAGAACATTCCCAATAAAGAGGCTTTTGAGCTGGACTACCAGCTTGGTAATGAAATCACCATCCTGGATTTTGCAAAATGACGATGCTGGCGGAAAGTTTTGATCATCTCTTGAAAATTGCCGGAACGCAGAGCTTTGACAGGGTCGTGGAGCAGCATATAGCTTTGATTGCACAGCATCCCGAAGTGCCGGAGATCTATCATGCTCTCGCCATGTACTGCGCACGATTCAGGAGGTTCGATATCGCCGAGATGGCCTTGAAATCGACGCTGGAGCTGGATCCGGACCATGCTGCAAGTCTGTTTTACATGGGAAGGATTCTTGACGAGCAGATGAATTTCGAGCAAAGCACCCAGTTCTATCAGAAATCTGTGGACCATGGCGGCGGACGAAAGTCCGCCTTCCATCTGTCACTGGCTCAGCTGTCATCGGGTGATCTGGAAAAGGGATCCAGCAACTATGTCAACAGGCTGGACGAGGAGGCTGTGCACACCTTTGGACGCCTGGCTGAGTGGAGTGGGGAGGACAGCGGGAAGAGGGTGTTGATATGGGCGGAGCAAGGTCTTGGGGATGAGATCATGTTTTCCCGGTTCTTCGGGCTCCTGAAGACCTACGGCTGCGACTTCTGTATCGAATGCGATAGGCGCCTGCTGGCGCTCTATGAAAGAAATTTCCCCGGCTTGCGGTTTATTCCAAGGGGCACTGCAAAGGATGCGCTGAAGCATTTCGATGCCCAACTGCCCCTGGGTGGGTTGCTCCGTCTTTTCCACGCCCAGGTCAACGAGCCGCAGTTGCGCTCCCAGGTCATGGAGCCTGTGCTCTGCGAGCAGGCCGCCTGGGCCCGGCAGAAGGGGCGCAGGTATGTGGGCATCAGCTGGCTGAGCATGAATGAGGAAAGCGGGCCGCAGCGCTCCATTGCCATGGACAGCCTGCTTGCCGCGTTCGACGCCGAGCGCCATGGCCTGGTCAACCTGCAGTACCTGGCACCCGCGCAGGACATCGAGATCATCAGAAAGGCAGGGTTCGAGCTGATCGACCCGGTGGACTGCTTTTCGGACATGGCGGGCATGTCCGCGCTGATCGCCCAGTGCGATGGCGTGCTGACCATCGACAACACCGCCCTGCACCTGGCGGGGGCCATGGGGGTGGAGACCCATGCGCTGATTCCTTGCCTTCCCAACTGGCGCTGGAGGATCCGGGGCGGCGAGACCCCTTGGTATCCCCGGGTCCATCTTCTCCAGCAAAAGCAGCCGTTCAGCTGGGACCATGAGATCGGTTGGCTGAGAAAGCATTTTTCCACCTGAGCAGGGGCCGGCATGGCCGTGGGCGGATGGTGCGAACAGCAGGGCGTCGGCGGCGCTCATCCGCGCTCTGCATCCAGGCTTTTCGGGGCACGATACCGCCATTTGCACGGGGCAGGAGCCTGCCTGTGCTTGACCACATTCTGAAATCCGATGACCGATGCCAACCATTTGCAGCAGGCGCTGAAGCTGCATGACCAGTGGAAATTCGAAGCCGCCCGGCAGGCCTACGCCCAGGCCCTGAGGCAGGAGCCGGCAGACCATCAGGCGCTGTATGGCATGGGGCTGCTGCTGGGCCAGCACATGCTGCGAAGCAGCGAGGCATTGCCGTTCCTGGAGGCGGCGATCGGGGAGCAGCCCCGGGCTTTCTCCTACTGGCGCACCTACATCAACATGCTGATCCGCGAGGGGCTGGTCGACATGGCACGCTCGCTGATCGAGCTGGCGCGGACCAGGGGCATGCAGCAGATCGCGCTGGAACAGCTGGAAAAGGACATCGCGCTGACCCAGGGCCTGGAGGCCGTCGAGTTCCTGGAGGCGCAGGCTGCAAGCCTGGATGTGCCGCCAGCCTCTGCCGCGCTCCGGCCTGAAGCGCAGCCTGTACCGGCGCAACTGCTGAAGTCGTTGACACGGTTGCTGCAGGCCCGCGACTTCCATCAGGCAGACGAGCTGCTTGCCAAGGCACTGCGAGCCCATGGCCGCAGCCCGCTGCTGTGGCAGGCCAAGATCAACATGGAACTCGAACGCGGGGCGCATGCAGCCGCACT
Source organism: Delftia sp. UME58 (assembly GCF_014170385.1). Lineage (NCBI taxonomy): Bacteria > Pseudomonadati > Pseudomonadota > Betaproteobacteria > Burkholderiales > Comamonadaceae > Delftia > Delftia sp. UME58. Next base: position 211,053 of record NZ_LZZV01000088.1, read on the forward strand.
GGAGGCCGCCGACCGGGCCATCGCCCAGTTGCCCGAGGATGCGGACATGTTCATGCTGGCCGGCGAGATCCATCTGGAGCGCAAGGCACCCGTGCAGGCCGAGCCCGCGCTGCGACGGGCTGTCGCGCTGCGGCCCGATTCCTGCAAGGCCCATGAGCTCCTCGGCCATGCCCTGCTGGCCCAGGGCCGGGTCGAGGAGTCCTACCCACGGTTGGTCCAGGCCATGCTGCTGGCCCCTGACTCCGATACCCAGGCCATGATGCAGATGCATCTGGTCAACGCGCTGTATGCAGGCAAGCAGACCCAGCTGTGCGGCCAGTTCCTGGCCATGCTGCCGCAGCAAGCGCTGAATGCGAAGATGTATCTGGCCTGTGGCGACTGGATGCGCAAGCTGGGCTGGAATCTGCAGGCAGAGATGGCCTACCGCCAGGCGCTGCAGTTGGAGCCCGACATGTTCCTTGCCCTGGTGGGACTGAGCCTGGCCCTGGCCGGCGATGGCGCCAGGCTGGCCGAGCGCGAAACGGTGCTGCAGCGTGCCCTGGCGTTGTGCGGCAATGAAGCCGAGCGCATGCTCGCGCGCTCCGACCTGGCCTATGTGCTGTACGCCCAGGAGCGTTGGGACCAGGCGCTGGAAGTGCTTGAAACCATGCTGCAGGAGACCCCCGACAATCCGCGCGGCCATCGTCTGCGCTGCCTGGTCCTGCTGGAGCGACTGGATTTGGCGGGGCTGGCCGCGGCTCTGGAGAACTCTTTGCGGCATCTTCCCGGCGATCACGACCTGATGTACATACAGGCCTTGTACTGGGGCCGGCGTGGCGATGTCGGGCAGGCGATGGCCAGCTATGACGAGATGCTGCTCAAGCATCCGAACAGCATGGGAGGGCACAGTGCACGCCTGTTGACGCAATTGCATTCTCCCCATGCGAGTGCGGCGCAGGTGGGGCAATCTTGCCGCGCTTTCGGCCAACTGATGCGGCGCCTGCATGGCAGCCGCATCCCTCCAGAGCACCAAAACGAGAGAGATCCCGGAAAAGTGCTGCGCATCGGACTCGTGTCCGCGGATCTGCGGGGCCACGCCGCGGCCAAGTTCTTCCTGCCGACCATGCGCGAGCTCGCAAAACGCAAGGATCTGGAGTGCATCGCGTATTGCAACAACGATCTCTACGACGAGGTCACCCGGGAGTTCATGGAGCTGCTCCCGCAATGGCGCGGTGTCCAGGACATGCCTGACGATGCGCTGGCAAAAATGGTGCACGACGATGGCATCGACATTCTGATCGACCTCAGCGGCCATACCAAGGGGCACCGGCTCGAAGTCTTCGCACGCCGGCCCGCGCCTGTGCAACTGACCTGGATCGGCAATCCGGGGGGAACGGGCCTGGACACCATGGACTACATCATTCTCAGCGACCAGCTCCTGGATGGGCAGGCCATCAGGGAGCAACTGACCGAAAATATTCTGCGCGTGCCGCTGGCCTACGTGTTCGACGGCGGCATCCATGCCGAGCCGGTGGCGCCATTGCCCGCATTGCGCAATGGCCATCTGACGTTCGGGTCGTTCAATCGGCTCGTCAAGGTCAATCGGGAAGTGGTGCAGGTCTGGGGGCTGGTGCTTGAATCCTTGCCGACGGCGAAACTGGTGATTGGTGCCTGCGAACCCTCGGGACCTCCGCCCCATCTGCTTGAGTGGCTGCAAGACGCCGGCATCGATCTGCAGCGCGTGCGATTCGCCGCGCGCACGGATTTCGACGGCTATCTGAAGGCCCACCATGACATCGACATCTGCCTGGACACCTTCCCCTTCACCGGAGGCGTGGTCACCAACCATGCGCTGTGGATGGGGGTTCCCACCCTGACGCTGATGGGTGAGCTGCTGTGTGGACGCCAGTCCGCAGAAGTCATGGCCCGTGTCGGCCTGGCGGACGATTTCGCGGCCAGGGATGTCGATGGCCTGCTTCGGCTGGCGGCATATTGGTCGGACAATCTGCCGAGGCTGGCACAGGTGCGCGGGGCATTGCGTGAAGCCTTGGGGCCACTGGAGTTGCGCCAGGCCGATATCGTGGCCCAGTCCGTGGCCCTGGGCCTGCGCCGGGCGTGGGAGCGTTGGTGCCATGGCCAGGAGGCCGCCGACCTGCGGGTGAGCTACGACGATCTGCAGATGGATCCATTGCCCTCTCTCGGGCTCTGATCTGCCGGTCTGGCGGCAGGCCGGCAGCGATTCATGGATCCATGCTGCGGTGCAGCAGCGACCGTGGTCGGTAGTGGCAGAAAAAATCCAAAAAAAACCTCAAGTCCTCCCGGGACCCGTCGAAAACCCACTCAGCAGATGGAACAAAACATCTTGAGTTCCGCCAAAAGGCTAAGCCCCAGGCGGTTTTGATTGGGCCGGTGTCGCCAGCATCACGTCGAAGTGTGATGGCCACCCGGGTTTCATACGGATTTCACTGAGGAGTTGCCGCCATGGCCATGACCATCAACACCAACATGCAATCGCTCAATGCCCAGCGCAATCTGAGCACCACCCAGGGCCTGCTGTCCACCACCATGCAGCGCCTGTCTTCCGGCCTGCGTGTGAACAGCGCCAAGGACGATGCAGCCGGCCTGGCCATCGCCGAGCGCATGAACGCCCAGGTCAAGGGCATGAACGTGGCGGCGCGCAATGCCAACGACGGCATCTCGCTGGCCCAGACGGCTGAAGGCGCCCTGGGCAAGGTCACCGAAAACCTGCAGCGCATGCGTGAACTGGCCGTGCAATCGGCCAACGGCACCAACGGCTCCAAGGACCGCACGGCCCTGGACAAGGAGTTCAAGGCGCTGGCCGCAGAAATCGGTCGCATCACCGACAACACGGAATTCAACGGCAAGAAGCTGCTCAATGCCGCGGCAACCTTCACCTTCCAGGTGGGTGCGAACACGGCTGCTGACAACCAGATCGCGGTGGTCGCATCGGCTCCGACGCTGACGGGCCTGAATGCTTCCACGGCCACCCTGGGTGTCGATGAAGCCGCCGCCCGTACACAGATGGCCGCCATCGACACGGCCCTGGACAACGTCAACGGCATCCGTGCCGACTACGGCGCGGCGCAAAACCGCTTCGAAGCCACGATCGCCAACCTGCAGGTGGCATCGGAGAACACCGCCGCAGCCCGTGGCCGCATCATGGATGCCGACTTCGCCGGTGAAACCTCGAACCTGAGCCGTGCCCAGATCCTGCAACAGGCCGGCACCGCCATGGTGGCCCAGGCCAACCAGCTGCCCCAGGGCGTGCTGGCTCTGCTGCGCTGATCGCAGTACCCCTGCGTCCGCCGGCAGGAGGTTGAACCGTATTGCAGTGGCGGCTGCTATTGCCTCCTTCTGGCCAAGGCAGCGTGTGCGAGCACGCTGCCTTTTCTCATTGGCAGCCCGCAAGAAACCTTGGGTTCGCATGTCATCGGATCCGCGTCCTGTCGCATCGCCATTGCAGCGTCGGCCCACTGGGTTTCAGGTCGGGCGAGATACATGCAAACGCATAAAAAGGTCTCAAGTCGTATCAGGCTGCGCCGAAAACCCAGTCAGCAGATGGATGAAACATCCTGAGCCCCTCCAGCAGCTCTTGCGATATCTGGAATGATGCAAGCCGCTGATGGTAGGTTGATAGGGTTGACGCCGCCCGTCTCGCAAAATGCGGGACGCCGGTTGCGGTGACCCTGGTTTCATACAGATTTAACTGAGGAGCTGCCACCATGGCCATGACCATCAACACCAACATGCAATCGCTCAATGCCCAGCGCAATCTGAGCACCACCCAGGGCCTGCTGTCCACCACCATGCAGCGTCTGTCTTCCGGCCTGCGTGTGAACAGCGCCAAGGACGACGCGGCAGGCCTGGCGATTGCAGAGCGCATGAATGCCCAGGTCAAGGGCATGAATGTGGCGGCACGCAATGCCAACGACGGCATCTCGCTGGCCCAGACGGCTGAAGGTGCGCTGGGCAAGATCACCGAAAACCTGCAGCGCATGCGCGAACTGGGTGTGCAAGCGGCCAACGGCACCAACGGCACCAAGGATCGCACGGCCCTGGACAAGGAATACAAGGCGCTGGCCGCTGAAATCGGCCGCATTACCGACAACACGGAGTTCAACGGCAAGAAGCTGCTGAACGCCAACGCAAACTTCACCTTCCAGGTGGGTGCGAACACCGCAGCGGACAATCAGATCGCCGTGACCGTGAATTCGGCCACCAGCCTGACCAGCCTGAGCGCTTCCACCGCCACGCTGGGCACGGTCGAATCCGCAGCTCTGGCCCAGGTCACTGCCATCGACACGGCGCTGGACAACATCAACGGCATGCGCGCCGACTACGGCGCGGCGCAAAACCGCTTCGAAGCCACGATCGCCAACCTGCAGGTGGCATCGGAGAACACCGCCGCAGCCCGTGGCCGGATCATGGATGCCGACTTCGCCGGTGAAACCTCGAACCTGAGCCGCGCCCAGATCCTGCAACAGGCCGGCACCGCCATGGTGGCCCAGGCCAACCAGTTGCCCCAGGGCGTGCTGGCGCTGCTGCGCTGAAGAAGGCAGGCCGCACCGCTGCGGCATGCCGAAAATGCAAAAAGCCCGGCCTGGCCGGGCTTTTTGCATGGGCGCCAGTGTTACAGGCGGAAGTACTGGCTGGCGAGCGCTCGGATCTCATCCTCGTCGCGCGGGCTGTTGCTGGCGATGGCCCAGATGTCATAGGACTCGGGACGTGCCACGGACGCCACGATCGGAAAGCCTGCGGCGCGCAAGGTGTCGTTCATGGTCTTGTCCGTGAAGCCGCAGCGGTGCGACATGTAGAGATTGCCCTGGGCCATGGAGGTGCGCAGGCCATATAGGATGTCCAGCGGGCTGATGGGACCGGCCGGCGAAATATAGGCCGGGTCGGTCAGTTGGCCCTTCGCCACCAGTGCGCAGACCGACTGCAGGTCGGGACAGGTGATGATGGCGAAACCATCGGGTTTGAGTACGCGCCGGAACTCGGCAAGGGCAAGCGGAACTTCGTGCGGATACAGGTGTTCGATGTTGTGGCTGGAGTAGATGGCATCAATGGAGGCATCCGCCACGGCGGACATGTTCGTCATCGTGCCGATGAGGTCTGGCTCCACGCGTGCATCAATGTCCAGGCGCAGTTCCTGCCAGTCATCGCTCTGGAAGCCGGGGGAGGTGGAGGACTTGCGCTGCGGGCCACATCCAACGTGCAAAAGGGTTCGGGTCATGTGTTGAGCGCGTCTGGGCGCGGGAGGTGAAAGTGCGCACCTAGAGTAACCAGGCGGGAGCGGTGGAATGACGCGAATTGGGGGGGGATGCCCGTTTTTATCGCTGCTTTGGGCTCATGCCTCGTCGGGACAATGCATGGCATCAGATTGGCGGAGCTAGGCGGTGTCTGGCGTGCTGTCTGACGTTCGGTGGCCTATGGTCACGGAGCGGCTAGCCATTGTCCATGCCTAACGAGGAGTTGCCACATGGCATCCACCATCAATACCAATCTCATTTCGCTGAACGCGCAACGCAACCTCAACACATCGCAGTCCTCACTGTCCACCACCATGCAGCGCCTGTCCTCGGGTCTGCGTGTGAACAGTGCAAAGGATGATGCGGCGGGTCTGGCGATCGCCGAGCGCATGAACGCCCAGGTGCGAGGCATGAATGTGGCCATGCGCAATGCCAATGACGGCATTTCCATGGCGCAGACGGCCGAAGGCGCATTGAGCAAGATCGGCGAAAATCTCCAGCGCATGCGTGAGCTGGCCGTGCAGGCAGCCAACGATACCAACGGATGCAATGACCGAACTTCGTTGGACAAGGAGTACAAGCAGCTGGCACAGGAAATCGCACGCGTGGTCTCCAGCACGCAGTTCAATGGCCGCCAACTGCTGAACACCAGTGCTGCCGCCGTATTCCAGGTCGGTGCGAATACCGGATCTGACAATCAGATCCAGTTGGATGCTGTGAACCTGGCTGCAGCAACCACAAGTGGGGGCCTGGGCGTGACCACTGCGGCCGGTTCGGTTGCGACGCTGAATGGAGCGCTTGGGTCATTGGCCGATGGCAGCACCAATGCCGCAGCCGCACGCAATTCGATGGACGCGATCGACAAGGCCCTGGACCAGGTCAACAACACCCGAGCCACCTTCGGCGCAGCCCAGAACCGCTTCGAAGCCGTGATTGCCAACCTGCAGGTCGCAGCGGAAAATACGGCTGCCTCGCGCTCGCGCATCATGGATGCGGACTTCGCCGCCGAAACCGCCAACCTGAGCCGCACGCAGATCCTGCAGCAGGCCGGCACGGCGATGGTGGCCCAGGCCAATCAGCTGCCCCAGTCGGTACTCAAGTTGATCCAGTAAAGAAACGTGAAAAAAAGCGGCGGCATGGCCTCAAGTCTGGGGTCGGCATGCCGAAGCATTGGTGGTGGGGCTCCTTGCATGACGTGCGGCTTGCGCGCGCCCTGGGAGCCTTGTGCGCTGGCGCAGCACAGGCTCTAGGCCCGTAGCACTAAAAAGGAGTACGTTATGGCATTGACAGCAGCGGGAATTGGCAGCGGCCTGAATGTGGAATCGATGATTTCGCAATTGGTGACGCTGCAAAAGCAGCCTCTGGTGCAGTTGCAGACGGCTGCATCTTCCCTTGACACCAAGATCTCGACGGTCGGCAGCATCAAATCGCTCATGTCGACCTTGTCCGACTCGGCCCGAAAGCTCGCCGACAAGGATGCCTGGGCGCTGACGACGGCGACGGCGTCGAACACGTCGGTTTCCGTGAGCGTGACCGGCAGCGCGATGCCGGGCAGCACACAGATCGATGTGGACCAGGTGGCGCGCAACCAGTCGCTGGCATCGAAGAGCTTTGCCGCTGCCTCGAACTTCGGGCCCGGCACGCTGAAGTTCACCATGGGTGGAAAGACCACCGAGGTCCAGATCAGCGAATCGATGACCATGGACAAGGTGGTAGCGGCCATCAATGCCAAGCAGGGTGACAGTGGCGTGGTCGCCTCCGTGATCAAGGATGCGAACGGCGAGCGGCTGCTCATGCGTTCAAAGAATTCCGGCGCGGATGCCCAGTTCACCGTCGAGGTGACGGGCGCGGATGCCAATCTGTCTTCCCTGGCCTATGCGGGGCAGGCGGCCAATGGTGATACGAGCAATGGTGGCGTAGTTCAACTGGCCCAGAATGCCAAGGCCACGGTCAACGGCATCAAGGTGGAATCGGCGACTAACGAGTTCAAGGACACCATCCCCGGTTTGAGCTTCACGGTCAATCAGGCCACCAAGACCGGAGAACCCACACTGCTGACTGTCGTCTCCGACACCGAAGGCATGAAGAAGAACATCCAGGCCTTCATGGATGCCTACAACGCCATCAGCGACAAGCTCGTGGCGTCCACCAAGTACGATGCCGAGAGCAAGACCGCCGGCGTCATGCAGGGTGACTCCACCATGGTCGGCATGACCAATGGTCTGCGCGAGGTGCTTGCCTCTCAGATCGGTGGCATCAACCTGTCGGACCTGGGCATACAGTTGGGCAAGGGTGGCAAGCTGGCCTTTGGTACGCTGGCCAAGGACAAGTCCAATCTGGAAGCGGTTCTAAAGGATCCCAGCAAGTTGGCGCAGGTCTTTGCTGCGGAAGGCGAGCCCGACAAGCCCGAGACAAAGGGCCTGGCCCTGCGGATGAAGGAGTACGCCGACAAGGTCCTGGAATTCGACACAGGGGTGTTTGATGCCAAGACCAAGGGCCTGCAGCAGCTCAAGAAGGACAACACCAAGGCCCAGGACCGCGTCAACGAGCGCGCCGAAGCCTTTGAACAGCGCATGCGTGCACAGTACGCAGCGCTGGACAAGAAGATGGGATCGAGCTCGGTGCTTAGCTCTTACCTGTCTCAACAAGTAAGCCAGTGGAACAGATAGGCCGCGGGCCTTATGGTTGAGACGGGCCTGCGTACTAGGCTTGTCCAGCATGCAAGGCGAGGCTTCAGTTTCTCGCCGGGATGCCGAAAATCATGGCAACAAGACATCAAGGAACGCTGGAATGAATTCGATGTTCAACCGCCGTGGGGCTAGCGCCTACAACCAGGTAGGTGTTCAGTCGGTTGTGAATGGAGCCTCCCCGCATATGCTGATTCAGCTGCTGTTCAATGCCCTGGATGCATCTCTGAATGCGGCTAAGGGCGCCATGCAGCGCGGCAGTATTGAAGAAAAAGGCATCCAGATCGGCAAGGCGGTGCGCATCCTTGAAGAAGGCCTTAAGGCAGCCGTAGATGTTGATCAGGGCGGGGAATTGGCCCAGAACCTGATCACGGTTTATGACTACAGCATCACGCAACTGACATTCGCCAATCTGCGCAACGATGTGCAGTTGCTGCAATCGGTCCAGGACGTGCTGGCACCGATCGCGCAAGGCTGGAGCGATATCTCCAATACACCAGCCGTTGCCGGGACCTAGAAATGGAGCTGACATTGATTGACTTTTACCGGGCCATAGAAGACAGCAGCGCCAAGATGCTGCAGGCCGCACAGAACAAGGATTGGGAGGGAGTGACGCGCTACGAGGGCACTTGTGCCGTGCTGATCGAGCAGCTGCGGCTCAAGTCGCATGACGAGCCGCTGGCGCCCGATCAGCGCAAGGAGAAGGCGCGAATCATGCAGCGCATCCTGCGCAATGATGCCCAGATCCGCACGCTGGCCGAGCCCTGGCTGGCACAGTTCGAGCACATGTTCGACGGCCAGCCCCACGCCATGCATTGAGCAGGGCAGATCGGCAGGAGCTGCATCCGCAGCCTTCCTGCCGCCCATGAAAAAACCGCCTGAACATCAGGCGGTTTTTTCATGGGTGGAATCTGCGGATGGCAGAAGCCTCCATGGTTCTCGTGGATCAGGCCGCAGGCGCGGGCTGCACCTGCAGTTCGCTGAGCATGCGCAGCAGGATGCGGTTCACGTCCTCGATCTCGAAGGCGTGCTCCTCACGGAGCTGGCGAATCGGTGCGGGGTCGTCGGACTCCAGCGCAATGGCCATCACCAGTGCCGGCGCGTAGGGGCCGGTACGGGTCACGGCGGCGTCGAAGATGCGTTCGGACAGCGGCACGCGGCGCAGCGCGGTGGGCAGGGGTTCGCCCAGCAGCTGGTCCAGCTGCGAGAACAGGCCCAGCAGATAGACCTCGCGCTGCAGGTCGTGGCTGATGCCGGCCTCGATCAGTCGCTCGGTCAGGCTGGCGCGCAGCCGGATGGCGGTGCGCACGGGCACCAGGCTGGGCTCGGTACAGGCGTGGGGCAGCTGGTCGGACAGCCAGCGCTGCAGCGTGCCATAGCCCAGCATCACCAGGCCGCGGCGCAGCGAGTCCACATTGCCCCGCAGGCCCAGGGCTGCGGAGTTGGTGTAGAGCATGAAGCGGTAGGCCAGGATGGGGTCCTCGCCCAGGATCTGCTCGAAGGCTTCCAGCGATTGCTCTGCATCGACGGCGCGCATCAGTGCGAGCACGGTGTCGCGGCTGGGCAGGGCGGCGTGATGGCGCTGGGCATGCAGCGTATCGGCCACGGGCCAGCCGGCGATGGCGCCCGCATGGAAGCTGTCCAGGCACAGATCGGTCAGGGCCAGGCTGTCCAGCCCCTCGTACATCTGGCCGCCCAGCAGTTGCAGGGGCGGCAGGGCGGGTGCAGGCCTGGCGGCCTGCTTCAGGGCCTGGAGCTTGGTCGGTGCCTGGGCTGCCTGCGTGGCCTGTTGCAGCGCAAGCGCTGTCTGGTTGGGCATGCCCGAAGCGCCTTCGGGCGGCAGGTGCAGCAGGCTGCTGGCAAACCAGTGGGCGGCCTGGGCGTCGGGCACATCGGACAGCGGCCCGCGCCACACCAGCATGAGGCCGCGCGCATGCGCCTGGCGCACCAGGTCGTAGATGGCGGAGTCCTGCAGCCAGTCGCCACGCACCTCGATCCAGGGGCTGCCCTTGGAGGCGTTTTCCAGCAGGTCGCACAGCACCTGACGCGACTGGGGCGACAGCAGTACCGGCGGCGACTGCGTGCCCCAGGTCTCGCGCAGTATGCGCAGCAGGTGGGCCACGTCGGCCTGGACGCCGGGCTCCTCGTGAAGATAGAGCTGCACGCCCGCCAGACGGCGAGCCTGGTTCCAGAGCGGCCTATAGCCGAGGGTCAAAGAGCTCAGGACGGACTGGACCATGAATGCATGCGCGGGTGGCTATCAGTTGATGAAGTTGAACAGTGACAGTTTCTGGATCGAGGCATAGGACTGCAAGGCAGCCTGCATGCCCACCTTCTGCATGTCCACATCGGAAAGGGCCTTGATCATATCGATGTCTTCGGCCCGCGAACGCGCGCCCTCTTGTAGCGTCGCCTGATCCTTCATGTCGTCTTCGAGCCTGTCCGCGCGGTTGAGTTGGTCGCCAGCAAAGCTACGCATGGCCTGGACGCGGCTCATGCCAGAGTCCAGTTCATTGAGGCCGCGCGAGAGCATTTGTTGCATGGCGCCAGGGTCGGTTGCGCCGTCCTTGACGGCGGAGATCACGCCGTCAAGGACGCTGAAAAGGTCGGTGCGCTGGCTGGGTGCCAGTGTGAAGTTGTCGCCCACGCCCGGGGTGCCCGAGATCTTGACGGACATGCCGTCGATGGAAATGCTGTCGCCCGGCTTGAAGGCCGTGGCAGACACCACAGGATTGGTCGCACCCGAGGCGCTGGAGTCAATCGTGTACTCCATCTCGCCGGTCGTCGCGTTCTTGGCGAACTTGACCGTATAGGTGTTGCTAGTCAATAGGCTGGGATTCGTCACCGCGCCGAGATCGGCATAGGCCGAACTGCCCGTGGGCGACTGGCGAGAGACGCTGAACACGCCATTGCCCGTGGGAATGTTCATCCAGGTGGAGAACCCGTCCAGCGAGGAAGGCAGGCCGTTGTCGTTACCGGTGCTCTGGCCTGGCTGCAACTGAGAAACCGCGCCAGGGGTGGCGCTGAGCACCGGATTGTCCTGGCTGCCCAGCCCCCGGAAGATGGGCAGGCCGTTGGAGTCCTTTGCATTGGCATAGCCCAGCACCTGGTTGCGCAGGCTTTCCAGTTGCTGCACCAGTGCATCGCGTGCCTTCTGGTCATAGGAGCCATTGCCGGCCTGCAGTATCAGGTCGCGGAAGTCCTTGAGCGCATCCTGGGCCGTGCCCAGCTTGGATTCGCCCTGGGCGATCACATCGCGCTGCAGGCCCAGCACACGCTGGTCGTTCTCAGAGCGGGAGATGCGCGTGAGCGCGCGTTCGGCCTGGGCGGCGGCCACGGGGTCGTCGCTGGCGCGCACCACGCGCTTGCCGGAGGTGGTCTTTTCCATCAGGTCCACCAGACTCGTCTGACGCGAGTTCAGGTTGTTGATGGTGCTGTCGTACATGTTGGCCGTGCCAATGCGGGAGATGCTCATGGTGGAATGCTCCTGTCCGGTGATCAGCGGCCTACGGTCTGCAGAACGCTGTCGAAAATGCTTTGCGCGACCTGCAGCATCTTGGCCGAGGCCTGGTAGGACTGCTGGTACTGCAGCAGCTTGGCGGCCTCTTCGTCGAGGTTCACGCCCGAGACGGCCGTGCGGTCCGCCTCCAGGTTCTTGGCAATGGTCTCGGACAGCTTGGCCGCGTACTGCGCGCTCTGGGTGCGGGTGCCGACCTGGGCCATGGCGGTGGAAAAACCGTCGCTCAGCGTGGTTGAGCCATCGAACAACTTGGAGTCGCGCAATGCCAGGAAGGAGCTGGCGTTGCCGGCGTCGCGTTGGTAGGCATTGCTGTACTGGGGATCCAGTGCATTGCCGATGCGGACCACGTCGCCATCATGGGGCGTGCCTGTCAGTGTGACGGACCAACCGTCGATCTCGATGGACTGGCCGGAGGTGTAGGGCACTACGGTGGTTCCTGGCGTATAGGGCGTAGGCGCTCCTTTGGGAGGTGTGCTGGTGCCTGTGACGGTATAGCCTGTGGGCGGTCCAGGAACGAAGCTCAATGCCACACCGCCCTTGTTGCCCGGTGTTCCCAGGGGTGGCAGTACCAGCCCCGAGTTGGCCTGGAGCGAAACCATTTTCAGGGTGGCCTCGCCCTTGGATTCAATGCTGGCCGTGACGGGATTGCCCACGGCCAGGTCATTGGGCGAGTGCACGGCGGCCTGGATGTCGTGGGCGCCCGCCGCCATGGGGCGGAACAGCACGGTGTTGCCCGTCGCGCCTTCGGCCTTGAGGTCGAAGCGCAGGCCGTCGATTTCCTTGGTGCTCAGGTCGGCCATGTCGGTGAAGTCCGTCACCTTGCCATCCGACAGGCGGATGACCTTGCCAGCCGGCGCCGTGCTGCCGAACACGATCTGGTAGTCGGAGGTCTTGAGCTGGCTGGAGTCGACCACCGTGGTCGTCGGTGTGTTGGCACCTGCCCACTGCGCGCCCGTGGTCGAGCCATTGCTGACCATGGACAGCTTGAACAGATTGCTGCCGCTTTGGCCCGACAGCGTCAGGCCGAGGTTGTTTTGCTTGTTCAGCGTGTCGCCAATGGCCAGGGCCATGCGGCCCAGCAGGTTGCGGCCCTCGGTCAGGTCGCTGCCCTGGAACTGCAGCAGGCCGGCGATCTCGCCGCCACCCAGCATGGAAGGCGTGAGTTCCACGTTCTGGCCGCCGGGCTGCTGGAAGTACAGGGCCATCTTGCCGCTGCCCGGGAACTCGGTGGCCTCCTTGAGCGTGAGCTGTGCGGAATTGGGTCCCAGCACCAGCGGCTGGCTGCCTCCCACGAACAGGCTGATGCTGCCGTCGTCCGCAGGGATCTGGCTGGTCTGCACGTATTTGTTGATGTCGCGCACCAGCTGGTCGCGCTGGTCCAGCAGGTCGTTGGGCGTCTGGCCCGAGGCGATGGAGCGGCTGATCTGCGCATTGAGCGTGGCCACCTGGCCCGCCAGGCTGTTGACCACGGTCACATCGTTGCCCATCTGCTGCTTGGCGCTGTAGTCCAGCTCGTCCAGCTGGGCCGATGCCGAGCGAAAGCGCGCCGCCAGCTCGTTCATGCGCGTGAGCACCACCTGGCGCGCCGACGGGTCGGTGGGCGCACCGGCCACATCGCCGAACGAATTCATCATGTCGGTGATGGCTGCGCCCAGGCCGCTCTTGCCGCCGCCGAACACTTCCTGCATCTGCGCCAGCGAGGTGGCGCGCGCCGAATCGGCCGCCGACACGGCGCTGGCCGTGGCCGCCTGGCGGTTCAGCAACTCGTTGAAGTTGCGCAGGATGGTGTTCACATCCACGCCATTGCCGATGTAGCCGCTGCCCATGTTCTGGCCCGGCGATGTCTGGAAGGCCACGCTTTGGCGCGAGTAGCCGGCCGTGTTGACGTTGGCGATGTTGTGGCCTGTGGTCTGCAGGGCGATCTGGTTCGCCATCAGTGCGCGGGACCCGACGTTCAAAAGGCTCATGACGTGTTCTCTGGTTAGGCTTGGGCACGTGCCGCGCTCTGCACGGCGCTCTGGATGGCGCGGCTGAGCTTGCTGGCGTATTCGGGATCGGTGGCGTAGCCGGCTTTCTGCAGCTCGGTCGCATAGGCCAGGGCCGAGTCGGTCTTGCCCATGGCCTTCTCGTAGCGCGGATTGCCGGTGATCAGGCGCGCGTAGTCGCGGAAGGATTCCTCGTAGGAGCCATAGGCGCGGAACTTGGCCGTGACCTTGCGCGCCACGCCGTCGATGTACTCGGTGGTCGTGACCTCGGCGACCTTGCCCGTCCAGCCCTTGCCGGCCTTGATGCCGAACAGGTTGTGGGCGTTGCTGCCATCGGCATTCTTGATCTCGCTCTTGCCCCAGCCGGTCTCGTGGCCGGCCTGGCCCAGCATGAAGGCGGCCGGAATGCCGCTTTCCTGCGCCACGCGTGCAGCGGCGTCGCCGTGGTGGGACACGAAGTTGTCACGACCCTTGGGCGCGGGCGCGTAGGCGTTGACGGACTGGGCCGCGCTGGTGCGGGTGCCGCTCCAGGCACCTGTGGTGCCATTGGCGCTGCCGGCCGTGCTGCGCCAGGCGATGCGGCTCATGCTCAGCGTGGAGGGCACGGAGATCTCGGCATCCTCGGCGGCTTCCGAGCCCATGGTGCGGGCCAGCTGGCGCGTGATGGCGTCGGACAGGCCGCCGGGCTGGCCCGACATGGCCACCGACAGCTGCTGGTCCAGCATGTCGGTACTCAGGTTGCCCTGTGCGCTGTCCAGCAGGCCGGACTTCATGGTGGCCTCGCGCATGCTCTTGATCATCTCGCGCATGAACAGCGATTCCAGCTGTTTGGCGGTTTCCTTCGCGGCCTGCGGGCTGTTCTCGCCGGCTGCGAATTTGAGTGCGTTGAGGGACCGGGCGTCGGCCGCCAGCGCATTGCTGGCCGCAGTCTGCGATCCATTGGGAAGTGCGATGCTCATATCACCTCCAGTTCGGCGTTGAGAGCGCCTGCGGCCTTGATGGCCTGCAGGATGGCCAGCAGGTCCTGGGGCGTGGCGCCCAGCGTGTTGAGTGCGCGCACCACGTCGGTGAGCTGCGGGGAGCCGGGCATGTTGATGATGTTGCCGGGCTCCTGCTTGATCTGGATGTCCGACTTCTGGGCCACCACGGTCTGGCCCTGCGAGAAGGCGCCTGGCTGGCTGATCACCGGCGTGGTGCTGATGGTGATGGCCAGGTTGCCATGGGCGATGGCGCAGGGGCCCAGGGTCACGGCCTGGTTGAGCACGATGGAGCCCGTGCGTGCGTTGATCACGACCTTGGCCGAGGGCTTGGAGGTCTCGATCGGCATCTCCTGGATCTCGGCGATCATGCGCACGCGCGATCCCGGGTCCTGGGGCGCGGACACACGCACGGTGCGGCCGTCCAGCGCCTGTGCCACGCCCTGGCCCATGCGCTGGTTGATGGCGCGCACCACCTTGTCGGCGGTCTGGAAATCTGTGGCGTTCAGGCCCAGCGTGATGCTGTCGCCTTCATTGATCGGGGTGGGCACGGCGCGCTCGACCTGGGCGCCCTGCGGCACGCGGCCTGCGCTCAGGTGATTGATCTGTACCTTGGAGCCGCCGGCCGAGGCGCCGGCGCCGCCGACCACGAGGTTGCCCTGGGCCAGCGCATAGATCTCGCCATCGGCACCGCGCAGCGGCGTGGCCACCAGGGTGCCGCCCTTGAGCGACTTGGCATTGCCCACGGAGGAGACCACCACGTCGATGGCCTGGCCCGGCTGGGCAAAGGCCGGCAGCTCGGCGGTGACGATCACGGCCGCCACGTTCTTGAGCTGCAGCTGGCCCGCGTTGCCTGTGGCGGGCAGCGAGATGCCCATCTGCTCCAGGTAATTGGCCAGTGCCTGCTTGGTGTAGGGCATCTGGGTGGTCTGGTCGCCCGTGCCGTCGAGGCCGACCACCAGACCGTAGCCGGTCAACTGGTTGCTGCGCACGCCCTGTATGGCAGCGACCTCCTTGATGCGTGTTGCATGCGCCGGCAGGGTCAGCATGCTGGCGCCGAGGGCTGCTGCAACCCAGAAGGGGCGCTGCGCTTGGCGCAATGTCAGGAGCATGGACAGTACTTTCATGCTGTCCATTCTCCGGAGAATCAGAACGGCATAACGTTCAAAAAGAACCGGGACAACCAGCCAATTGACTGCGCTTCACCGGCCTGTCCGCGGCTGCGCGATTCCACGCGCACATTGGCCACCTGGGTCGAGGCGACCAGGCTGCCGGGCTGCATCGTGCGCGGGTCCACCGTGCCCGTGAAGCGCAGCACATCCACGTTGTGGTTCACGCCGATCTGCTTTTCTCCGGCGATCACCAGATGGCCATTGGGCAGCACATCGACCACCGTCGTGCTGATGGCACCCGTGAACGTGTTGTCGCTCGACGTCGAGCCAGAGCCCGTGTAGTCGTTGTTGTTGTTGAACCCGATGTTGGAGCGGTCCTTGAGATTGGCCAGCGCATTGCCCGAGAACAGCGGCAGCGCAGAAATCCCCGCCGTGGTCTTGTTGGACCGCTTGAGCCCCGAATCCGACTTCTGGCTGGCCGTCACGCGCTCAACGATCTGCACCGTCACCATGTCCCCCACCAGGCGCGCGCGCCGGTTCTCGAAACCGGGACGGTAGCTGGCGGCATTGAACAGGCTGCCCGTAGGGCTGCCCGCCACGGGCGCGGCCGGCATCAGCACGGGAGGCGCAGTGGACGGCATGTCCACCGGCGGCGGGTCATTGAGTGTCGTGCAGCCCGACAGCACGGCCGCCAGCGCCAGGCACGTGCCCGTCGCGGAAAGGGAGAAGATTCGTTGGGTCATGGCGATGTTCCCGGGTTCAATGGTTCATGGCTGCGCATGCAGACCCCACCCTCGAGAACTGGCATGTCCCAGCCCAGGGACACCGAGGAAGGGCAGCCCCGCACCGAGGGTGTCGTCCCCCTCCCGCGCAGCGAGAGAGGGGGAAGCGGCGAAGCCGCTCAGGGGGAGAGATCGATTACAGCTGCGCCAGCTTGGCCAGCATCTGGTCCGAAGTCGTGATGGCCTTGGAATTCATTTCGTAGGCGCGCTGGGTCTGGATCATGGTCACCAGCTCCTGCACCACGTTCACGTTCGAGCCTTCCAGGTAGCCCTGCTTGATCATGCCCATGCCGTTGACGCCGGGCTGGCCCTGCTGGGGCTGGCCCGAGGAAGCGGTCTCGGTGAACAGGTTCTGGCCGCGCGGCTCCAGGCCTGCCGGGTTGATGAACTGGCTCATGGCGATATTGCCGACCTGCTGGGGCGCGGCCTGGCCGGCCATGGTCACGCTGACCACGCCCTCGGGGCTGATCGACACCTTGGTCGCGCCCTGGGGAATGGTGACGCCGTTGGCGATGGGCATGCCGCTGGCAGTCACCAGCTGGCCCTGTGCATCGACCTGGAAGGAGCCGTCACGGGTATAGGCCGTGGTGCCGTCGGGCATGTTGACCTGGAAGAAGCCGTTGCCGTCGATGGCCACGTCCAGCGCATTGTTGGACTGCTGCAGGGCGCCCTGCAGGAAATTGCGCGAGGTGGCCACCGTGCGCACGCCCAGGCCCAGGTGCAAACCGGTAGGCAACTGGTTCTGCTCGGTCGTCTGCGAGCCGGACTGGCGCAGGTTCTGGTAGATCAGGTCCTCGAACACCGCGCTGGCGCGCTTGTAGCCCGTGGTCGAGACGTTGGCCAGGTTATGGGAAATCACGTCCAGCTGTGTCTGCTGGGCTTCCATGCCGGTCTTGGAGATGAACAGCGAATTGATCATGGCGTTTCCTTTTCAGTGCTTTCAGCCGTTCATGCTCAGCAGCTGGCTGGCGCTTTTGTCATTGGTTTCTGCCGTCTGCAGCAGGCGCATCTGGGTCTCGAACTGGCGGGCGGCGGCAATCATGCCGACCATGGTCTCCACCGAGTTCACGTTCGAGCCTTCGATGGCGCCGGACAGCAGGCGTGCGTTCTCGTCGTTGGGTAGCGGATCGCCGTCGCCCGTGCGGAACAGGCCGTCATTGCCGCGCACCAGCGCGGCGTCCTCGGGCGGCGTGGCCAGCTTGACGCGGCCCACGGCCACGGGCAGCTGGTTGCCGGTCTTGGCGGTCAGCGTGCCATCCGAGCCCAGCGAGATCGTGGACTCGGGCGGAATGTCGATGGGGCCGCCGCCGTCGGACAGCACGGCCTGGCCGTTGCTGTTGACCAGCTGACCCTCGGGAGAGACCTCGAACACGCCATTGCGTGTGTAGGCCTCCTGGCCATCCAGGCCCTGGACGGCGAACCAGGCGCGGCCCATGGCCATGGCGTCCAGTGCACGCCCCGTGCGCTGGGTGGGGCCGGGCGTGTCCACGTAGCCGGAGGTCGCCTCCAGCGCAAACACGCGCGTGCCCGCACCGCTGCCCTGCAGGGGCACGGAGCGGAAGGTGGACATTTCGGCCCGGAAGCCGTTGGTGCCGGCATTGGCCAGGTTGTGGGCCAGCACGGACTGACGCTGCGCCGCTGCGTTGGCGCCCGTCATGGAGGTGTAGATGATGCGGTCCATGCCGGTTCTCCTGACTCAGTTCTTGGCTATCAGCGCAGGTTCACCAGGGTCGAGAAGACCTGGTCCTGGGTCTTGATGGTCTGGGCATTGGCCTGGTAGGCGCGCTGCGCGGTCATCATGTTCACCAGCTCGGCGGTCAGGTCCACGTTGGAGTCTTCCAGCGCGCCCGAGCGCAGCGAGCCGAAGGTGCCCGACTCGGCCGTGCCGTTCAGCGCCGGGCCCGAATCGGCGGTTTCCACCCACTTGTTGTCTCCCACGGCGCCCAGGCCCTGGGTGTTGGTGAAGGCGGCCAGGGCCAGCTGGCCCTCGGTGCGCGTCACGCCGTTGGAGTAGGTGGCCACGATGGAGCCATCGTTGCCGACATTGATGCCGGTGAGCGCACCCGCCGTGTAGCCGTCCTGCTTGAGGCTGCTGACCGCGAACTTGGTTCCGAACTGGGAGACGTTGGAAAAATCCAGCGTCACACTGACGGTGCCCGGGGTTGGCGAATTGGGATTGTTGGTCTGGATGGTGGCAACAGCGGGGTTGGGCGTGACTGTGTTGAGTTTGCCTGCGGCGTCAAAGTTCAGCGTTGCCAGCACCTTGGCCGTCTTGGGCGGCGTTGCAGTCGGGTCATCAAGGCCGTCATAGACCACCCAGGTATTGGGGGCCGCGCCCTTCTCGAAGTACATCTGCACAGGTGTGGCCACGCCTTGGCTGTCATAGACATTGACCGATGTGCCATAGGTGGCGCGTGGAGTGGCAGGGATCGGTGGCGTTTTGGTGGCATCGCCTGCAGCCACCGTGGCGCGCGCATCCAGGTTCAGCGATACATCGATCTTGGTCGTAGACTTGGCAGCGATCGGCTGGCCCGAAGGAAAGACCATGGGCACGGGCTGGCCGCCGGCCAGCACCTTGCCCGTGGTGGCGTCCACGGGGTAGCCCATGACGTTGTCGCCCTGCACGGTCTTCAGGTTGCCCTGCTTGTCCAGGCCGAAGTTGCCGGCGCGCGTATAGGCCGTGCTGCCATCGGGCTGGCGCACCACGAAGAAGCCGTTGCCGTTGATGGCCACGTCCAGATTGTTGCCCGTGGTGGTGATCGGGCCCTGGCGGAACTGCTGGGTCACGGCGGCCACATTGACGCCGATGCCGCTGTTCTGGCCGCTGGCCGAACCCACGGCGCTGGCCACGGCCTCGGCGAACTCGGCACGCGAGGACTTGAAGCCCGTGGTGTTGGCGTTGGCGATGTTGTGGCCGATCACGTCCAGGTTCTTGCTGGCGGCGTTCAGACCCGAGAGGCCTTGTTGGAATCCCATGGTGTGCTCCTGCGATGGTTTGGGTGGTTGGTGCGGTGGTCAGTACACGGCCTTGACGGAGGCGTAGGCGACGTTGGTGCCGTCGTCCAGCTCCAGCGTCAGCTTGCCGTCGGTGGTGCCTGTGGCGAGCACCGCGTGGGGCGACAGCGTGGTCGAGGCCACGGCCTTGTCGGCATTCGTGGCCTGCACCGTGTAGCGCAGCTGGCTGGCGTCGCCCGCGTACTTGCTGCCGTCCCAGGTGAAGTAGTTGCGGCCTGCGGTGCCGCTGCCCAGCTCGACGGTGTCCACCAGCTCGCCACCGGCCGTGGTGATCTGCACCTTGACATCGGCGGCCGGGCCTTCGAGGTCGAAGGCGGCCGTATAGGATTTTTCCTTGCCCACGCCCAGCGTATTGCCCTCGGTCAGCACGGTGCGGCCGATCATCTGCGTGCCTTGCAGCACCTGCATGGCGGTGAACTGGCCGGCCATGCTTTCCATGGTCTTGTTCAGCTGCTGGATGCCGGTGACGGTGTTGATCTGCGCCATCTGCGAGGTCATCTGCGCGTTGTCCATGGGATTCATGGGATCCTGGTTGTTCAACTGCGCCACCAGCAGCTTCAGGAAACGGTCCTGCGCCGCCGCGGGGTCGGTGGTCGAATTGCTCGTGGCGGTCTTGTTGTTGATGTCGGCCGTGCTGGCGACGCTGCCTGCGCCATAGATCATGGGAGTGGCTCCTGGAAAGTGGTGCGGATGGGGCTCACTGGCCCATCTGCAGGGTTTTGAGCAGCAGCGACTTGGTCGTGTTCATGACCTCGACGTTGTTCTGGTAGGAGCGCGAGGCCGAGATCATGTTGACCATCTCGTCCACGGCGCTGACGTTGGAGTGCGTCACATAGCCTTCGGCATCGGCCAGCGGGTGCTGGGGGTCGTGGATGCGGCGGCCCGGCGTGTTGTCCTGGCTGATGGCGCTGACGCGCACGCCCGAGGAGCCTTCCTCGCCCATGGCCACGGTCTGGAAGACCACCTGGCGCGCCTGGTAGGCCTTTCCGTCGGGGCCGGCCACGGCATCGACGTTGGCCAGGTTCGAGGCCACGACGTTCAGGCGCTGGGATTGGGCGCTGACGGCACTGCCGGAGATGCTGAAGATGGAGAACATGGACATGGGAAAGCTCCTGTGGTCTGTGGCGCCGGCTTACTGGCCCTGGATGGCCGACAGCATGGTCTTGGCCTGGCCGTTCAGAAAGCGCAGCGTGGCTTCGTAGCGCACGGCGTTATCGACGAAGTTGGCGCGTTCGCGGTCCAGGTCCACGGTGTTGTTGTCCATGTTGGTCTGGGCCTGCACCGAGTAGCCGAGATGGCTTTGCGCGCTCTGCCCCGAGGCGGCGGCAGGCAGGGGAATGTGGCCCCCCTGGCTGACGCTGGCCAGCGTCATGGGCGAGGGGCCGGAGGTAACGGCCGTCAGCGCCTCGCGGAAATTGAAGTCGCGTGCCACATAGCCCGGCGTGTCGGCATTGGCGATGTTGCTGGCGATTGCACGCTGGCGCTCGGCGCGCAGCACCAGCGCCTTGCTCTGGAAATCCAGTCGTTCAGTCATCTTGTCGAGCATGTCGGCCTCGCCCTCTGGGGTTTGCGGTGATCGGTTGACGAAATGGCGGCAGCCCACGGACTGCGGCATGCGTCGATTATGGAAATCGCCCCCGATCGCTAAAGCGCGAAGAAAGCGCGTTTGCCTGCGCAGTTCGGCGCTTCGGAAAAGAGCACTCGCCCTATATTTGCTGGCATCGCTCCAGGTATCCCACCCATCCTGACGGGAGTCCGGAGCAAGTCAGGAGCCACAGCCATGCCGAACTTCAGCACCGCCCATTCGCCATCCGCCGTCCGAGCCCTCGCTCGCGCCGCCGCATGCGCTGCGCTTGCCGCTGGAGCGTCGCTGGCCGGCCCTGCCCTGGCGCAGAACGCACCTGACGGTGCAGCCCAGCTCAGCCAGATAGGCCAGCGCTTTGCCGACGAGGCCCTGCAGCAAGGCATGGCCGGCGCGGGCGCCTTGCCCCTGCGCATGGAAGTGCAGATGGGCCAGCTCGATCCCCGCCTGCGCCTGGCCGCCTGCGCCAAGGTCGAACCCTATTTGCCCGCAGGCTCGCGCCTGTGGGGTCGTACCCGCCTGGGTCTGCGCTGCCTGCAGGGCGCCGTGGCCTGGAATGTGTTCCTGCCCATCACGGTCAAGGCCTGGGGCCCGGCCTGGGTGCTGCAAAACGGCGTGACGGCGGGTCGCCCGCTGTCGGCCGACGATGCCGTCCAGGCCGAAGTGGACTGGGCCGAGGAATCGGCCGCCGTCTATGCCAACCAGCAGGACTGGGTAGGCCTGGTGGCCTCCCGCCCGCTGGCCGCAGGCCAGGCGCTGCGCCAGAACATGCTGCGTACGCCGGCGCTGTTTGCCGTGGGTGCTGAAGTGCGTGTGCTGGTCAACGGTGGTGGTTTTTCCGTCACATCGTCGGGCAAGGCCATGTCGGCAGCCGGCGAAGGCCAGACCGTGCGGGTTCGCATGGATAATGGCCGGCTCATCTCCGGGGTTGTGAATCCCGAGGGCGTGGTGCTGGTCCAGTAAAAAAACCTCAAGTTTTGTTCCAGGCAGTCGAAAGCTAGGCACAGCGCCTCACGCCGCCAGGGCGATTGGAGAATCAAGATGAAGATAGGTCAAAAACCGGAACTGCCCGCCGCTGCCTCCCAGGCCGCCGCCAAGCAGCCCAAGACAGCCAGCACCATTGCCACCGAGGAATCCTCCGCCCAGGCCCAGCCTGCCAAGGCGGCCGGTGTTCCCGTGTCGTTCTCGACCTCGGCCCGCGCACTGGACCAATCTGGTCGCGCCACGGCCGACTTCGATGCCAACCGCGTCAAGGAAATCCGCGAAGCCATTGCCAACGGCACCTTCCGCGTGAACGCCGACGCCGTGGCCGACAAGCTGCTGGCCAACTCCGAAGAATTCCTCTCGCACTCGCGCGTCTGAGCGCGGGTTCGATCCCTTCCTTTCGGCGCGTGCGCGCGCTTTCTTTCTCAGCAAGGCCTGTCCCATGACTCTCGGCGAGATGCTCGATTCCCTGGACGCGGTGGTCCAGATGGTGTCCGCCTCGCTGCAATCGAAGGATGCGGTCGCGCTGGAGCAGTCCAGCACCCGGTTGCGCGATGCCATGGCGGCGTTCTCCGAACTGGCCCGGCGCTTCAGCGCGGCCGACTGGACGCAGGAGCTGCGCGAACGCGCCCAGGCGCTGGGCGAGCAGATGGCCATGCAGCGCGACCAGCTGGCACGCATGGCGGTGGTGGCCCAAAGCCAGGCGGCGGCGCTGATTCCCCAGACTTCGGACCAGGCCACGTATGGACGCGACCTGTATGGGCACCCCCATGCCGGACCGGGCAAGGCGCGCATCTACCACTCGGCCAGCTGAAGCCGCATCCTTTTTTTCTCTCTTCTCTCTTCGTTCTGCTCAACCCTCCGGCATCCGTGTCCGAGGGTTTTGTCTTTTCCGGGCTTGGATTCGGTTGGATGAATCTGCACAGCGGGTGCAGGCGCGACTGCGGCTCGGGCGTACCCATCCATGCGCTGGATGAGGCTGCGCTCGGTCAAGCAGGGGGAGGCAGGGAAATGCGTGATGGCCGTGCGCAAGAAGTGCGCCCAGTCATGAAGGACGGCCCGAGGCCCGGTCCGGGGAAAACGAAGCAAGGACCCTGAAGACGGCAAGATCCGAAATGCGCGGAAATGACGCTGCCGTGCAATGGCAATGGCAATGGCAATGGCAATGGCGCGCGCAAATCCCGTTCGGTCTGCGGTTTGCGATCGAGGGGGCAAAGAGGGTCCGGCCGGGGCCGGACGCCCTCACACCTGCATGTTCATCACATCGGTATAGGCCTGCACGAGCCGGTTGCGCACCTGCATCGTGGCCTGGAAGCCGATCTGCGCCTTTTGCATGGCGATCATGGTTTCTTCGAGGCTGACGGCCGGGTTCTCCAGCTGCACCTCACGCTGCAGCTGGCTGGAGTTGTTCTGGGCCGAACTGACGGACTGCAGCGCGCCTTGAAGGGCCTGGCTGAAGCCGCCAGCCGCCACTTTGGTCGATGCGTCGCCTGCGCCCACGCCTTTGGGGAGCTGGGTGCCGTACAGGGGAGAGGTGGTACTGGGGATGCGAAGGTCCATGACACATTCCATCGGAGTTAGCAAGATGACGAGATCGTAGGGCGGCAGGGTTTTCGCATCGCGGCAAATAGACGGCCAAACGGCGCGCTTATCGGGCGAATGTGAGGCCTCGGACTTCGAATAATCGACAGCACGCTAGGGTCCTGTGTGTGCAGGGCTCGAACACCTGGAACCAAGATGTCTGCTGTCGCTGAAATCCCTGTCCCTCAAGCCACTCCCGTGCCCCAGCCTGCCTTGCAGCAGCGCTGGACGGCCATGGACCGTGGCGCGCGCCTGCGTTGGGGCGCGATCGCCGTGCTGCTGGTCGTCGCCCTGGGTGCGGCGGCCATGTTCTACCGCCAGCCGGACTACAAGGTGCTGTTCTCCAACCTGAGCGACAAGGATGGCGGCGCCATCGTCGCCCAGCTGTCGCAGATGAACGTGCCTTACCGTTATACCGAAGGCGGCGGTGCCATCCTCATCCCGTCCGACCGCGTGCACGATGTGCGCCTGAAGCTGGCCACCCAGGGCCTGCCCAAGGGTTCGGTGACGGGCTTCGAGCTGATGGAGAACAGCAAGTTCGGCATCACCCAGTTCCAGGAACGCCTCAATTTCCAGCGTGGCCTCGAAGGCGAGCTGACACGTTCCATCCAGGCCCTGGCCGCCGTGCAAAGCGCACGCGTGCACCTGGCCCTGCCCAATCAGAACGGCTTTTTCCGCGAGCAGCAAAAGCCCTCGGCCTCGGTGCTGCTGAGCCTGTACCCGGGCCGCGTGCTGGACCGCACGCAGATCGCGGGCATCGTGCACCTGGTGGCCTCCAGCGTGCCCGAGATGGCGCCCACGGCCGTGAGCATCCTCGATGACTCGGGCAAGCTGCTGTCGCAGTCGCCCGACGGCAACGCCAACGCCGTGGACATGCAGCAGCTGAACTACACCCAGCAGATCGAGCAGCAGTACGTGCGCCGCATCCTGGAGATCCTGGAGCCTGTGGTCGGCAAGAACAATGTGAAGGCCCAGGTCTCGGCCGAGATGGATTTCAGCCAGACCGAATCGACTTCGGAGCAGCACCGCCCCAACCAGTCCTCCGACGCGGGCGTGGTGCGCAGCCAGCAGGTGGTGGAGAGCACAGGCGAGCAAAAGCCGCCCCAGCCCACCGGCATTCCCGGCGCCACCAGCAACCAGCCGCCCCAGAACGCTTCCGCGCCCGTCAACGGTGCCAATCCCGCGCCCCAGGCGGCCGACGGCCAGAACGCCGCCCGCTCTGCCAGCAAGCGCGAGTCCATCACCAATTACGAAGTGGACAAGACCGTGCGCCACACACGCGGCAGCACGGGCAGCATCAAGCGCCTGACGGCCGCCGTGGTCATCAATGCGCCCCTGGTGGCTGCTGCTGCGCCGGCTGCTGCCGGTGCTGCCGGTGCGGCAACCGATGCAGCCACCGTCGCTGCCGCTGCACGCGGCCTGACGGCAGCGCAGCAGGCGCAACTGCTGACCCTGGTGCGCGAGACCGTGGGCTACAGCGCCGAGCGTGGCGACTCGGTCAACCTGGTCAGCACCCCCTTTGTGCAGGACGAAGTGCCGGCCGAGCTGCCGCTGTGGCGCCAGCCCGAAGTGCTGGCCATGGCCCGCAGCCTGGGCGTGCCCATCGGCCTGGCCCTGTTCGGCGCCATCCTGCTGCTGGGCCTGGTGCGACCCATGATGAAGGGCCGCAAGACGGTGGCCGTGGGCGGGCAGCTCAATGCCATCGAAGGCGAGCAGCTGGACCGTCCGGCGCTGGCTGCACCCGCTGTCGATCTTTCGCCCACGCAGGAGCAAGTGCGCCTGGAGCAGGCGCGCCAACTGGCCAAGCAGAACCCGATCGCGGTGGCCAACATCGTCAAGACCTGGATCAACGGCGAGGCCACCTGAGCCTCTCAAAACACGGATTGCTGAGATATGGACGAACGAGGCCTGAACGACGCCGCCATCTTGCTGGTCTCCCTGGGCGAGGAGGAAGCGGCCGAGGTGTTCAAGCACCTCACCCCGAAGGAAGTGCAAAAGCTCGGCGAGACCATTGCGCACATGCGCGGTGTCTCGCGCGAGAAGGTGGACTTCGTCATCAACCGCTTTGCCGATGACGCAGCCGCGCAAAGCCTGCTGGTGGACGACGCCAGCGGCTATGTGCGCTCGGTGCTCAAGCGCGCCCTGGGCGACGACAAGGCGGCGCTGCTGATCGACCGCATCCTGCAGGGCGGCGATGTCTCCGGCATCGAAAGCCTCAAGTGGATGGACCCGCTGTCCGTGGCCGAACTGCTGCGCGGCGAGCATCCGCAGATCGTGGCCGCCATCCTCGTGCACCTGGAGCACGAGCAGGCCGCTGCCGTCCTGATGCAGCTGCCCGAGCGTTTTCGCAGCGAAGTCATGCTGCGCGTTGCCACGCTGGAAGGCATTCAGCCGACCGCGCTCAAGGACCTCAACGAGGTGCTGTTCCAGGTGCTGGCCGGCGGCGACAAGATCCGCAAGACCTCGCTGGGCGGCGTCAAGACGGCGGCCGAGATGATCAACAACCTCGGCGGCAATGCCGACGTGGCCGTGCTGGACACCATCCGCAACTACGACCCGGACCTGGCCCAGAAGATCATGGACAAGATGTTCGTGTTCGACGACCTGGTCAAGCTGGACGACCGCTCTGTGCAGCTGGTGCTGCGCGAGGTGGTGTCCGAGACGCTGATCATCGCGCTCAAGGGCGGCTCGATGGAAGTGCGCGACAAGATTCTGGCCAACATGTCCATGCGTGCCGCCGAGTCGCTGCGCGAGGACCTGGAAGGCCGCGGCCCGATGCGCCTGTCCGAAGTGGAAGCGCAGCAAAAGGAAATCCTGAAGGTGGTGCGTCGCCTGGCCGAAGAAGGCCAGATCACCATCGGCAGCGGTGCGGAAGACAGCTATGTCTAACGGCATGAACTCGCGCTTCATCCCCTCCGAGGAGATCGACGAGCGCCAGGTGGTGCAGTGGCGCTTCGGCGCCGTGGACCACATGGGCGGCCTGCAAAGCCTGCCCGGCCTGGCGGGCCTGCCCGACATACAGGGTGCTCCAGGCGCGCAGGCCGCGCCCACCTCCTCGTCGGGCTTTCACAGCCTTTCGCTGCCCGGCCGCTCCGATGCGCCCCGGCTGGAGGCCGACTCCATGGTGCTGGATGTCGAAGCCGGCACGCCGGTCGCCCCGGCCTCCACCGCCCCCGCAGTGGATGAGGAGCAGCTGCATGCCCTGCTGGAGCAGGCACGCGCCGAAGGCCATGCCGAGGGGCTGGAGCAGGGCCGCCAGGAAGCCCAGCAGCAGTGGCAGCAACACATGGATGACTACGTCTCCGGCGCAGGCCGCGAGACGGCGCAGCGCGTGGACGCGCTGCTGTCCGGCCTGGATGCCGGCTTCAAGCAGCTGCAGACGGATGCAGCGCAGGAACTGCTCAACCTGGCCTGCGACATTGCGCGCCAGGTGGTCCGCCAGGAGCTGCGCAGCCAGCCCCAGGCCCTGTTGCCCGTGGTGCGCGAGGCGCTGGACATGCTGGCCGCCGACGGCCGCGCCGCCACCGTGCGCCTGAATCCCGCCGACTTCGCCGTGCTGGACGAGGCGCTGCGCGCCGAGCATGGCGCCCAGTCCAAGGTGCAGTGGATCAGCGACGCCTCCGTGGCCCAGGGCGATGTGCGCGTGGAATCGGGCGGCGCCCAGGTCGATGCCGGCATGGACAAGCGCTGGCGCCGCGCCGTGGCCGCGCTGGGCCTGGTCTCCACCTGGTATGACGGAGAACGCGATGCCGGTTGACGCCCCGCTGGCCGACGCCGCCAAACTGACCCCCGAGCCTGCCGCCAGGCCCTGGCAGCAACTGCTGTCCAATGCCCGTGCCCGCCTGCAGGGCGACATTCCCCTGGAAACCCACGGCACGCTCACGCGCCTGACCGGCCTGGTGCTGGAGGCCACGGGCCTGCAGGTGCCCGTGGGCTCGCAGTGCTGGATACGCCAGCAGGGCCAGGACCCGGTGCTGGCCGAGGTCGTCGGCTTTGCCGGCGAGCGTGCGTTTCTCATGCCTGCGGGCGACATCCAGGGCCTGTCCAGCGGCGCCATCGTGACGCCGGCCGAACCCTTTGTCGCACCGCTGCGCTTTGGCGACGGTGTCGAGCCGCCCGTGTCCCTGGCTGCCGGCGTGCTGCGCCTGCCCATTGGCAGCGGCCTGCTGGGCCGTGTCGTGGATTCGCAGGGCCAGCCCCTGGACCATGGCGGCCCGCTGGCCGACGTGAGCGCCGATCTGCTGGACCGCAACCCCATCAACGCCATGGACCGCGACCCTGTGCGCGAGACGCTGGACACCGGCGTGCGCTCGCTCAACGCCCTGCTCACCGTGGGCCGGGGCCAGCGTCTGGGCCTGTTCGCGGGCTCGGGCGTGGGCAAGTCCGTGCTGCTGGGCATGATGGCGCGCTACACCCAGGCGGATGTGATCGTGGTCGGCCTGATCGGCGAACGCGGCCGCGAGGTCAAGGAATTCGTCGAGGACATCCTCGGCGCCCAGGATCGCAGCCGCGCCGTGGTCGTCGCCGCGCCGGCCGATGCGCCGCCGCTGCTGCGCATGCAGGGCGCCGCCTATGCCACGGCCATTGCCGAGCATTTTCGCGACAAGGGCCAGCATGTGCTGCTGCTCATGGACTCGCTCACCCGCTATGCCATGGCCCAGCGCGAGATCGCCCTGGCCATTGGCGAGCCGCCGGCCACCAAGGGCTATCCGCCGTCGTGCTTTGCCAAGCTGCCCGCCCTGGTCGAGCGCAGCGGCAACGGCCTCAACGGCGTGGGCTCGATCACGTCCTTCTACACCGTGCTGTCCGAAGGCGATGACCAGCAGGACCCTATTGCCGACGCGGCGCGCGCCATTCTGGACGGCCACGTCGTGCTGTCGCGGGCGCTGGCCGAGTCGGGCCACTACCCGGCCATCGATATCGAGCAATCGGCCTCGCGCGTGATGCACAACGTGGTCTCGCGCGAGCACTTCGAGCTGGCACGGCGCTTTCGCGCTGTCTATTCGCGCTACCAGAAGGGGCGGGACCTGGTCCAGGTCGGCGCCTACATGGCGGGCTCGGACCCGCAGATGGATGAGGCGATACGCCTGCAGCCGGCCATGGCGGCCTTTCTGCAGCAAAGCATGTTCGAGTCGGCTTCCATGGACGAGAGCATCTCGGGCATGGCTGCCGCACTCGGTGGGCAGTGACGCGGCGACGCGGCACTGCCAAAACGCGACCAACGCGATAACGAACACAGGGAGGAAAACCCGGTATGTCGTCCTTGAATGCCTTGATGGTGGCCATCGATGCCGCGTCGCGCAAGCGTGACGAGGCGCGCCAGGCGGTGCAGGAGCGCCAGCGCTCGCAGCAGGCCGCGCAGGCGCAAATGGAGCAGCTGCAGCACTATGTGCAGGAAATGCAGACGCGCTGGGGTGCGCAGGAAAACCAGTCCGTGCAGCCCGAGGTCATGTTCCACCAGTACCAGTTCATGGACCGCCTGCAGCACGCCATCGGCCTGCAGACGCGGGTGCTTGCCGACCTGGCCATCCGCCTGGAGGCCGCGCAAAAGGCCTTGATGGCCTGCGAGCTGCGGGTCAGCAGCCTGCGCAAGGTCGTCGAGGTGCGCCGCCGCGATCTGGCGCTGGGCCAGATGCGCCGCGAGCAAAAGGAGACCGATGAACGTGCGGCCATCCAGTTTTTCCGCCGCAGCTTCGGGCTGACATTCCAGGAGGCTTGACGCATGTCCACCAACCAGATCGAACAGCGCGCCGATGCGCGCAGCGCCATGCAGCGCGCCATGGAAGGCGCTCGCTCCGCGCGCGGCACGCAGCCGCCCTCCAACGACCAGGCCGCAGGCTTTTCTTCGTTGCTGGCAGCGATGGACGGCATTGGCGGATTGCCGGCGCTGGCCTCGGGAGCCCTGGGCCAGGCCTTGGGCGAGGACGGTAGTGCCGCTCTTTCCGCGCTGTCCAGCCTCAAGGGCGCAGCCAAGGACGGCCTGAAGGATGCCGCAGACCTGCTGGCCGATCCCGGCCTGGCGCAGGGCCTGCTGCAGCAGCCGCAACTGCCGCTGCAACCGCAGGCGGAGCCGACCGATATGACCACCTCGGCGCAGGCCGATGCCATGGCGCTGGCTGCCAACGGCCAGGCGCCCTGGCTCAGTCTGGTCGGGCAGACCGCCCATCTGGACGGCAAGGGTGACCGCGACATGCTGCAGGGCGTGGCGGGCGACTGGCTGTCCGGCCGGGGCAGCGCCGCCATGATGGCCCTGCGCCAGGAGCAGGGCGCCGTGGCGCACGCGGCCTTCCTGGCACCGCAGTCCGCAGCCGGTGATGCCGCAGGCACGGCGCTGGCCACGGCCAGCGCCAATGCTGCGGCCCTGGCTGCCGCTGCGGACCCCAATGCAGCCGGGGCACTGGCCGATGGCGCTGCGCGCAGCACCCAGGCACAGACCCAGGCCGCCGATGTGCTGGCCGCCGTGCAGTCCGATGCGGCACTGACGGCCGCCGCCGCACGCACGGCAACTACCGCCCAGGCCACGCATGAACAAACGCCCCAGGCCCTGGCGGCCGGTGTGCGGCAGGACGTGGCTCTGGCGTCGGGCATTGCGCTCAACGGCATGGCCGCAGTGCGGCCCGAGGAATGGCGCGGCCTGTTCGAGCGGGCCCGGGAGGGCGGCACCGCCTCCACGGAGTCGGCGGCGAACGGACTGCACGGCGTTGCGGCTGCCGTGGGCGCGGCGCATGCCGGCCAATCCCTGGGCCAGCAGGCGGCCGGCCAAAATGGCGCGGCCTTTGCCCAGCCCGACGCCCAGGCCCAGCCGGGCAACTCCACCGAGCGCGAGCAGCAGGTGTCCGAGCAGGTGGCCTTCTGGGTCCACAACAAGAACCAGAACGCCTCGCTGTCCGTGGAGCATGAGGGCCGGGCCATCCAGGTGCAGGTCAGCCTGCAGGGCAACGAGGCCCATGTGCGCTTTGGCGCCAGCGAAGCCCAGGCGCGTGACTGGCTGGGCAACGGTGCCGACCAGCTGCGCGAGCTGCTGCAGGCCCAGGGCCTGCAACTGGCCGGCGTCAGTGTGGATGCGGGCGGCCAGTCCGGCAGCGGTGATTCGGCAAGACAGGGTGCGGACGCCCAGGCGCGCCAGGGCCGCGTGAGCGCCATGGTCGATGCCGCCGGCGTCACGGGCGGCAATGGTGCCGCACAGGCCGGTGGTGGCCGCGCGGCGGCGGGCGGGGTGGATCTGTTCGTCTGATTCTTCCTGCGCTTCTTGCGGGGCGGCGCATGCGCCGTTCCAGGGCTTTCAGGACAGGCCGGGTGGCGACAAGCTGCCCGGCCTGTGGCGTTTGAGGGCCATCAAGCCAGCGAGAAACCGGGGTTTCATGCGCTTATTCAGGCCATGGTCCGGGGTCCAATCGCCGAATAATTCCTGCCATGGGCCTGCTGCGTCATGGCGCCGCGCATGAAGCGCGAGCGCGTGGCGGTCCCGCTCACCCAGAGGAATTCCAGTGTCTGCCACACCCAATGCCGCCAACAATGCAGCTCCCGCCCCGGCCAAGGGCAAGAAGCTGATCGTGCTGATCGTCATCATTGCCGTCCTGGCCATAGGCGCGGCCGCTGCCTTCATCCTGCTGTCCAAGCGCCACAGCAGCGGCGATGAGGAAGAGGGCAGCGCCAGCAAGGCGGCCGTTACCGTGCCCACCTTCCTGCCGCTGGACAACCTGGTGGTCAATCTGTCCGATACGGGCGGCGACCGCTTCGTGCAGATCGGCATCACGCTGGAGCTGGCCGACGAGAAGACGGCCACCACGGTCAAGCAATACCTGCCCAGCATCCGCAACGGCATCCTGATGCTGGTGTCCCAGCGCACGGCCGAGGAACTGCTGGAGCGCGAAGGCAAGGAGCGCCTGGCCGCCGACGTGCTCAACGAAGTGTCGGCCCCGCTGGGCTACGGCAACCAGGCCAAGGCCAAGAAGCGCAGCCGCGACGAGGACGCCGAGGACGAAGACGGCGAACGCCGCCGCTCCTCTGCTGGCAAGAACCCGGTGCGCCGCGTGCTCTTCTCCAGCTTCATCATCCAGTAACCGGGGAGGCCAGGCGCCATGAGCGATTCGTTTCTCTCCCAGGAAGAAGTCGATGCCCTTTTGGAGGGCGTGACCGGCGAGAGCCAGAAATCCACGACCGAGGAGGTCGAGGCGGGCATCATCCGCCAGTACGACATCTCCAGCCAGGAGCGCATCGTGCGCGGGCGCATGCCGACGATGGAAATCGTCAACGAGCGCTTTGCCCGCAACTTCCGCATCGGCCTGTTCAACTTCATCCGCCGCAGCCCCGAGGTGTCGGTGGGCACGGTATCGGTGCAGCGCTACAGCGCCTTCCTGCGCGAGCTGGTGGTGCCCACCAACTTCAACATCGTCGCCATCCGCCCGCTGCGCGGCAGCGGCCTGGTGGTCTGCGACCCCTCGCTGGTGTTCGGTGTCATCGATACGCTGTACGGCGGCACGGGCCGGCTGCAGACGCGTATCGAAGGACGCGACTTCTCGCACACCGAGCAGCGCGTGATCAACCGCCTGGTCAACGTGATCTGCGAGGAATACAAGAAGGCCTGGCACGGCATCTATCCGCTGGAGCTGGGCTACCAGCGTTCGGAGATGCAGCCGCAGTTCGCCAACATCGCCACGCCCAGCGAAATCGTCGTGTCCACGGCCTTCCAGCTGGAGATCGGCGACATCTCGGGTTCCATCCACATCTGCATGCCCTATGCGACGCTGGAGCCCATCCGTGATGTCCTGTACTCCTCCACGCAGGGCGACTCCATCGAAGTGGACCGCCGCTGGGTCAAGGTGCTCAAGCGCGAGATCCAGGCCGCCGAGGTGACCCTGGTGGCCGAACTGGCGCGTGCCGACGCCACGGTGGAGCAACTGCTGGCCATGCGCCCCGGCGATTTCATCGAGCTCGACCGCGAGCCGCTGATCCGTGCCTCCATTGGCGGCGTTCCGATTTTCGAGTGCCAGTACGGCACTCACAACGACAAGTACGCAATCCGCGTCGAGCACTGCCTGCGTGGCGCCGACGCTGGCTGGATGGGAGAAAACAATGGCAACTGAAGATACGCAAAAGCCCGCTGGCGATGATCCGTTCTCGGGCTGGGCAGAGGCATTGGACGAGCAGCGCGAGCGCGACGCCAAGCTGGAAGAGGAGCAGGGCGGCCCGCTGACGGGCGAGCCCGTGCGTCCCTACGCCGGTGGCGGCGATGTGCCGGTCAACGACATCAACATGGTGCTGGACATCCCGGTGCAGCTGTCGGTGGAGCTGGGCCGCACCAAGGTGCCGATCAAGTACATCCTGCAACTGGCCCAGGGCTCGGTGGTCGAACTCGACGCACTGGCCGGCGAGCCCATGGACGTGCTGGTCAATGGCTACCTGATCGCCCAGGGCGAGGTGGTGGTGGTCAACGACAAGTTCGGTATCCGCCTGACCGACGTGGTCACGCCGTCCGAGCGCCTGCGCCGGGTCAGCCGTGGCTGAGAGCGCTGGCATGGGCCCGCTGTGGCCGACCCTGCTCACGGTGGTGGCCCTGGTCACGGCCATGGCCGCTCTGCCCTGGCTGCTGCGCCGCTTCCAGCAGCGCACGGCTGCGCTGCGCGGTGCCGCCGGCCTGCAGTCGCGGGTGCTGGGCGCCGTGGGCGTGGGCCCGCAGCAGCGGGTGGTGACGGTGGAAGTGGGCGAGGGCGCGCAGACCGTGCGTCTGGTGCTGGGCGTCACGGCGCAGAGCATCCAGTGCCTGCATGTGCTGCAGGCCCCGGCCCCTGCTGATTTTTCGGCTGCGATGGCGCAAGCGCGCAGCCTGCCTGCGGACGGTGCGAATGTCTGAATATTCCTGCAAGCGCCCGGCGCGCACGCTGAGCCAGGCCGCTGGTGCCGCAGCGCTGGCGCTGTGCTGCGCCACGCCCCTGGCCTCCTGGGCACAGGGCGCGCCCGCCAGCCTTCCGCTGGTCATCGGCCAGGGCAGCGGTGGCACCAGCTTTTCGGTGCCCATCCAGACCCTGCTGTTCTTTACGGCGCTGTCCTTCCTGCCGGCCATCCTGCTGATGATGACGGGCTTCACCCGCATCGTCATCGTGCTGTCGCTGATGCGCCAGGCGCTGGGCACGCAGTCGGCGCCGCCCAACCAGGTGATCATCGGCCTGTCGCTGTTCCTGACGCTGTTCGTCATGGGCCCGACCCTGGACCGCGTGTACCAGGAGGCCTATGTGCCCTACACCACGAATGCCGTGACCTTCGAGCAGGCCGTCGAGAAGGCCGAGGCGCCCATGCGCGACTTCATGCTCAAGCAGACGCGCCAGTCGGATTTTGCGCTGTTCGCACGGCTGGCCAAGCTCGATGCAGGCGTCACCAGCGAGACCGCACCGCTGCGCGTGCTGGTGCCCGCCTTCGTGACCAGCGAGCTGAAGACCGCGTTCCAGATCGGCTTCATGATCTTCATCCCCTTCCTGGTCATCGACATGGTCGTGTCCTCGATCCTGATGTCCCTGGGCATGATGATGCTGTCGCCCGTGCTGGTGGCCCTGCCGTTCAAGCTCATGCTCTTCGTGCTGGCCGATGGCTGGAACCTGCTCATAGGCTCGCTGGCCGCCAGCTTCGCCGTCTAGCCCCGCTCTTTTTTGGAAACCCTTCCATGACGTCCCAATACGTGCTCACCTTCGGCCGCGAGGCACTGACCTTGCTGCTCATGATCTCCATGCCCGTGCTGGGCGTGGTGCTGGCCGTGGGCCTGGCCGTCAGCGTCTTCCAGGCGGTGACCCAGGTGCATGAGGCCACGCTGGCCTTCGTGCCCAAGCTGATCTCCGCCGTGCTGGTGTTTGCCATTGCGGGCCCGTGGATGCTGAGCACGCTGGTGGACTTCATCCGCCGCACCATAGAGACCATTCCGCAGGCGGTGGGCTGAGCCCTTCGCAGCATGCAGGAATCGCCGCCGTGATCACCTTCAGCGAAGCCCAACTGGTGGCGTGGCTGTCGCCCGTTCTCTGGCCGTTTCTGCGCGTGCTGGCCATGTTCTCCGTGGCCCCCGTGTTCTCGCAGCGCGTCATTCCCATGCGGCTGAAGATCGGCCTGGCCTTTCTGGTCGCGGTGTGTGCGCAGCCCGTGCTGGGCGACCAGCCCGTGATCGGCATCAACTCGCCGCAGGCGCTGGGCACGCTGATACAGCAGGTCGGCGTGGGGCTGGCCGTGGGCTTTGCCGTGCGCCTGGTGTTTGCCGCCGTGGAGGTCGCGGGCGAGGTGGTCGGCCTGCAGATGGGCCTGAATTTCGCCAGCTTCTTCGATCCGACGACGAATGCCCAGCTCAGTGCGGTGGCGCGCTTCATGGTCCAGATTTCCACGCTGCTGTTCATCGTCATCAACGGGCACCTGCTGGTGCTGATGGCCGTGCTCAAGAGCTACGAGGCGTTTCCTGTGGACGGCAGCTTCCTGCAGGCCATCAACCAGATGCGGCTGCACGAGATGGGGGCGGCGGTCTTCGCCAGCGCCTTCTGGATCGCCCTGCCCATGGTCGCCATGCTGCTGTTCGTGAACCTGGTGCTGGGCATCATTTCGCGCGTGGCACCGCAGATGAACATCTATGCCGTGGGTTTTCCGGTCACGCTCACCGTGGGCCTGACGGGATTGATGGCCACGCTGCCGCTGCTCGAGCAGCCCCTGGTCGCCTTGCTGCAGCGCGGCATTGCGGTATTTGGCACTTAAATGTAAGCAGTTGTGAAAAACAACAGATTTACAGGCCTGTCGGCCGCAAAAGCCTCAGATCAGCTGGTTGTGGATGGCATAGGCCGTGAGTTCGGCATTGCTGCTCATCTGCAGTTTTTCCAGCACGCGCGCACGGTAGACGCTGACGGTCTTGGGGCTGAGCATCAGCTCGGTGGCGATGTCGGTCAGCCGCTGGCCGGCCGCGATCTTGATCAGCGTCTGCAGCTCGCGCTCGGACAGGCTTTCATGCGGCACCTGGGGTGCGGGCTGGGCCAGGCTGTCGGCCAGCATCTGGGCCACTTCGGACGTCAGGTACTTGCGCCCCGTGGCCACGGTGCGCACGGCCTCGATCAGCAGCACCGGGTCGCCTGCCTTGTTGGCGTAGCCCTGCGCGCCTGCCTTCAGGCAGCGCAGCGCGTACTGATCCTCGGGGTACATGGAGACCATGAGCACCTTGATCAGCGGATGGGTTTCGCGCACGCTGGCCAGGGCTTCCAGGCCGCTGCGGCCGGGCATGTTGATGTCCAGCAGCAGCACGTCGCAGGTGGCGGTGCGCAGCTGTTCGCGCAGCTCGGCATAGCTGCCTGCTTCGGCGGTGACGCTGATGTCCACTGCCTCGGCCAGGGTGTCACGTATGCCCCGGCGCAGCACCGCATGGTCGTCGCACAGCACCACGTGGATCAAAGTCGGCCTCCTGGAAAAAGGGTCACGCCGCCATGGCGTTCAGCATTCATTGCCCGGGATATTAGGGCAAGCGCCGCCATCGTCCAGCGGAATGGAGACGATGACCGAGGTTCCGCGTCCGGCTTGACTGCTGACATCCAGCCAGCCCTGAACGGTGCGCGCACGCTCGCCCAGACCGCGCAACCCGAAGGATTCGGGCTTGTCGCGCGCGCCTTCGGCCAGGCCCACGCCGTCGTCCGTCACCTCCAGCGTGAGAAAGCCTTCGCGGTCCGAGAGATCGATGTCCACATGGCGCGCCTGGGCATATTTGCCGACGTTGGTCAGCGCCTCCTGGGCCGTGCGGTAGGCCACGACCTGGATGTCGGGCGCGATATCCATGCTCTCACGGCTGCTGCGCACCCGGGTGGGCACGCCCGTGCGGCGCTCGAAATTCTCGGCCAGCCATTGCACGGCGGCCACCAGTCCCTGGTCCAGCACGGGCGGGCGCAGGTTCATCATGATGCGCTGGCTTGCACCCAGCGCATGCTCCAGCATTTCCAGCGCGGCCAGCGCATGCTCACGCAGTCCGCCCTCGGGCGCATTGCGCGCAATCCAGGCCACGTCGAACTTCACCGAGGTCAGCGAACCGCCGATGTCATCGTGGATCTCGCGGGCAATGCTGGCGCGCTCACGTTCGGTGGAGGTCTGCAGGTGCTCGGTCAGGTCGGCCAGGCGCCGCTCG
Organism: Delftia sp. UME58; assembly: GCF_014170385.1. Classification (NCBI taxonomy): domain Bacteria; kingdom Pseudomonadati; phylum Pseudomonadota; class Betaproteobacteria; order Burkholderiales; family Comamonadaceae; genus Delftia; species Delftia sp. UME58. Next base: position 247,653 of record NZ_LZZV01000088.1, read on the forward strand.
GACGCCGCCAGTTCGGCCGCCGCGCGGCGGCGCGCCAGGCGGGCCTCGTGCACTTCCAGCGCATGCGAGACCACATGGGGCAGGCGCGTGATGTGGTCCTTGAGCAGGTAGTCGCTGATGCCCTCGCGCATCACGTCCACGGCGGCCGACTCGCCGATGGCGCCGGACAGCAGCACAAAGGGCGGATGCCCGGGCTGGCGGCGCACCAGCTCCCAGGCGTCCAGCGCCGTGAAGCCGGGCAGGTGGTAGTCGGCCAGGATGAGATCGAATGCCTGGCTCTGCAGCGCGGCAGCGGCATCATCGAGCAGGTCGACCGCCACAATCTCGCAGACCAGTCCACCGCGCAGCAGGCTCAGCCGCGCCAGCGCCTGGTCGGCCGCCGAATCCTCGATGTGCAGTATGCGCAAGGGCTTGTGCGGTGGTCTGGCATCCCCGGGGGCGCTATCATGAGATACATTTTGGAACATAAATACAGGTGGTCGTGTACATCAAGGGATGCGCCGCATTCCTGGGGACGATTGACAAGGGCTGGCCATGCTGCAGAGCATGGCGAACATTGGGCTGAAACGCTGGTGGTGGAGTAACAATGCAGTCAATGCACAAGCCTTCGGGCGAGCCTGCTGTCCCCATGCCCGTCATGGTGGCCGCAGACCTGCAGGATGCCTTGCTGGTGGCGATGCGCGATCTGCAGCGCCTGGAAGGCCTTCTCAATCATGCAACGCAGAACCTGCTGGACCGTTTCGACGAGACCCACGGCCAGCTGGCCGGTGAGGCGCTAGGCGCCTTGCCCGAGTTGGACGCCGCGCGGTCCACGCTGCGTCTGGCGGTGACCGAGTTGCAGTTTCACGACATGTCCTCCCAGTTGATCGCCCATATTACGAAGATTTTGCAAGGCTGCGCGTTCCAGTTGGCCGCAGCCACCATGGGCGTGGACGAAGGGGAGGACGATTCCCTGGGCCTGCCGGCGATACCCGACCGGCCCAATCCCGTCACGCAAAGCGAGATGGATGCTGGCTCGGTCGAGCTGTTCTGACCGCTGACCATGCACTCCTCTACCTTTTATTGCCCGTCTGTTGGAGCTATACATGCGATCGATTCTGGCTGTTGATGATTCCCCCTCGATGCGAAAGATGGTGGCGTTCACCCTCGCAGGGGCGGGATTTCGCGTTGTGGAGGCGGTGGACGGCGTGGATGCGCTCGAAAAGGCACAGCTCGAACAAGTCGATCTGGTGCTGGCCGACCAGAATATGCCGCGTCTGGATGGCATCGGCCTGACGCGCAAGCTGCGTGAAAACCCGAAGTTCCAGAACACGCCCATTCTCATTCTCACCACCGAATCCAGCGACCAGATGAAGCAGGCCGGACGCGCCGCGGGCGCCACGGGCTGGCTGGTCAAGCCCTTCGATCCAAACCGTTTGATCGAAGTCATTCAGAAAGTAATGCGTTGAGCCGATAAGTACGGGCAACAGGAAACAGCAGGACCAAAGATGGCGGATCTACACCAGGATGGGGCAGGAGCGGGCGCGGACTTCGACCTGAGCCAGTTCTATCAAATCTTCTTCGAAGAAGCGGCCGAGAACCTCGACCAGATGGAGCAGATGCTGCTGAATCTGGATCTGTCGGCGGCCAACGACGAGGAACTCAACGGCATCTTCCGATGCGCGCACTCGATCAAGGGCGGGGCGGCCACCTTCGGCTTTGCCGACGTGACCGAGCTGACACACCGCATGGAGTCGCTGCTCGACCGGCTGCGCCGGCACGAGATCACACCGATTCCGGAAATGGTCGATGTGCTGCTGGAGTCGGCCGATGCCAGCCGCAGCCTGCTGGCGCGCCACCAGGCCGGCAACGAGGGCGAGGCCCTGTCCACCACGGATCTGGTGGCCCGCATCGAGACGCTGGCGGAAGGCCGCGGCGCCGTACCTGCAGCGGCAGCGCCGGCTCCCGCACCAACCCCAGCTCCAGCCCCTGTGGCTGCGCCGGCACAGGCTCCGGCCCCGGTTGCTGCCGCACCTGTCTCGGGCGGCGCCGTCGGCACGGCACCCGGCAGCGGCGGACGTTCGCTGCATATCCTGATCGGTCCGCTGGAGCGCCTGGAGATGGCCGAGGCCATCAAGGAGCTGTTCCGCGACATTCCCGGCCTGGGACGTATCGAGGACCTGGCCTGCGATCAGCCGCAAAGCCGCCTCTTTGACGTGCAGACCTCGTCCACCGACGACGACCTGCTCGATCTGTTCGCCTTCCACGTGGCCAAGGAGCAGGTCCGCATCACGGCGGCCGGAGCCTCTGTCGAGGCAGCACCCGCAGCGGTGGCGGCGCAAGCTCCGGCCGCTGAAGAGCATGCGCACGACCCCGACGCCGCCCTGGCCTCGGCAGCCATCCCCCCGGCCGACGAAGCCTATGGTTTCTTCAACGGCTCGCCGGGCATGCCCGTGGCCGATGGCGCGCTTGCCATCCACCCGGCAGGCGCCGTGGCCAAGCCCGCTGCCAAGACGGCAGCCCAGGCGCAGCAGGCGCAGATGGAGTCCACCAGCATCCGCGTGTCGGTCTCCAAGGTCGACCAGCTCATCAACCTGGTGGGCGAACTGGTCATCACCCAGGCCATGCTGGCGCAGAACAGCCATGGACTGGACGCCTCGGCCTACCAGCAACTGCTGGCCGGCCTGGCCGACCTGGATCGCAATACGCGCGATCTGCAGGAATCGGTGATGTCCATCCGCATGATTCCCATGTCCACCGTGTTCAGCCGTTTCCCGCGCATGCTGCGCGACCTGGCCGGCAAGCTGGGCAAGAAGATCGACCTGATCACGCTGGGCGAGGCCACGGAGCTGGACAAGGGATTGGTCGAAAAGATCACCGATCCGCTGACCCATCTGGTGCGCAACAGCGTGGACCACGGCATCGAAATGCCCGAGGACCGCCTGGCGGCCGGCAAGTCCGAGCACGGCACGCTGACGCTGGCAGCCTCCCATCAGGGCGGCTCCATCGTCATCGAGGTGCGCGACGACGGGCGCGGCATGAACCGCGAGCGGATTCTCCAGAAGGCCCGCGAACGCGGCATGGATGTCTCGGACAACATGCCCGATCAGGAGGTCTGGCAACTGATCTTCGCTCCGGGCTTCTCCACGGCCGATGTGGTCACCGACGTGTCCGGGCGCGGCGTGGGCATGGACGTGGTCAAGCGCAATATCGCGGCGCTGGGCGGCTCGGTCGAGATCGAGTCCAACCAGGGCAAGGGCATGCGCGTGGCCGTTCGCCTGCCACTGACCCTCGCCATCATGGATGGCATGTCGGTCGGCGTCAGCGACGAGGTCTACATCCTGCCGCTGTCCTCGGTGGTCGAGTCCTTCCTGGTCAAGGCCGAGGACGTGAACACCGTGGCCAACGGCACGCAGCTGGTCAAGGTGCGCGACGAGTACATGCCCGTGTTCGCGCTGGAAAAGACCTTCCGCGTGCCGCGCAGCGACACCAGCCAGTCCAGCAACATCATGGTGGTGGTCGAGTCCGATGGCAGCCGCGTGGCCCTGCTGGTCGACGAGCTGCTGGGCCAGCACCAGGTGGTGGTCAAGAACCTTGAATCGAACTACCGCAAGGTGCCCAACGTTTCGGGTGCCACCATCCTGGGCGATGGCACGGTGGCGCTGATTCTGGACACCGGCGCGCTGGTGCGTCGTGCACGCCACTGAACGGGACAGGGATACCTACCTGACCCCAATCGACGGCGCCGCAGGCACCGCCTGCGCGCCGCCAAGAAACCATGGCCTTCGCCACCACGGCGCGGGCCCGACAGTTGAGGAGCTGAGCAATGAGCGTGATCGCTAAGACCGCAGAAGGCGTCGCCACCGGCGCGCGCGAGTACCTGACCTTCCGCCTGGACCAGGAGGAATACGGCATCGACATCCTGAAGGTGCAGGAAATCCGCGGCTACGAGCCGCCGACCCGCATCGCCAATGCGCCCGAATTCATCAAGGGCGTGGTCAATCTGCGCGGCACCATCGTGCCCATCGTGGACATGCGGCTGAAGTTCAACTGCTCCCAGGTGGAATACAACAGCTTCACCGTCGTCATCATCCTGAACCTGCGCAACCGCGTCGTGGGCATCGTGGTGGACTCGGTCAGCGACGTGATGGAACTGGCGGCCGATGCCGTGCGCCCGGCGCCGGACATCGAAAGCGCCATCGACAGCGGCTGCATTCTGGGCCTGGGTTCCGTGGGCGAGCGCATGCTCATCCTGCTGGACATCGAAAAGCTCATGAACAACGTGGACATGGGCCTGGTCGCTTCGGCCGACTGAGACCCGTCCTTGCACTGAGCGCCCTCATGCGATCCGGCTCTTCCAATGCGGCACTGGCCGCACGTCCCGTCGCCGACGACGGGGATGCCAACGGGCCCCTGGCCCAGGGGCGCGAATTCGAATGGTCGTCGCGGGACTTTGCCCGCGTACAGGCGCTGATCTACCAGCGGGCCGGCATCAGCCTGCACGATGGCAAGCACGCCATGGTCTACAGCCGCCTGTCGCGGCGCCTGCGCGAGACAGGCTACGACAGTTTTGCCTCCTACCTGGACTGGCTGGAGTCGCAGTCCGACGGCGTGGAGTGGCAGGAGTTCGTGAACGCGCTGACCACCAATCTCACGGCGTTCTTTCGCGAGCAGCACCATTTCGAAATCTTTGCCCAGCATCTGCGCAGCAAGCCGGCCGGTACGGCCTGGAAGGTCTGGTGCAATGCGGCCTCGACCGGGGAAGAGCCTTACTCCATCGTCATGACGGCGCTGGAAGTGCTGGGTGCCACGCCCAGCTTTCAGCTGCAGGCCAGCGACATCGACTCGCGCGTGCTGGATACGGCATCGGCCGGCGTCTACCGCGCCGAAAGCATCAAGGGCATGAGCGCCGAGCGCCTGCACCGCTTCTTCCTGCGGGGCAAGGCCGGCAATGCGGGCCTGGTGCGCGTCAAGCCCGAGCTGCGCCGCCTGGTGGAGTTTCTCAACGTCAACCTGATCCGTGACGACTGGCCGTTCCGCGACCCCTTCGACGTAGTCTTCTGCCGCAACGTGATGATCTACTTCGACGCGGCCACGCAGCGCCGCGTGCTGGAGCGCATCCACCGCGTGATGAAGCCCGGTGGCCTGTTGTTCGTCGGGCATGCCGAGAACTTCAGTGAGTCGCGCGATCTGTTCACGCTCAAGGGGAAGACCGTCTATGAGCGCCGCTGACGCAGGTCCTGCCGCACGCCAGGGGGTGCGCCCATGATCGGAGACCGCCCCGCCTTCGCACCGCAGCCAGCGCCCTCGGAGCGTCGCCGCATGCCGCGCATCAACAGCTATACCGCTGCCGACTATCCGGCGCCGGGCGACCCGGTGCCGCGTTCCTCGCTGGAGCAGCTCAAGCGACAGCAGCGCTACCCCGGCGAGGCTTCGTTCTTCTACTACGACCCGCATTTCCAGCACAACGCAGTCAAGGTCCTGCCGGGCGAGTACTTCGTCTCCAGCGAGGACGTGATCCTGGTCACCGTGCTGGGCTCGTGCATTTCGGCCTGTCTCTGGGACCGTGCCATGCGCGTGGGAGGCATGAACCATTTCATGCTGCCCGACGGCGACTCGGCCGACGCATCGGGCCGCTACGGCTCGTACGCCATGGAGCTGCTGATCAACGAAATGCTCAAGCTCGGTGCCCGTCGCGAGTCGCTGCAGGCCAAGATCTTCGGCGGCGGGCAGGTGATGCACAACTTCACCACCATGAACGTGGGCGAACGCAATACCGCCTTCGTCACGCAGTACTTGCAGACCGAGCGCATCCCCATCGTCTCGGAGGATGTGCTGGACATCTACCCCCGCAAGGTGGTGTTCTTCCCCGCCAGCGGCAAGGCCATGGTCAAGCGCCTGGCCCATGCCCATCCGGAGGAGCTGGTACAGCAGGAATTCACACGCGGCAATGCAGCCGTCGTGGCACGCAATACGGCAGGCGGCTCGGTCGACCTGTTTTGAGGAAGGTTCAAAGGAATGGACAGGAAAATCAGGGTGATCGTGGTGGACGACTCTGCGCTGGTGCGCAGTCTGCTGTCCGAGATCATCAATCGCCAGCACGACATGGAATGCATCGGCTCGGCCAATGACCCGCTGATCGCACGCGAAATGATTCGCGAGATGAATCCCGACGTGATCACGCTCGATGTGGAAATGCCGCGCATGGACGGCATCGACTTCCTGGGCAGGCTCATGCGCCTGCGTCCCATGCCGGTCGTCATGATCTCCACGCTGACCGAACGCGGCGCCGAGGTCACCATGCGTGCACTGGAGCTGGGCGCCATCGACTTCGTGGCCAAGCCGCGCGTGGGTGTCTCCAACGGCCTGCAGGAACTGGCCGCGCAGATCGTGGACAAGATCCGCGTTGCTGCCGTGGCCCAGGTACGGCGTCTGCCGGTCGCTCCCCGCAGTGCAGCCTCTGCCGCAGGCAGCGCGGCAGCGCCGGTCGCTTCCTCTGCAGGTTCGGCCGTGCCGCGCCAGGCTGCACCGGCGTCGCTGCTGGGGCGGCTTTCCACGGAAAAACTGGTTGCCATCGGCGCCTCCACGGGCGGCACCGAGGCCATCCGCGAAGTGCTCACCCATCTGCCGGCCGACTGTCCGGCCATCGTCATCACCCAGCACATGCCGCCGGGCTTCACCACCAGCTTCGCGGCCCGGCTCAACAGCCTGTGCCAGATGACCGTGAAGGAAGCGCAGCACGGCGAGCGCCTGCTGCCCGGTCATGCCTATATCGCCCCGGGTGGCAAGCATTTCTCCGTGCAGCGCAGCGGCGCCAACTATGTCGCCGTTGTCGACGACAGCCCGCCGGTGAATCGCCACAAGCCTTCGGTCGAAGTGCTGTTCAAGTCGGTGGCCGCCTGCGCGGGCCGCAACGCCTACGGCATCATGCTCACCGGCATGGGCGCCGATGGTGCGGTCGCCATGCGCGAAATGCGCGATGCAGGCAGCTACAACTTCGTGCAGGACGAGGCCAGCTGCATCGTCTTCGGCATGCCGCGCGAGGCCATCGCCCACGGCGCCGCCGACGAAGTGCTGCCCCTCAACCAGATCGCCGCCGCCTTGCTGGGCAAGCTGCGCATAGGTTCTGACCAGGTGCACCACCGCATCTGAACGGAACGGCCGGCTCTGGCGGCCTCCATGAAAAAAGAGCGCATGGCGCTCTTTTTTTTCAGTTCGACACGGTGCTTACTCGGACAAGGCGCTCCAGCGCTCCAGCGCCTCCATCAGCTGCTCATCGATCTCGCCATCGCGCTGGTGCAACTGAACGGCGCGGGAGTTGTCGTTGGCATACAGAGAGCCGTCGGCCAGGGCCTCGCGAATGGATTTCTGCTCCGCCTCCAGCGATGCAATGGTCTCGGGCAACTGATCTAGCTCGCGCTGCTCCTTGTAGCTGAGCTTGCGCTTGGGCTTGCTGTCGCTGCGCACCGCCGTCGGCTTGGCCTCCTCCTTGGCAGGCTTGGGCTGTGCAGCCTCGGCCAGATCCTGGCTGCGGCGCGACTGGTCCAGCCAGTCCTGCACGCCGCCTTCGTATTCGCGCCACTTGCCCGGCCCTTCCCAGGCAATGGTGCTGGTGACCACGTTGTCCAGGAAACTGCGGTCATGGCTGACCAGGAACACCGTGCCGTCGTAGTTCTGCAGCAGGTCTTCCAGCATCTCCAGCGTCTCGATATCGAGGTCGTTGGTCGGCTCGTCCAGAACCAGCACATTCGCGGGACGGGCAAACAGGCGTGCCAGCAGCAGGCGGTTGCGCTCGCCGCCGGACAGTGAACGCACGGGAGAGTGAGCGCGTGCCGGAGAGAACAGGAAGTCCGACAGATAGCTCTTCACGTGCTTTTTCTGGTTGCCGATCTCTATCCACTCGCTGCCAGGGCTGATGAAATCCTCCAGCGTGGCATCCATATTGATCTGGTGCCGCATCTGGTCGAAGTACGCCACCTGCAGATTCGCTCCCAGCCGCACGTTTCCGCTGTCAGGCGCCAGTTCGCCCAGAATCATCTTGAGCAGCGTCGTCTTGCCGGCACCGTTGGGCCCGATCAGTCCCACCTTGTCACCGCGCAGGATGGTGGCGCTGAAATGCGAAACGATCTGCTTGTCGCCAAAGGACTTGGCCACATCGGTCAGCTCGGCCACGATCTTGCCCTGGTAGCCATCGCCCCGGCCCGAGGCAATGTCCATCTTCACCCCGCCCAGCACATCGCGGCGGGCAGCGCGGTTGGCCCGCAACTGCTCCAATCGACCGATGCGGCTCTGGCTGCGCGTGCGGCGTGCTTCCACGCCCTTGCGGATCCACACCTCCTCCTGGGCCAGCAGCTTGTCGGCCTTGGCGTTGATCACGGCTTCCTGGGCCAGCTGATCTTCCTTGGTTTGCTGGTACTGAACGAAATTGCCGGGATAGGAGCGCAGCGTTCCACGATCCAGCTCAACGATGCGCGTGGAGACGCGGTCCAGGAAGGAGCGGTCGTGGGTAATGGTCACCACGCTGCCCTTGAAATTCAGCAGCAGCTCCTCCAGCCACTCGATGGCATCCAGGTCCAGGTGGTTGGTCGGCTCGTCCAGCAGCAGCACGTCAGGACGGGCCACCAGCGCCTGGGAAAGCGCAACGCGCTTCTTCATCCCCCCGGACAACGTGCCCACCAGGGCGTCGGGATCCAGGTGCAGCCGCTGCAGCGTCTCTTCCACGCGCTGCTCCCAATTCCAGGCGTCATAGGCCTCGATCTGGGACTGCAGCGCATCGAGATCCTCGCCCTCGCCACCCGCCAGATAGCGCTCGCGCACGGCGATCACCTCGGCAATACCGGCGGACGCCGACTCGAAGATCGTCTGCTCGGGCACAAGCACCGGCTCCTGCGCCACATAAGTAATGCGGATACCGGACTGCGTCTGGACCTGGCCGTCATCGGCCTTGGCCAGTCCGCCAAGAATCTTCAACAAAGAGGACTTCCCTGCGCCGTTGCGACCGATCAGGCCCACACGTTCGCCGCTCTCCAGGGAAAACTGGGCGTGGTCGAGAAGCGCCACATGCCCGAACGCCAGTTGGGCGTCTATCAAAGTAATCAATGCCATCGTGCGCGCATTATCTATGCGGGCCCGATTCCTGGTGCAGGCAGCACGGCCTCCCCGCCCGGAGCCTGCCGCAGGGCAGGCTCCGGGCCGGTTTCAGAGGGCGGGGCGCTGGCTTCTTCACGGGTCTGCAAGGAAGTTCACGAATTTCACGCCATCGGTAAAAACCCATGCTATAGTTCGATCCCTCGTCGCCGCACTGCCTTGCAGACAGCGATGAGTCAGAAAAGTCTTGTAGACAGCATGAAAAAACGTGCTACAATGCAAGGCTCTGCTGAAGAGAAGCGATGCAGATCGCTGGTGTTGAAAAAATCAAAGAAATTTGATTGCAACGACGCTAAAAACTGTGCTAGAATTCAAGGCTTCGCTGATCGCAGCGAGTCGGAAGCAAGGAAGAAATTCTGTGCTTCGATCCTTAAAAATATACAGCCGATAAGCGTGGGCGTTTGAGGCGAACAGCCAAGTTCTTTGGAACTCGGCTCTTTGAAGCCAAAAACGCTCATGAGAATAGAAGTGAAGTTCACTTCAATTCCGTTTTTATGAGTTAGTCGAAAGACTTTAAATTTCAAGATCGAACTGTAGAGTTTGATCCTGGCTCAGATTGAACGCTGGCGGCATGCCTTACACATGCAAGTCGAACGGTAACAGGTCTTCGGACGCTGACGAGTGGCGAACGGGTGAGTAATACATCGGAACGTGCCCAGTCGTGGGGGATAACTACTCGAAAGAGTAGCTAATACCGCATACGATCTGAGGATGAAAGCGGGGGACCTTCGGGCCTCGCGCGATTGGAGCGGCCGATGGCAGATTAGGTAGTTGGTGGGATAAAAGCTTACCAAGCCGACGATCTGTAGCTGGTCTGAGAGGACGACCAGCCACACTGGGACTGAGA
>NZ_LZZV01000089.1:0-783 GCF_014170385.1 Delftia sp. UME58
CGCCATTGGACAGCGCCTGCCCGGTCACGCCCTGGCAGGCCAGCTTGACCGTCAGGATGTCGCCGTCCACCGACGCGACTTCGCCTTGCAGCAGATTCGATTCACCCAGGAAGTCGGCGACGAACAGCGTGCGGGGGCGGAAGTACAGGTCGGCCGGCGTGCCCAGTTGTTCGATCGCGCCGCCGTTCATCAGGCAGATGCGGTCGGACATGGTCATGGCCTCTTCCTGGTCGTGCGTCACGTACACGATGGTGGTGCCCAGTTCGCGATGGATGCGCTTGATCTCAAGCTGCATCTGGTCGCGCAGTTTCTTGTCCAGCGCGCCCAGCGGTTCGTCCATCAGGATGATGGCCGGGCGGTAGACCATGCAGCGCGCCAGCGCAATGCGCTGCTGCTGGCCGCCGGACAGTTCGCGCGGCAGGCGCGACGCTACGTGCGGCAGCCGCACCATTTCCAGCGCTTCGTGTGCACGGCGGCGCGCTTCAGCCGCTGGCACCTTGCGCATCTTCAGCGGGAACGCGATGTTCTCCTCGATGCTCATGTGCGGAAACAGCGCGTAGTTCTGGAACACCATGCCGATATCCCGTTCATACGGCGCGCCATACGTGACGTCGGCGCCGTCGATCAGCACGCGGCCCTCGTCGGGCTGTGCCAGGCCGGCGATCAGGCTCAAGAGAGTGGTCTTGCCGGAGCCGGACGGACCCAGCAGCGTCAGGAATTCGCCGCGGGCGACGTCCAGGTGCGTGGGCGCCAGCGCGACGAAATCGCCATAGCGTTTGCCCA
>NZ_LZZV01000090.1:0-102027 GCF_014170385.1 Delftia sp. UME58
GCTATCAGAACGCGCTGGCCGAGCGCGTCAACGGGATCTTGAAGATGGAGTTCCTGCTGCATCGGCCTGCCGATCTGGCCCAGGCCAGCCGGATGGTCCAGCAGGCCGTGCAGATCTACAACCAGGAAAGACCGCACCTGTCCCTAAAATTGAAAACGCCCGATGAGGTTCATCGGGCGTCTCTGGCCGGCTGGATTACGCCGGATCGGTGTCCTTCATAGGTGTCAACCTATGGCAGGACGGGTCAGACTGTCAAACGCTCCACTCCAGCACCATGCTCCGCGCCATGAGCGCACTGCCCTCGCGCAAGAGCTCGGGAGCGCCCACGGCCTGAAAACCGTGTGCCTTGTAAAGGCGCATGGCCGGTGAATCGGCATCGGTAACGCCCAACTGCACGCGGCTCACGCCCATGCGCCTTGCCCAGGCGATGGCTTCGGCCAGCAGGGCATGGCCTGCGCCCCGGCCACGTGCAGCGGGAGCCACCCACATCTGAAAGAGATCGGCCACGCCAGGGTCGGTGGCCGACAGCTTGCACCAGACCAGGCCGCAGGCCTTGTCGCCATCCCAGGCCAGGAGCGCGCGGTCCTGGCCGCTGATGGTGGCGGCCGCAATGCGTGCCGACCAGTTCTCGTCCGCTCTTGCCGCCTCCGCCTTCCAGGTGCTGCCGAAGGCGTCAGGCGCATCCTGCAGCGCCTGCAACCGGATGTCGCGGTAGAGGGCCCATTCGGAGGGATCGATCGCGCGGATGGTGATCATGGCGTCTCCGGCACCGGGCATCGATGCAAGGGCCTCAGGCACTGGCCACCCAGCCCCGGAACGCCATGCCCGCATAGAACAGCTGCAGCCCGCCAAAGCCGGCTTCGCGCATCAGCGCCTCATCCTGCGCGGGCGAGAGAACCGGCAGCCGCGCGCCCACGGCCTCGGCCGCCGCCCTGGCCCTGGAGGGCTCCACGCCGGAGGACGCAATAAAGGCGGCATAGCGCGACAGCCAGGTTTCGCGCTCGCCGGGCGTTTGCGAAAAGCTCAGATGGGCCGCCACGAAGGGGGCCCCCGGGCGCAGGCGGCGGCGGATCTCGCGCAAGGTGAACAGGCGCTGGTCCAGGGGCACGAAGTGCAGGGTCAGCAGGCAGGTGGCGGCATCGAAGAGGCCTTGCGGCGCGCCATCCACATAGCCTTCATGCCAGTCCACGCGTTCGGCCAGCGGCCCCAGCGTGGCGCGGGCCAGCTTGAGCATTTCACCTGCCGGGTCCACGCCCGCAAAGCGCCAGCCCGCATGTGCTTCGGCAAAGCGCCTGATTTCCAGCCCGCCGCCTGCGCCGACGACCAGCACCCTGGCATCCTCGGGCGCGCTTTCGGACAACAGCAGGTCGGCCATGCGCATCATGTCGGCCCAGCCGGGCACGTTGCGCGCAGGGCCCTGGGCGTAGCTGGCAACGGCCTGGGGGTCGTTGAAGGGATCGTGTGTCTGGTCTTGCATGGGGGTCATTGTGTCGTGCCGGGCAAATGCCCCCGGCGCCTGGTTGAGTGCAGCACCTCCAGCATCCTGAAGAACGCCGTGCCTATCTCTTGTTCCGTGACGCTGGCATATCCCAGCAGCAGGCCGCGCTGCCGGTCCTGCCCGGCGTAGTAGCGCGACAGGGGCTTGACCCAGATGCCGGCCTGGCCCAGCGCTTCGGCCAGGGCGACGTCGTCATCCCCATCGGGCAGCGGCATGACGAAGTGCAGGCCTGCATCGCTTTCCAGACGGGGCAGGCACTCGGTGCCCAGGTAGCGCTCGATCAGGGCCAGCAGCATGCGGCGGCGCTTGCCGTAGAGCAGGCGCATCTTGCGGATGTGGGCGGCGTAGTGGCCTTCGGTGATCAACTCGGCAATCACCTGCTGGGGCAACTGGTGCCCCTCGCGGTACAGCTCGGAATGGATGCGCCGCAGGGGCTCGGCCAGGGCCGGTGGCAGGACCATGTAGCCCATGCGCAGCCCCGGATAGAGGGTTTTGCTGAAGGTGCCTATGTAGATCACGGGCGCACCTTCCTCCATGCCCTGCATGCTAGGCACGGGACTGCCGGAGAAGCGGAATTCGCTGTCGTAGTCGTCCTCCACGATCCAGGCGCCCACGCGGCGCGCATAGGCAATCAGCGCACGGCGCCGGGCCATGCTCATGACGGCGCCCAAGGGATATTGGTGCGAGGGCGTGACGAAGATCAGCCGGGGCGCGGGCAGGCCTTCGGGCAGTTGCATGCCCTCCGCGTCCACGGGCACGCTGTGCAGGTGCAGCCCGTGCTGCATGCGCAGCACGTTGGCAATGCCCCAGTAGCCGGGCTCCTCCATCCACACGCAGTCGCCGGGATCGGCAAGGCTGCGCACCACCAGGTCGATGGCCTGGTGCACGCCTTCGGTGATCAGCACCTGGCCCGGCCCGCAGTCCACCGAGCGCGCCACGCGCAGGTGCTCGGCCAGGGCCTGCTTGAGCGCGTCCATGCCGCCGCGCGTGCCGTAGGTCAGCAGTTGCGGCCCGGCGTGGCGCAGCAGGCGGTTGTGGATGCGCGCATAGGTGGCGCGCGGAAATTCGGTCACGTCGGGCACGCCGGGCATGAAGGCGCCCCATTGCTGCTCGGAGGCCTGGGCCGTTTTCAGCAGGGCCTGCGCCTGCGCAGACAGGCCGCCGCCCGGGGCGGGCGCCGCGGCGGTGGCGCGGCGTGCGGGCGCACGCCCGCCGCTCAGCAGCAAGGCCGCAGGCAGGGTGTCCACCACATGCGTGCCCCGCCCCACCTGGCTGCGCACATAGCCCTCTACCTGCAGTTGCTCATAGGCGTGGTTGACGGTGTTGCGCGACACACCCAGCTCGCGCGCCAGGTCACGCGACGCAGGCAGACGGCTGCGCGGCAACAGGGCACCGCTGTCAATGGCCTGGCGCAACGCCAGGTACAGGACCCGGTTCAGTCGGGCGCGGCCCCCGCCCAGCGCCCGCCAGTCCATCTGCAGGATGAGGTCTGCGCACACGGAAGGTTTTGCCATGTCTGTCTTGATGGAGCGGAAATGATGGCGCTCGCAATTGGCACCATCATCTTTTCAAAAGATGGATCCATTCATGGAACCAATCGCCACTATAACGGGAAGCCTGCCACATCAACGGAGACCTCCCATGTCCAGCGCCGCCACCCCGTCCCTCAATCAGCAACTCCAGAGCCGGCGCACCGCCGCCATGCCACGCGGCGTGGGCGTGATGTGCGGCTTCCACGCCGTGCAGGCCGACAACGCCCTGCTGACCGATGCCGAGGGCCGGCAGTACATCGATTTCGCGGCCGGCATTGCCGTGCTCAACACGGGCCACCGCCATCCGCGCGTGGTCCAGGCCGTGCAGCAGCAACTGGAGCGCTTCACGCACACGGCCTTCCAGATCGTTCCCTACGAAAGCGCCATTGCGCTGGCCGAGCGCATCAATGCGCTGGCGCCCATCGACGGCCCCGCCAAGACCGCCTTCTTCACCACGGGCGCCGAGGCCGTGGAAAACGCCGTCAAGATCGCGCGCCATGCCACGGGCCGCTCGGCCGTGATCGCCTTCCAGGGTGCCTTCCACGGCCGCACCCAGCTGGGCATGGCGCTGACGGGCAAGGTGGCGCCCTACAAGCAGGGCTTCGGCCCCATGCCGGGCGAAGTCTTCCACGCGCCCTTCCCCGGCGAGCAGACGGGCGTGAGCGTGCAGCAGTCGCTGGACGCCATCGCCATGCTGCTCAAGACCTCGGTGGACCCGCAGCGCGTGGCCGCCATCATCGTGGAGCCCGTCCAGGGCGAAGGGGGCTTCCACCCCGTGCCTGCCGCCCTGTTCACCGGCCTGCGCCAGCTGTGCGACCAGCACGGCATGCTGCTGATCGCCGACGAGGTACAGACCGGCTTCGCTCGCACGGGCAAGCTGTTCGCCATGGAGCACTACGGCGTGCAGCCCGACCTGATCACCATGGCCAAGAGCCTGGGCGGCGGCCTGCCGATCTCCGGCGTGGTGGGCCGCGCGGCCGTCATGGACGCCCCCCACCCCGGCGGCCTGGGCGGCACCTATGCCGCCAACCCGCTGGCCGTGGCTGCGGCCCATGCCGTGCTCGACGTGATCGATGAAGAACGGCTGTGCGAGCGCGCCCACGCGCTGGGCAACCAGTTGCGCGCGCGCCTGCAGGCTCTGCAGACGCACGATGCCGGCATTGCCGACGTGCGCGGCCTGGGCTCGATGCTGGCCGTGGAGTTCCGCCTCCCCGGCAGCGGCGAGCCCGATGCGCAGCGCGTGGCCGCCATCGTCCGGCACGCGCAGGAGCAGGGCCTGCTGCTGCTGACCTGCGGTCTGTACGGCAACGCCATCCGCTTTCTCTATCCGCTGACGATTCCACAGCCGCTGTTCGCCAGGGCGCTGGACATCATCGACAGCGCCATCACCCAGAGCGCGTCCCAGCCGGTCGCCGCCTGAATCCCATCCCAGCCATACCCTGCTGCACCATGAGTCTTTCACTGCAACGCCCCGATCTGTTCCGCCAGGCCTGCCTGCTTGCCCAGGGCTGGCACCCCGTGGGCTCCGGCCCCGCCATCGATGTCTTCAATCCCGCCACCGGCGAGCGCCTGGGCCAGGTACCTGCCCTGCAGGCCGGCGAGACCGAAGCCGCCATTGCCGCCGCACAGCGCGCCCTGCCCGCCTGGGCCGCGCTGACGGGCAAGCAGCGCGCCGGCATCCTGCGCCGCTGGTTTGACCTGATGCTGGCCCACCAGGACGATCTGGCGCGCCTGATGACGCTGGAGCAGGGCAAGCCCCTGGCCGAGGCGCGCGGCGAGATCGCCTACGCGGCCTCCTTCATCGAATGGTTTGCCGAGGAAGGCAAGCGCGTGGACGGGGAGCTGCTGCAGTCGCCCACGGCCGGCCAGCAGTTGCTGACGCTGCGCGAGCCCATTGGCGTGTGCGCAGCCATCACGCCCTGGAACTTCCCGGCGGCCATGATCACGCGCAAGGCCGGCCCGGCGCTGGCCGCCGGCTGCACCATGCTGGTCAAGCCGGCCGAAAGCACGCCCTTTACCGCCCTGGCCCTGGGCGTGCTGGCCCAGGAGGCCGGCATTCCCGCCGGCGTCTTCCAGGTGCTGACCGGCCACCCGCAAGACATCGGCCAGGCGCTGACCCGAAGCCCCGTGGTGCGCAAGCTCAGCTTCACGGGCTCCACGGCCACCGGGCGGCTGCTGATGCGCCAGTGCAGCGACACGGTCAAGAAGCTGTCGCTGGAGCTGGGCGGCAATGCGCCGTTGATCGTGTTTGACGATGCCGATATCGACCAGGCGGTGGCCGGCATCCTGGCCTCCAAGTTCCGCAACGCGGGCCAGACCTGCGTATGCGCCAACCGCATCTATGTGCACGACCGCATCCATGACGAACTGGCCCGCCGCCTGGCGCGGGCCATGGCGGAGTTCAAGGTCGGCAACGGCCTGGAGCCCGGCGTGACGCATGGCCCGCTGATCAACGAGGCCGCCGTGCAGAAGGTGGAAAGCCATGTGGCCGATGCGCTGTCCAAGGGCGCGCGCCTGCTGGCGGGCGGCAGGCGCCCGGTGCCGGGCCAGCTGTTCTTCGAGCCCACGCTGCTGGCCGATGTGAACGACAGCATGCAAGTCTGCGAGGAAGAGACCTTCGGCCCGCTGGCGCCGCTGTTCCGTTTCCACGACGAGGACGAAGTCGTGCGCCGCGCCAACGACACCATCTACGGCCTGGCCGCCTATCTGTTCACCAACGACAACCGCCGCATCTGGCGCGTGTCGCGCGCGCTGGAGTACGGCATGGTGGGCATCAACACCGGACTGATCTCCAACGAGGTCGCGCCCTTCGGTGGCGTCAAGCAGTCAGGCCTGGGCCGCGAGGGCTCACGCCACGGCATCGAGGAATACCTGGAGACCAAGTACCTGTGCCTGCAGACGGCTTGAGGACTGCCTGAAGTCCGCAATGGTCCCCGGCAGGGAGGACGGCATGGGCCTTTGACGGCAGCCTGGCTAGACTGGGCGCCATCAAAGGCCTATCCCATTTGCACCATGGACGCTTCTTCCGCCCGCCCCTCCTCCCCCACCGAGCCGCTGCGCATCGCCGTCATGGGCGCAGGCGCCGTGGGCTGCTATTTCGGCGCGCTGCTGGCACGCGCCGGGCACCAGGTCACGCTGATCGGACGGCCCGCCCATGTGCAGGCCGTGCAGCAGCATGGCCTGCGGCTTGAGACGGCGGCGCTGGACATCCAGGTGCCCATGCAGGCATCGACCGAGGCCAGCGCCGTGCGCGATGCCGACGTGGTGATGTTCTGCGTCAAGTCCACGGCCACCGAGGAGGCAGCCCGCGAAATGCAGCCGCACCTGGCGCCTGGCACCCTGGTGCTGACCATGCAAAACGGCGTGGACAACGACGAGCGCGTGCGCGCCGTGCTGGGCCCGTCCGTGGCCGTGGCCGCCGCCGTGGTCTATGTGGCCACGGCCATGGCCGGTCCGGGCCATGTGCGCCACTTCGGGCGTGGCGAGCTGGTCATCGCGCCCTCTGCACTCAGCGACCAGGTGGCCCTGCAATTTGGCGCGGCGGGCATTGCCGTGCAGGTATCGCCCGATGTGCGCGGCGCGCTGTGGGCCAAGCTGGTGATCAACTGCGCGTACAACGCGCTGTCGGCGCTGTGCCAGCTGCCCTACGGCCCGCTGGTGCAGGCGCCCGGCGTGACGCACGTGGTGGACGACGTGGTGGCCGAATGCCTGGCCGTGGCCAGGGCCGACGGCGTGGAGCTGCCCGGCGACGTGCCCGCTGCCGTGCATGGCCTGCCGGCCACCATGCCGGGCCAGTTCTCATCCACCGCCCAGGACCTGGCGCTGGGCAAGCCCAGCGAAATCGACCACCTGAACGGCTACGTGGTGCGGCGCGGCCAGGCCCTGGGCGTGCCCACGCCGCTGAACCGCGCGCTGCAGGTGCTGGTCAGGCTGGCGAAGTCCTCCTAAATGACGACATCTTGCGCCTGTGTTGCGCCGCCAGATTGAGCTTCGCAACAACCGGGAATCACTGAGGTGGCAAAAATAATTGATAGCGCCCCTGTTCCACTGCATTGGATAGTTTTCGAGCCAAATCTACCGCTTTTCTGTACGAAGCCTTATCCGATCCGAACTGGTGCTCCACCAGCCCCTCTCGCGTCTCCATGCAAACCCCCTCATCCACACAGGTAGCCATAAGGACTGTATCGCTGCCCATCTCACAGCGGACGCCGCTGACGCAAGGGACAATTTGCCACGCAGCTTGATAGATCGTCAACTCACGATCGGTCGAGTAACTCTCTCCTTCAAAAAAGAATTCATTCTTGCCAGAACCATCAAATCCTCTGATTTTTCCAAAGTTCGGCCAAACCGAAGAAGCCAGATAAACATCCTTCTTCGCGAATATGTTTTTCAAAGAACTTTCGAATTCCTCTTTCGTAGATGAATCGATCATATCCTGTTGCGCAATGATCAATGGATCACCAAGGTTTCGCCCGTTTCTCTGCAAATCAATATATGATTCTTTTATGTCAGCATCAGAAAACCCTTGACACAACTCCCTCAATTTATTTTGAGCCAAAATTTGCTTCTCTCTCACAATATTTTCTGAGCTAAATCCAGATTGCGGCATTGTAAGTAGCGATACCTTCTGTCGACAAGAAGTGATCGCCGCTTGTGCATAAAAATACCCGCCATTCTGGGGATTTTTCTTTACCCTTTCATAATATTCTTTAAGGTTTTTCGTATCATATATTCCCCCTCCCTCCCCAGGCTTCGCTCTTCCAAGACCGTGACCTCCTACCTGATCAGCCTCATTCTTTATAGCATCTAAACCTTCAGCATTTAATGAGGCATTTACGCTCTTTTCCGCAACAATTTCTCGCCCATCTCCACCGCCTTCATTTTTTATCCGATATACCGCCAATATAGCGACGATCACCAATAAACCAAAAATGAGATAAATATATTTTTTCATGCTTTACCCCAAGCAAACAACTGGTCCGGCGCTCCCTGGGCCGAGAAGTGTCCCGGGGACCATTGTCAAAGTAACGCTAGCGTGCAAGTTCGTTACTGTATATGTCTCCATCGATCCGTCGTCAAACGTCACAGTTATTCTTCTCGCCCAGCCAAAGTAAGCCCTGAATGCCGTGGAAAAAACGCCTTCTCTAACCCGTCCAGCCAATTGGTCATACATCATCTGAGCCGCAGCCAGTCGCTCACGCGGCGGAGAGCTATGATTTGCATTAGCCCCTGTACAACGAGAGTCTAGCTCTTTAATAGCAGCCTTTGCAACACTCTCTTCAACCCAGACACTATTATTCCACCACCATGGTGAAATCTCAAAATAATTCGGATTAACCCACTCAACACTATAACCATTAGAAATAGCCCAACCTCTCAAATATGCATAATTAGGCTCATAGGCTCCATTAACAGTAACCTCTGGCAGTTGATACGTGGGCAATTTAGGCAAATCGCCGCAGTCAAACCAGTCCGGATTCATATCGCAATTGTGTATGCCGTCGCGTCGGCAACGCATTTCTTCAGTGTACACGGCATCAGAAAATTGTGGTTTAACCGAACAACCAGGAAACCATTCGTCCGCGTAACCCCCACTTGCAGAGAATGACAAGAGCGTCATAGCACAAAAGAAAAAATTAATCACCAGCCTCATTTAATAACCCCTATTAACATGATGTTAAATATGTTTGGTCACGTAAAATAAAACGATAGTATTTAATAAATTCTTTTGCACTCCTTTAACTATTTATCAAAATAAATCAATATAGAAAAATTCCCATAAACACTTTTAAATAGTTAATTCATAAGAAAATTAAATACGCAAATCAAGGCCGAGTAATTCGACCTCACCTCATACACCCTCGGATCAGAACTCGTAGTTCGCCGAAACCCAGAGACGGCGGCCTTCCATGTTGTTGACGTAGCGGTTGCGCCATTCCACGGTGGGGCGCTGGCCCGGCACCGTGTACGGCTGGTAGTCCAGGAAGTCCTTGTTGAACAGGTTGTAGATGGCCGCGTTGATGGTGAACTGCTTGTTCACGCGGTAGCTGCCGCCCAGGTGGAACTGGGTGTAGGGCTTGAAGTCACCCAACACGGCCTTGGCCGCCTGGGAGCCGGCGCTGGTGCCGGGATCGCGGAAACGCTCGCTGCGATACTCGGCGCGCAGCCACAGGTTCCACTGGGCGCTGGGCGCCCAGTTCAGGCGGGCGTTGAGCGCGTGCCTGGGCGTGTCGGTCAGCGGGTGGCCCTGGTTGGGGCCACTCTTTTGCTCGCTCTTGGTGAAGGTGTAGTTGGCCGTGGCATTCCAGCCCTGGGCCAGCGGCACGCGCGTGCTCAGCTCCAGGCCGCGCGTGACGGCCTCGTCCACGTTGATGGACTGGCCGAAGGTATCCACATTGGGCCACTTGCCGAAATCCACACAACCAGGCCGGCCGGGGGCTGCCTCGAAGCTGCAGTTGAGCAGGCCCGGTCCGCTGGTGATCTTGTCCTTGAACTCGTTGTTGAACACCGTGGCGCTGCCCGCAAAGCCCGTGGGGCTGTCGAAATAGACGCCCAGCTCGGTGGTGCGACTGGTCTCGGGCTTGAGATTGGGGCTGCCCACCAGCGGCAGGCGGCCCTGCTGGCCGAAGCCGTTGATGCCGGGAGCCAGCTGCTCCACGCGCGGCGTCTTGTAGCCGTTGCTGATGCCGCCCTTCACGGTCCACTGCGGCGCGGCATTCCAGACGCCGTAGATGCGCGGGCTGAGCTTGCCGCCGAACAGGCTGTGGCGGTCGTAGCGGGCGCCCAGCGTGAGCTTGAAGGCATCGGTCAGGCTCCATTCGTCCTCGGCGAAGAGGGCCTTCTGCGTGAAGGTGAACTTGTTCGGTGCCACGCCGTCCTTCATCTCGGCGTCCCACCACTGGCCGCCCAGCGTGGTCAGGTGGCTGCCCCAGGGCAGGACGAGTTTGCTGTCCAGCACCTTGCTTTCCACCTCCAGCGTGCGCGCGGCGCCCGGTGTCGCGCCCGGCGTTCCCGGAGGAATCGTGCGGCCCAGGGTCTCGGTGCGGTTCACCATGAAGCTGGTGTCCCAGGTTCCGAAACCGTAGCGGCCGGTATGGGCCAGCGTGAACTGGTCGCGGTTGTACTTCTGCTCGGGGCCATAGCCGCCCTGCAGGCCCAGCGTACCGAGCTGGCCGCGCGAGTTGTCATAGGTCTGGCGGCCCGCATCGATGTCCAGCGTGATGTCGTGATAGCGGTTGGGCGTCAGCGCCAGGCGCAGGCCCAGGCTGTCCACGTCGGACTTCACGGGATTGCCGCCCATGGTGACCGGGGCCACGCCATTGTTGGCGGGCATGAAGATGTCGGAGGCATCGCGGCGCTGCATGCTGCCCCAGACCGACAGTCCCAGCAGTTCTTCCTTGATCGGGCCGCTCAGGTAGAACTTGCCCGTCTTCACGTCGCCGAACTCCGACTCCTGCTGCAGCGTGTAGTCGGCGCTGACGCTGCCCGTCCAGGTCTTGCCGACCTTGCGCGTGATGATGTTGATCACGCCGCCCATGGCGTCGGAGCCGTAGAGCGTGGACATGGGTCCGCGGATGACCTCGATGCGCTCGATGGCGCCGATGGGCGGCATGAAGCTGGTCTGCGTCTCGCCAAAGCCGTTGGGCGTGACGTTGCCGGCCGAATTCTGGCGGCGGCCGTCGATCAGCACCAGCGTGTAGTCGCTGGGCATGCCGCGGATGCTGATGTTCAGGCCGCCGGTCTTGCCGGCCGCAGCGCCCACGTCGATGCCTTCCACGCTTTCCAGCGCATCGGTCAGGCTGCCGAAGCGGCCCTTGGCCAGTTCCTCGCGCGGGATGACGGTGATGGAGGCCGGCGCCTCCTTGATGTCCTGCTCGAAACCCGAGGCGGAGACCACGACTTCGCGCAGCTCCGTGGCGAGCGCGGCATTGCCTGTTGCCGTCTGTGCAGAGACGGCACCCGAAGCGCAGACGGCAGCCACCACAAGGGCCAGATGGGAGGGACGCGACGGAAGAACTCCGCGCAGATCGCGATACGACATGCAAACACTCCAGAAACGGAAAACGGGCTGTGGGGCCCGTGAAACTCGCTTTGAAATGTTTGGTTATGCGATGGGATGGGGATATGTAACGAAATTATATGAACATTGAGAATCATTTCCATTCTCACGAGCACAATAGGATTTATCTGTCGTGCCGATGCTACGTTCCCAGGAGCAAACCGTGCCCGTATTTGCGCTGGCGCAAGCTGCGTTCAGTACACATCGCGCCGGTATCGGCCGCTGCGCACCAGCGACTCTATCTGCACCTCGCCCAGCACGGCGTGCAGCGCCTGGTCCACGCCCTGGGCCATTCCCTGCAGGCTGCCGCACACGTAGATGGCCGCGCCCTGCTCCACCCATTGGCGCAAGACATCGCCGGACTGCGCCAGCAGGTCCTGCACATAGGCACGCGGCGCGCCTTGGCTGCGGTCGCGCGAGAAGGCCAGGTCCAGGCGCTGCAGCACGCCGCCATCGCACCATGCCTGAAGCTCGTCGCCGTACAGCCGGTCGTGCGCCGCATTGCGCTCGCCGAACAGCAGCCAGTTGGGACCCAGGCCCGCTGCAGCACGCGCGCGCAGGTGGCTGCGCAGGCCGGCCAGGCCCGTGCCGTTGCCGATCAGCACCAGCGGGCGCTGCAGGTTGTCTTCGAGCCGGAAATTGCGGTGCGCACGCAGCCGCAGGGTGATGGCTGCGCCCAGGGGCGCGCCCTGCGTGAGCCAGCCCGAGGCCAGGCCCGGCGAGCCATCTTCGCGCCGCGCCTGGCGCACCAGCAGGTGCACGCAGCCGTCCTGGGCGATCGAGGCGATGGAGTACTCGCGCGGATGCTGCGGGTCCGCAGGAATGCAGACCTGCGCCAGGTCGCCGGACTCCCACAGCGTGGGCTCCGACGCGGGGGGCTGCAGCTCGATGTGGAACACCGGCTCGCCTGCGCTGCCCGGGTTCAGGTGCCGACGCGCGGCCAGCGTCCATTCGCTGAAGACCGGCTGCTCCCATGCCGGCATGTCGCCCAGGCTGCTGATCTGGGTCAGCTGGTGCTGCCAGGCGGTCAGTGCCTGCGGCGCGCCGTTGTCCATTTCGATGCGCTCGAACCAGGGCCTGGCGCCACCGGCACGCAGCCAGCTGTCCAGCGCGCGGCCAAAGCCGCAGAACTGCGCGTACTGCCGGTCGCCCAGCGCCAGCAGACCGTACTGCAGATGGGACAGCCGCTGTGCATCGGCCATGGCCTGCACCAGGAACAGCGCCGCATTGTCGGGCGGGTCGCCTTCGCCATAGGTGCTGGCGATGAACAGCGCCCTTTGCGTGCGCGCCAGCAGGTCGGCATCCACAGCGTCCAGGGCGCACAGGTGCACGCTTTCTCCGGCCGTGTGCAGCAGCCGGGCGGTCTCGCGCGCCAATTCCTCGGCCTGGCCGGTCTGGCTGGCATAGGCCACGAGCAGGGGCAGCGCGCCCTCTCGTGCGCTGGTCAGCGCAGCCGCTTCCTGCAGGGTCCGCATGCGCTGGCGGCGCTCGCGCCACCAGATGGCGGCGCACATGGCCGCATAGAACAGGACCAGCACGGCGGCTGCGAGTACGCGCAGCCCGGGTTCGGACAAGGTCATGGCAGGACCGGAAATCTGCACGGCGGGAAAGGGAGGGAAACGCTCACGGCAGCAGCGCGGCAAAAGCCGTTGTCATCGCCATGGCAGGGCCTTGCGCCGTGCGCTCGCACAGCAGCGCCGCCACGCCGCGCTGCTCGGCAAAGTCCAGGCCCTCGCGCGGACCCAGCACGGTGAGCACGGTGGCCAGGGCGTCCGCCTGCATGCACTCGGCATGCAGCACGGTGACGCTGGTCAGGCCATGCGCGACGGGCTCGCCGCTGCGCGGATCGATGGTGTGGGAGTAGCGACGCCCGCCCTGCTCGAAGGCATGCCAGTGGTCGCCCGAGGTGGCGATGGCCATGTCGCGCAGCGGCAGCACCAGCGGCGTGGACTGGTCCGCCATGCTGGCCACGGCCACGCGCCAGGGCTGGTTGCCAGGGCGTTGACCGCAGGCACGCAGCTCGCCGCCCACCTCGACGAGGAAATCGGTATGGCCCAGCGCCTGCAGGCGCTGGGCGACCAGGTCCACCGAATAGCCTTTGGCAATGCCGCTGAAGTCCACATGCACGGCGCCGGACTGCAGCGCGCGGCGGCCTTCCAGGTCCAGCACGATGCGCTGGTAGCCCACGTGCTCGCGCACCCGCAGCAGCGCATCGGCATCAGGGATGCCGGCGCCCTGCGCCTTTTCCGCACGCGGGCCGAAGCCCCACAGATCGACCAGCGGCCCCACGGTCGGATCCCAGGCACCGCCGCTGGCCTGTGCCCAGTCGAGTGCACAGGTCAGCACGGTGAAGAATTCGGGCGGCAATGCATGCCAGCTGCCGGGCTCGGCGCGGTTGAAGCACGAGATGTCGGAGTCGGCCTCCCAGTTGCTCATCTGGCGCACGACCAGGGCCAGCGCGGCCTCCGTGGCCTGGCGCGCCTCATCGAGCGGGCGGAAATCCGGGTTGTGCAGGCGCACGCTCCAGGTCGTGCCCATGGTCTCGCCGGTGAGTGTTTGCAGTGCGGCGGGGTCTGCCCGCCGCACTGCCTGCGGCGCGTGGCCGGAGACGGCAAAGGACGCCGCGCCCACCGGGGCGGGCGCGGCAGGGCCCCGGCCCGCGCCGCCCTGGAACAGGGCCGGCGCGAAGCGCACGCGCACGGGAGGGGCCGGCGAGGTCAGGGCAGGACCTCGAAGGTGCCGACGTAGGACAGGCGGCGCTCCTTGGCCTGGGGCAGCGATGTCTTGCTGTCCTGGGCATCGGCATCCACCCAGTACATGCCGGCGGTGGGCCAGGTCACGCTGAACTCGCCCTTGGCGTCGGTCGTGGCCTTGATCTCGCCCTTGTTGTCGCGGTAGCGCGTGGCGCCGGGCACCAGCACGACTTCCAGGTTGGCGGCGGGCTTGCCGTCCACATGGAAGGCGAAGGTGGCCTTCTCGCCCTTGACCAGGTCGTTGGGATGGGTCACGGGCACCAGCTCCAGCCCCTTGCCGGAAGGCTTGACGGCGCTGGGCTTGCCCACGGTCACGAAGGTCTCGATGCGGCCCACCGACTGGGTCACCTTCAGGTCCTGCGCGTCGGCGGGCACATCGGCGGCGAACTTCTCGGGCGAGCCGCGCCAGCGGCGGTTCTGGCCCGTGGCCTTGTCCTTCCAGGAGGCAAACAGGCCGTCGTTGACGATGGCCAGGCGGTAGGTGCCGCTTTGCTGCAGGTCCAGGTCGAACACGCTGCGCAGCTTGCCGCGATGGGCATTCTGCGGCGCGACGGCCGAGCCGTCCGGCGCCGAGACGACGAGGTTGTCCAGGCCCAGCGGCACGTGGTTGAAGAAGAACAGGTCGTTGGAGACGGCGGCATCCACCGTGATCCATTCGGCCTTGGACAGCACCGTGGTCGAGGGCAGCAGCCACAGGTTGTGCGCCTGCGCGGCCTGGAAGGCGCCGCAGGCAATGGCGAGGCTGGCAGCCAGACGGACGGCAAAGCGGGTCTTGGACTTCATGAAGAATCTCCTTGGTTCATGGATGGGTCTGGCACGTGGGTACACCGCAAGATGCGTGGCCCACCAACATGCAGGGCCCAGCTCAGGGATGCCGAGCCAGGGCCGCCCCGCAGCGAGGGCGTCGTCCCCCTCGTGAGGGGGAAGGCGCGCAGCGCCTCAGGGGGTTTCAATTTCAAGGCTTGAGTTCGAGCGAAATCTCGCCCAGCTCGCTGCTGCCCTTGGCGCTCAGTTGCTCGGCCTTGGCCGCGGGCCACTTGAAGGGCACGGTAACCACTTCGCGGCCGCCGACTTCGCGCGCGGCCTCGACCACGAGCTTGTATTCACCGGGCGGCAGCTTGGCGAAGGGGTTGGCGCCTTCGGTGAAGCTCAGCTGGTGCTTGCCCACGGGACGCGTGGGGCTGGTCATGCCATCGATCGGCAACGTCAGGTCACGGCCCGTGCGGCGCCACCACTGGCGCATGTCCTTGAGCCACTTCGTGCCTTCGGCATTGCGCATCTTCACGTCGTACCAGACCGACAGCGTGGAGGCCACCGAGGCGTCGGCGCGCTCGATCCACACGGCCACGTAGGGGCGGTGGTATTCGGCGACATCCAGGCGCGGAATTTCCACGCCCACGTTCAGGCCGGCGGCAAAGACCGGGACCGCGCCCAGGCAGGCGCCAAGCGCCATGGTGTAGCGCAGAGAGAAGTGCGGATTCATTGGCAAGGCTCTTTCGGTTCTCAGTGGATCAACAGGAGGGCCAGCAGCATGGGAATCACCAGCCCCATGCCGACCATGGGCCAGGTGAAGGGGCGGTTGCCCGCATGCATCTTCAGGATGAACAGGCCCGTGACGGTGAACACCAGGCAGGCTGCGGCAAAGATGTCGATGAACCAGCTCCAGGCGGCGCCCGTGTTGCGGCCCTTGTGCAGGTCGTTCAGATAGGCGATCCAGCCCCGGTCGGTGCGCTCGTATTCGGCCTCGCCATCGGCCAGGGCAACGCGCACCCAGGCATCGCCGCCGGGGCGCGGCAGGGAGACATAAAGTTCGTCGTCCGTCCATTCGGCCTCGCGGCCCTCGGCCTCGAGGCCCCACTGGCCGCGCACCCAGTCCGCAAACGGCGCAGGCACGGGCGCCCGGTCGCGCGACTGGCTGGCCTGCTGCCGGACCAGTTGCACGCGCAGCGCATCGGGCAAGGCCGCCTCGCCACGCACGATGCGCGGCCTGGACTCGATCTGCCCCGCGTGATTGAGCGTGAACCCCGTGACCGCGAACAGCAGCATGCCGATCAGGCACAGCGCGGAGCTGACCCAATGCCACTCGTGCAGTGTCTTGAGCCAGTAGGAACGGCGCCGAGGGTCCGGTTTGGGGGGTGTCATCGCAACAGGAAAAGGCGGCAGCGCCACGCGGCGCCAACCATCATGGATGGCGGCCACGGGAGCACAGGAAGGGATAGGCCAGCGGATTCTACCGCCCACAAATAAGAATTGATCGCATTTACACAAGCTTTACCGGCTTAATCGTGCGCCACGCCAAGGCCGTGCCAGCACCACCCAAAGTAAAATAAGAATGCTTATCACTTGCATCGCCCCCTCTTCACCCTTCGTGTCCTGTCCCGCCGTGACTCCCCACCAGGCCCTTGCCCATCTTTACCAGCAGCACCATGGCTGGCTGCGCACCTGGCTGCAGCGCCGGCTGGGCCATGCAGGCGATGCGGCAGATTTCGCACAGGACACCTACGTGCGCGTGATGGAGTCCCGCACCGAACTGTCCGAGATCCGGGAGCCCCGCGCCTTCCTCACCACGGTGGCCAAGCGCGTGATGGCCAACCACCTGCGCCGCCGAGAAATTGAACGTGCCTATCTGGACACGCTGGCGCTGCAGCCCGAGCCGCTGGCGCCCTCGCCCGAGGAACGCGCCATCGTGCTGGAGACGCTGTGCGAGCTGGACCGCCTGCTCGACGGCCTGCCGCCCAAGGTGCGCGCGGCCTTTTTGCACGCCCAGCTGGACGGCATGGCCTATGCCGAGATCGCGTTGCTGCTGCAGGTCTCGGTCAGTTCGGTCAAGCAGTACATGGCGCGCGCCATCCGGCATTGCTACTTCCCGGAACATGCGGCATGACACAGCGCTGCGCTGCCGGGCGCGTCCATGGCGCCGATAGTATCGGCCCCGCGCTGCCGCCTGACGTGGTCCACAGCGCCGTGGACTGGCTGGTGCAGCTGTGGTCAGGCGAGTGCACAGAGGAGCAACGCGCGCAATGGCTGGACTGGCGCGCGGCCCATCCGCTGCATGAGCGGGCCTGGCAGCACATCGAGGCCACGAATGCGCGGCTCAGGCTGCCTGACGCACGCTCGAACAGCGGTCCCCTCAATGGACCCCTTGCCACGGCCACGCTGGCGCGCAGCCTCAAGACCGCCCAGTCACGCCGACGCCTGCTGGCCAGCGTCGCTGGCCTGGCCGGCGCAGGTGCTGCGGCATGGACTGCGCATGAGCGCCTGCCCTGGCAGGCCTGGAATGCCGATGTCAGCACCGCCAAGGGCGAGCGGCGCTCCCTGCAGTTGCCCGATGGCACGCAGTTGCTGCTCAACACCGAGACGTCCGTGGACCTTGCCTTCGACGACCGGCTGCGCCGCGTGCTGCTGTTGCGCGGCGAGCTGATGGTCACCACCGCCCATGACACGGCCCAGCCTGCGCGCCCCTTTGTGGTGGACACGCCCGCGGGCAGGCTGCGCGCCCTGGGCACGCGTTTCACGGTGCGCCATGACATGGAGACTGCGGATACACGCGTGGCCGTTTTCGAGGGCGCGGTCGAGGCCCGCAGCCGCGCGGGCGAGTTGCTGCGCGTCGACAGCGGCGAAGCCGCAAGGCTCAGTGCCACGCTGGCCCTGCCGGCCGGCGCGGCCGGCGAGGGGCCGGGCTGGGACGAAGGCGTGCTCGTGGCCTCGGGCATGCGCCTGGACCGCTTCATCGACGAACTGCGCCGCTACCGACCCGGGCTGATCACGCTGGCACCCGAGGTGGCCGGGCTGCGCCTGTCGGGTGTCTTCCCGCTCGCCGATACGGACCGCATCCTGCAGTCCCTGGTACAGGTGCTGCCCGTGCGCATCCATGTGCCGGTGCGCTACTGGGTGCGCATAGGTCCGGCATGAAGAGAAGGCGGCGGGACAACCCGGCCCGGTGACATCGGTCTGTACCTTTTCTCATCTCGCGTGACAAGCAGGGGAGAGGCGCTTTGCGGCGCCATGTTTCCTCCCTGATCCAAAGACCGCACCAACATGTCCGACCTCCATCACCAGCGCCGCCTCGCTACCGCGGCGGCACGCGTCCTCCGCCCCGCGCAGCCTGCGCCCGCGTTCCACCGGTCCGCATTGACCCTGGCCCTGGCCGCCGCACTGGCCAGCCTGTCCGCCCTGCCCTTGCCCGCGAATGCCCAGGCCCAGGCCCAGGCCCAGGCCCAGGCCCAGACAGGTACCGAGCGCGCCCAGGCCTACGACATTCCGGCAGGACCGCTGGAGGCCGCGCTCACGCGCTTCGCCAAGGCCTCGGGCGTGCTGCTGGCCTATACGCCCGAGCTGGTGCGCGATCTGCAAAGCCCGGGCCTGCAGGGCAGCCATGCGCCGGCCGAGGCGCTGACCCGCCTGCTGGCGGGCTCGGGCCTGGCGGCCGCGACCTCGGGCAACGGCGGCTATACGCTGCGCCGCTCGCAGGCATCGCCTGCCGCCTCAGCCGTGGGCGCCACCACGCTGGGCGAGGTGCGCGTCACCGCCAAGGCCGAGGTCGGCAGCGCCACGGAAGGCACGGGCGCCTACACCGCGACCGGGCCCAGCAGCACGGCCACGGGCCTGGGCCTGTCGCTGCGCGAGACGCCGCAGTCGGTGAGCGTGATGACGCGCCAGCGCATGGACGACTTCAAGCTGGAGACGCTGACCGACCTGCTGGAGCAGACGCCCGGCGTGGCCGTGGTCCGCCAGAGCGAGATGACCACCTTCAACGTGCGCGGCTCCAGCGTCAACCTGCAGACCGATGGCAGCCGCCAGCTCACCAATGGCTGGGGCTGGAACACGCACATCATGTACTCGCTGGACGATCTGGCCGAGATCGACCGCGTTGAAGTGCTCAAGGGCTCGTCGGGCCTTATCAATGGCGACGGCGCCTACGGAGCCACGGTCAACCTGATCCGCAAGCGCCCCACGCGCGACTTCCAGGCCAGCGCAATGGCCAGCGCGGGCAGCTGGGGCACCTACCGTGCCGATGCCGACATTGCCGGCCCGCTGAACCAGGAAGGCAGCCTGCGAGGCCGCCTGGTGGCCTCGCGCAAGAGCGGCGACAGCTTCCGCGACCACCAGCACAGCAACAGCTCCATGCTGTACGGCACGCTGGAATACGACCTCACCCCCGACACCCTGCTGAGCGCCGGCATCACCTACCGCCAGCGCGAGCTGCGCGGCTCGGGCGGCACCACGCCCATCCAGGGCTACACGGGCGCCGGCCAGTTCGTCGGCTGGATGCCGCGCTCGCTGAACATCGCCGCGCCCTGGTCGGGCTACGAACAGGAGTCGCTCAACAGCTTCGCGCGCCTGGAGCACCGCTTTGCCAGCGGCTGGAAGGCCAAGCTGCAGATGTCGCATGAAGAGGTGAAGACGCCCGACATGCAGATCGGCCTGCTGCGCTACGCCCTGCCCAGCTCGGCCCAGTTCGCGGCCTACAAGGACATCGAGTCCCGCAACCAGAACATCAGCATCGACGTGCAGGGCCCGTTCACGCTGTTCGGCCGCCAGCATGAGTTGCTGGTGGGCGCGGGCGCCGCACGCAACCGCACCACGCTGCTGCGCGGCGCGCGCCCCGGCGTGGACCTGCCGCAGGTGGACTTCAGCCAGGGCGGCGCAGCCATCCCGGCGCCGGCGGACAACATCCCCTATTCCAACGACCTGTTCAGCAACAAGCGCAGCTATCTCTACAGCGCGGCACGCCTCAATCTGGCCGATCCGCTGAAGCTGATCGCCGGCCTGCGCGTGACCAACTACGACCAGAAGGATGTGACCGACATCAGCTGGTACAACTACAACATGCGCGAGCATGGCGTGGTCACGCCCTATGCGGGCCTGGTGTATGACGTCAGCCCGAACATCTCGCTGTATGGCAGCTACGCCAGCATCTTCAAGGCGCAAAGCGCCAAGGATCTGCAGGAACGCACCCTGCCGCCCGAGGAGGGCCTGACCTACGAGATCGGCGCCAAGGGCGAATTCTTCGACAAGCGTTTGAACGCCAGCGTCGCCCATTTCTGGATGCGCACCGACAACACGGCCGTGGAAGACGGGCTCATGCCCAATGGCGACACGGCCTACCGCGCGGTCCAGGGCGCGCGCAGGCGCGGCTTCGAACTGGAACTGTCGGGCGAGCTGGCCAAGGGCTGGCAGGCCCAGGGCAGCTACGTGACCATCAACAGCAATCTGGACAACGCCGCCACCAGCCCGCGCCACCAGTTCAAGCTGGGCACCACCTACCGCTTCGCGCAGGGCGCGCTGTCCGGCCTGACCGTGGGTGGCGCCGCGCGCTGGCAGAGCGCCATCTCCACCAGCCGCGGCGCCGCCACGCTGCGCCAGGATGCCTATTGGGTGATGGACCTGATGGCGCGCTACCAGATCAACCGCCACCTCAGCATCGCGGCCAACGTCAACAACCTGTTCGACAAGCACTACTTCTCTGGCGTGACCAACTTCAATGCCCAGGGCCTGTACTACACCTGGGGCGCGCCACGCAGCGTCAACGTGAGCATGCGTTACGACTTCTGAGCGTGAAAGCGCATGGATGGAGTCACTAGAATAGGAATAATTCTCATTCCTCCAATCTCTCCATCCATGTCGCCCTCCCTGCCTGCCGGCAACGGCAGCGCCGCCACGGCGGCGGCCTCGCCCGAACGCCCGCTGGCCCAGGCCTTCTTCACCGACCACCATCCCTGGCTGCTGGGCCGCCTGCACCAGCGGCTGAGCAACCGTGCAGATGCCGAGGACCTGGCCTCGGAGACCTTTGTGCGCGTGGTGGCCCAGCCCGACCTGAGCGGCGTGGGCACGCCACGCGCCTTTCTGACCACCATCGCCAAGCGCGTGCTGTTCGACTTCTGGCGACGCCGCGATCTGGAGCGCGCCTATCTCGACGCCATCACCCACCTGCCGCAGGCCGTGGCGCCCTCACCCGAAGAACGCGCCCTGCTGCTCGAATCGCTGCAAGGCATAGCGCGCGCCCTCGACGGCCTGCCGGACAAGGCGCAGCGCGCCTTTCTCATGAGCCAGCTCGACGCCATGACCTATGCCGAGATCGGCAAGCAGCTGGGCGTGTCCGCCAGCATGGTGCGCAAATATATGGTCCAGGGCTGGCAGGCCTGCGCACGGGCGCTGGACGAGCAAGGCTGAGCCCATGGACAACGCCCTCCCCCAAGCTCCCGCCAACGCCCCCGGCAACGCGACCGACGAGGCCATCGACTGGCTGGTGCTGCTGCGCTCCGGCGAGGCCACGGCAGCCGAGCGCAGCGCCTTTGACGACTGGCTGAACCTCCATCCCGCGCATCGCCTGGCATGGCAGCGCCTGGCCGCACCCGTGGACGGAGCCTTTGCCGCAGCGCGCGCCTTCAACCAGCGTGCACCGGGCCATGCGGATGCGCTGGCACAGGCGCTGTCGTCGGCACGCAGCAGCGCGCTGCAGCGCAGGCGCCTGCTGCGCGGCGCCCTGGCCGTGGGCGGAGTGGGCACGGCCACGGCCCTGGTCGCGCAGCGCTTCACGCCGCTGCAGGACATGCTGGCCGACCTGCGCACCGGCACGGGTGAGCGCCGCAGCTTCGAGCTGGCCGATGGCAGCCAGTTGCTGCTGAATGCCCGCTCGGCCGTGGACCTGGAATACAGCGCCGGCTCGCGCAGCCTGCGCCTGCGCAGCGGCGAATGCATTGCCAGCGTGCAGCCGGATGCGCTGCGCCCGTTCAGCGTGCATTGCCGTCACGGCCATGTGCAGGTGGCGGCAGGAACGCAGGGCGCGCGCCTGTTGCTGCGCCAGCAGGACGATCGCAGTCTGGCCGTCGCCCTGCAGGGGCAGCTGGTGCTGGTCAGCGTGGGCGGAGCACAGCAGCCGTTGGACACAGGCCAAGCGGCATGGCTATCGCCCGCTGGCATCACGCCTGCAGCGGCCGATGCCACAGCCGCCAGCTGGCAGCAGGGGCGGCTGGTGGTCAACGACCGCCCGCTGGGCGAGGTGGTTGCAGCGCTTCGCCCCTACCGAGCCGGCCTGCTGCGCATCTCGGACGAAGCGGCCCGCCTGCGCGTGCACGGCATCTACCCTCTGGACGACAGCGACCGCGCCCTGGCCATCATCGGGGACACGCTGCCCGTGGCCGTGCATGTGCATTCGGCGGGCTGGCTGGTGCGGGTGGAGCGGGCCTGAGGCGGACGTCAGGCCTGGCGAACATTTTTCTCGCCACCACTGACGCTTTTCACCGCTTGTTGCACATGAGGGATGAGGGCCTGCATGGGCAGGCCTGCCCCTCATCTGCCATCCGCCAACCTCTGCCATGCAAGCAACACTCCATCGCGCACACCACATACGACCCGTGCTCAACCTGCAGCCCACGGTCGTGGCCGCCACCCTCGCCCTGCTGGGCGCTGCCGTCCACCCACCACAGTCCGCATGGGCCCAGACCAGTCCGGCCCCGCAGGCCTACGACATTCCCTCCCAGCCCCTGGGACAGACGCTCACCCGCATTGCGGCCGAGAGCGGACAGCCGGTATCCATCGATGCGGA
The DNA here is from genome assembly GCF_014170385.1 of Delftia sp. UME58. Classification (NCBI taxonomy): domain Bacteria; kingdom Pseudomonadati; phylum Pseudomonadota; class Betaproteobacteria; order Burkholderiales; family Comamonadaceae; genus Delftia; species Delftia sp. UME58. The sequence continues at coordinate 22,391 of NZ_LZZV01000090.1, forward strand.
GCTGGTGCGCAGCATCACGGCGCCAGCCGTGCGCGGCAGCTACACGCCCGAGCGGGCCGCGCGCGCAGCCCTGGCCGGCAGCGGGCTGGACCTGGTCCGCTCGGGCAGCGGTGCGCTGACCCTGATGCGGCGCCCTGCGGCCTCGGTGTCCAGCGACACGAGCGAGGACGCGGCCGCCGACTACACGCTGCGCGAAGTGCGTGTCTCCGCCCGGCGCCTGGGAGAGACCGAGGGCACGGGCTCCTACACCAGTGATGCCATCACCGTGGGCAAGACCGCACAGGCCATGCGCGAAATGCCGCAGTCGGTGGCCGTGCTCACGCGGCAGCGGCTGGACGACCAGAACATCACCGACCTGGGCAAGGCTGCCGAACAGGCCGTGGGCATCACGGTGACCGACAACAACTACCGCCTGCCCAACATCTATTCGCGCGGCTTCCAGATCAACAGCATCCAGCTGGACGGCGGCGCGCCCATGGACACGGGCCTGTATGCCAACGTGGCCTATGACCTGGCCGAGTACGACCGCATCGAGCTGCTGCGCGGCGCGGCCGGCCTGCTCAACGGCACGGGCAACCCGGGCGGTGCCGTCAACCTGGTGCGCAAGATGCCCACGGCCACGCCGCAGTTCAGCTTCACGGCCAGCGCAGGCCGCTGGGACAACTACCGCACGGAATTCGATGCCTCCGGCCCGCTGGCCTTTGACGGCAAGCTGCGCGGCCGCACCATCGTGGCCTATGAAAAGCGCAACTACTTCACGGACCGGCGCTCCAGCGAGAAGCCCTTCTTCTACGGCGTGCTAGAGACCGATATCGGTCCCGCCGCCACGCTGGCCCTGGGCCTGCGCGACCAGCGCCTGCGCGACCAGCGCCTGCACGAGAAAGGCAACGGCGCGGGCCTGCCGCGCTACAGCAACGGCGCCGACCTGGGCCTGCCGCGCAACACCGGCCTGACCACGGACTGGGCCCATATGGAAGGCTACTCCAGAGAAGCCTTCGCCAAGCTCACCTGGCGCCTGGCTCCCCAATGGACGCTGCGCGCCAACGCCACCCAGGCGCGCCAGCACGGCATGACCAAGGCCGCCTTCGGCGCCGTGGCCGTGGACCCGCTGACCGGCCAGGGCACGCGCTGGCTGGGCATTCCCACCGAGTACTGGAACCGCCAGAACCTGCTGGACGTGAACCTCAGCGGCGCCTTCAAGCTGCTGGGCCGCACGCACGAGCTGCTGGTGGGCTCGGACATGCAGGACATCAACAGCCGCCAGTACGACTACAGCTACCGCACAAATCCCATAGGCCGCCCCCTGGACGTCTTCAATCCGGGCGCAACGCCCTGGCCCGAGCCACAGCTGAACACCGATCCGCTGCGCAGCTATGGCCCTTACGGGCAAAAGCAGTATGGCCTCTACAGCACGCTGCGCATGGAGCTGACCGAGAGCACCAAGCTCATCGTGGGTGCGCGCTTCAACCGCTACAAGTACAGTGCGGCCTACCGCGAGCGCGAGGCTTCCGGCGCCTGGGCCGGGCAGGAAACCACGGGCTATTCCGAGCCCACCAAGGCCGTGCCCTTTGCCGGGCTGGTCCACGACCTGAACGCCCAATGGACGGCCTATGCCAGCTATGCCGAAATCTTCAAGCCCCAGGCCGAATACAAGGCCGGCCCCGCACCCGGCACGGGCCTGGAACCCATGCATGGCTCCACGGCCGAACTGGGCGTGAAGGGCGATCTGCTGGAAGGCAGGCTCAACACTGCGTTTGCCCTGTACCGCACCGAGCAGAACGATCAGGCCGTGCTGGACCCCGGCTATCCGCTGCAGGGCATCACCTGGCGCTCGGGGCAGTGCTGCTATGTGTCCAGCGGCAAGGTGCTCAGCCAGGGCCTGGACATGGAGGTCAGCGGCGAGCTGGCGCGCGGCGTCAATCTCCATGCCGGCTATACCTACAACCACAACCGCAACCGGGCGAGCAACACCGCGTTCAGCACGATCACGCCCCGGCACCTGCTCAAGCTCTGGGGCACCTGGCAGCTGCCGGGCCAGGCGTCGCCATGGAAGCTGGGGGCAGGCGCCACCGTGCAGAGCCGGCAATATGTCTCGGGCACGGCCGCCACGTGGAACGACGCCACCGCCAGGTACGACGGCCCCAGCGTCCCCTACAAGTACACGCAGGGCGGCTATGCGGTCTGGAATCTCATGGCCGAGTACAAGATCGATCCGCGCTGGACGCTCGTCGCCCACCTCAACAATGTGCTGGACAAGACCTACTACCGCACCGTGGGCACCTCGGTGTCGGGCAACTACTACGGCGAGCCGCGCAGCATGGCGCTGACGCTGCGCGGCAGGTTCTGATCCGGACAGGCCTTTGGCTGGGCTGGGTCGAACTGCGCGCTACCGTGTTGTGTCAAGTTGCTGACGCATATGCTTACATAATCTGCTTTTCTGATTCATTTGCGCCCACAATGGCGCGCGAACCCGATTGGAGACTGCATGCGCCTTCCGAGCTTTTCGCAAACCGCCGACGCCACCCCCACCGCTGACGGCACGCGCCCGAGCCGCCGCCAGATGCTGGCCCAGGGCGCTGCCCTGGCCATGCTGTGCTCTCCGCTGGCGCATGCCGCGCCGCCCGCTGCAGCGCCTGCAGCCCATGCGCCGCGCGCCGCCGGTGGCGCCCAGCGCGTGGCGAGCAGCCTGCGCATCGTCATTCCAGCCAATGCCGGCGGCGGCTGGGACCAGACCGGCCGCGCATTGGGCGCAGCCCTGGTGGCCAGCGGCGCGGCCGAGCGCGTGGAGTATGAAAACCTGGGCGGCAAGGGAGGCACCATCGGCCTGGCCCAGTTTGCCGAGCGCCATGGCAAGGACTCCGATGCGCTGCTGATCGGTGGCATGGTGATGGTCGGCGCGGTGGCACTGCAAAAGCCGGCCGTCAACATGTCGCATGTGCAGCCGATTGCCCGCCTGACCAGCGACTACCTGGTCGTGGCCGTGCCGGCCGATTCCCCCATCCGCAATGCCAAGGATCTGGTGGCTGCGCTGCGCAGCGACCTGGCCCACCAGTCGTTTGCAGGCGGCTCGGCGGGCGGCGTGGACCACATGTTCGCCGGCCTGCTCACGCGAGCGGCCAAGGCTGCGCCCGAGCAACTGGTCTACAAGCCGTTTCCGGGCGGCGCCCAGGTGGTGGAGGCCCTGCTCAATGGCGATGCGCGCATGGGCGTGTCCGGCTACAGCGAGTTCGGCGAGGCGCTGGCCAGCGGCAAGCTGCGCGCCATCGGCGTGTCCTCGCGCCGCAGCCTGTTCGGCCTGCCCTCGTTCCGCGAGCAGGGGCTGGATGCGGACATGGCCAACTGGCGCGCCGTCTTCACCGGCAAGCAGGTCAGCGCCGCACGTGCCCAGGCCCTGCTTGGCGCCGTGGAGCAGGCCACCCAGCACGAGAGCTGGCAGCGAGCCCTGCGCCAGAACCGCTGGGAGCCTTCCTGGCTGGCGGGCCGCGATTTCAGCGGCTTTCTGGAGCTGGAGCACACCACCGCCAGCGTGATGACCTATCTGCTCAAACTCAAGAGCTGAGAAACCGCCGCGCAGCGGGCAGGCTACGTGGCGGGCCTGCAACACTGGCTTGGTCATACGCGTATTCCTCTAGCGTGGGGCATTGCCGCTGTGGATTTTGAGCTACCAAACTTGTAGCAAAATGGATCCAGAGCTATAGTTCCCCGGGACTTGGCTCGGCGCGCGTTCCACCCGGACGCACCCGCCGGCCCACCCACACCATTGCGCAAGGAGAAGCGTCATGAGCTCCAAGGAAAACGCCGCCATCAACCAGCTGTTCGAGAAACTCGAATGCCGCTACGCGTTGCGCGTGCTGTGGGCGTTGCGTGACGGCCATCCTCAGACCTTTCGACTGCTGCAAGACAGCGTGGGCGGCATCACGCCCAACACGCTGAACACCCGCATCAAGGAGTTGCGCGAGTGCGGGCTGCTGGAGCATGGTTCCGACGGCTACACCGTGACGCTGGCCGGCCAGGACCTGCTCAAGCGCCTGTCCGATGTGCAGGCCTTTGCCAACCGCTGGGTGGCCGCGCGCGCCAAGAAGTGATGTCAGGCCGGGCGCGGCACCAGGCGCCACGGCCTCTTCCCGCGCAGGGCATCCGGCCCGCCGGGTCGTCTCCTTTCCCCTACCGTTTCTCTCTCAAGGAATACCACCATGGCTTTCACCACCACCGCATCCGGCCTGCAGTATGAAGACACCGTCGTGGGCGACGGCGCCGAAGCCCAGCGCGGCCGCAGCGTGACCGTGCACTACACGGGCTGGCTCTACAACAACGGCGTGCAGGGCGCCAAGTTCGACTCCAGCAAGGACCGCAACGATCCCTTCGTCTTCCCCCTGGGCGGCGGCATGGTGATCAAGGGCTGGGACGAAGGTGTGCAAGGCATGAAGGTGGGCGGCCAGCGCACCCTGATCATCCCGGCCGAGCTGGGCTATGGCGCCCGCGGCGCCGGCGGCGTGATCCCCCCCAACGCCACGCTGAAGTTCGACGTGGAGCTGCTGGCCGTCTGAGCCTGCACCCACAGGTTCATGCAAGGGCAAGGTGCGAAGGCGCCTTGCCCTTTTTCATTGCCGGGCCGCCCAAGCCCTCTCGGGGCGCGTGGGGGCCATTCCTCGTTCAAGGTGCCTTGCCGAACAGCGCCTCGTGCAGCGGCAGGTAGCTGGCGGGGCTGGCCGCCTCGCGCAGGCGCGGCGCCAGTGCCACCAGCTGGTCGTAGCCCATGGCCGCTTCCACGGCAAGGTTGAGCCGGAACCCCTTCAGGCCCAGGTTGGCCGTGATGGCCACGGCCAGCGGATAGGCGCTGCGATAGCGCGCGGCCAGCGAAGGCTCGGACTGCGCGGGGGCCTCGCCAGCGGAATCGGTGGACAAAGCCGCTGCAGCAGGCGCGGCAGGGACCGACGGCACCGCAACGGCCACCACGCCCAGCCGGGGCTCGGCCGCGTCGCGCGGAGCCAGCCATTCGCGCTCCACCAGCGCCAGGATCTCGTCCTGAGTCACGCCCATTCCGGCGACGGCCTGCAGCACCTGCGCCAGGCTGCGTTGCCCGTCAAACAGCAAAAAGGCCGAGCGCAACCGGGGCGAGAGATCGGCATGGCGTTCCTTGAATGCCTGTTGGCCGGCGGACGTTTTCACAAAATGCATGGCGGACGGGATTCTCTGCAAGGGATCGGATCGGACACGGCTCGCAGCGTGTCATGAGCCTCCGGCTCCCAAAAGCGGGTTTTCCAGCACGCGAGGGCTTCAGTGGGGCCGGCAATGATCCAGATCTGCCATAAGCACAAAAACGGGACAGAAAATGGCCGTCCCCACGCCAGGCGCCCGCTGCCTGTCAGGACACGTTTGCGGGCACGGAACGCACCGGTGCCCGGCGGCGCGGGTCCAGGCAGCTGACCAGCCAGGTCACCAGCAGGCCGGCCGGCACGCCGAAGGCGCCCGAGGAAATCGGCTGTATGCCCCACCACAGGCGGGCGTGCAGCGCTTCGGGCAGCACGGGCTGCAGTGCCGGCACATGCGAGACCATGTAGTACAGCGTGACGCCCAGCCCGGCCAGCATGCCGGCCACGGCGCCCCGGCGCGTGGTGCCACGCCAGAAGATGCCCAGCACCATGGCGGGCACGAAGGCCGAGGCCGCCAGCGAGAACGATGCCGTGACCATGGGCAGGATGTCCGAGGAACGGCGCGAGGCCACGAAGGCGGCCGACAGCGCCATCACCAGCAGCGCGAACTTGGACAGGATCACGCGCTGCTCGGGCGAGGCGCGGCGGCGGCGCTCGCGAAAGTACAGGTCGCGCACCAGCGCGTTGCTGATGGTCAGCAGCAGTCCATCGGCCGTGGACAGCGCCGCTGCCAGGCCGCCGGCCGCCACCAGACCAGAGACCACGTAGGGCATGCCGCCCAGCTCGGGCGTGGCCAGCATGATGAGGTCGGCGCCCATGCGGATCTCGCCGAACTGCAGGACACCATCGCCGTTGACATCCTCCACCGCAAGCAATGAAGCATCCACCCGGGCCCACTGCGCCATCCAGTTGGGCAACTCATCAAAGCGGATGCCCACGAGGTTGTTCATGACCTCGAACTTGACCAGCACGGCCAGGGCCGGCGCGCTCATGTACAGCACGCCGATGAAGAACAGCGTCCAGCCCACCGAAGCCCGCGCCCCCGACACCGAGGGCGCCGTGTAGTAGCGCGTGAGCAGGTGCGGCAGGCCGGCCGTGCCGGCCATGAGGCAGAACATCAGCGCCAGGAAGTTGCGCCGGCTGTCCTCGTAGATCTGCTGTTCCTGGGGTGATCCGTCGGGATTGCCGGCGAATGGCAGGCTGTGCAGCGGAATGCCGCCCAGCGGCTTCTCGCGCTCGCGCATTTCCAGCAGCTGGCGTGTCCACAGCGCGCGCGCGGCGGCTTCGTCGCGCGGCATGGCGGCCAGTTCGCGGCTGGCGGTCATGATGGCGCCGATATCGCCGCTGCGCGTGCGCAGATCACGTATGCGCTCGGCCAGCTCCTGGCGCTCGGCGGCCAGCACGCGCGCCACGTCCTTGAGCTTGTCCTCCAGCACCTCGGCGCGCAGGCGGTAGGCGGCGATCACCTCCTGCTCGGCCGGCGAGTCCAGCAGGCGCTGCTCCATCTCCGCAATCTGGCTGAGCTGGGCCGTATAGGCCAGCGGCGCCACGGGATTGCCCATCTGCCGGTAGGCCAGCCAGGACACGGGGATCAGAAAGGCCAGCAGGATGACCACGTACTGCGCGACCTGGGTCCAGGTGATGGCACGCATGCCGCCCAGGAACGAGCACAGCAGCACGCCCCCCAGGCCCAGCATGATGCCGATCTCGAACTGCACGCCCGTCAGCCGCGAAGCGATCAGCCCCACGCCGTAGATCTGCGCCACCACATAGGTGAACGAGCAGATCACGGCCGCCAGCGCCGCGATCACGCGCGGCCAGCGCCCGCCGTAGCGCTGCTGGAAGAAATCGGGAATGGTGTAGAGCTGCATCGCCCGCAGGTGCGGCGCGATCAGCATGGCAACCAGGCAAAAGCCGCCCGTCCAGCCCAGCAGGTAGGCCAGCCCGCCGGCCTGGCCCGGCACGCCGGCAAAGCCCTGCAGGTACAGCGCCCCCGACAGGCTGATGAACGAGGCCGCGCTGACCCAGTCCGCCGCAGCCGCCATGCCGTTGTAGAAGGGCGGAATGCGCCGGCCAGCGACGTAGTACTCCTCGGGGTCGCTGGTGCGCAGGTACACGCCGATGGCCGCGTAGACCATGACGGTGAAGAACAGGAAGATGGGGCCTATCCAGTGGCGGGACAGGCCTTGCTGCTCGGCCCAGAACATGAGGGCCAGAAAGCCCAGTACACCAAGCGTGTACAGGGCCACGATGCGGTGCAGCCGCCAGTGGGAGGCCGCCGTCAGCGGTGCGCGCTCAGCCATGGCCGGGAGGCGATGGCGGTGCGGACGGTTGCGTATCGGCCGATGGGGATGCGGGAGCCGGTGCCGTCGCAAAAGCGGCCCGGGCCTCGCGGCGCTCGAAATGGTCCATGGACAGACAATAGACGATGACGATGGCCAGGAACATCAGGACTGCCCCCTGGGCCGCGAACCAGTAGGCCAGCGGCCAGTCGGGCATCAGCGCCTGCAGGTCGCGTGCGTAGTAGCAGGCGCCAAAGGATACGGCGACCCAGACCGCGAACAGCACGGCCTTGAGCCACAGATGGCGGATGTCGTGCAGGTCGGGGGCGAAGGTCTCGCCTTCGGACGGTCCCCCGACCGCGTCGTCATGCAAGTGCGCTTTCGGCGTATGCATGGCGACGCTGCCAGCCCTTACTGCGCCAGGCGCTGCCAGGTGGCGACCACGCTGTCGGGGTTCAGCGAGATGGAGGCAATGCCTTCGTCAGCCAGCCATTGGGCGAAGTCCGGGTGGTCCGAAGGGCCCTGACCGCAGATGCCCACGTACTTGCCCTGATCCAGGCAGGCCTTGATGGCGCGCGACAGCATCTTGCGCACGGCCGGGTCGCGCTCGTCGAAGTCGGCAGCCAGCAGCTCCAGGCCGGAGTCGCGGTCCAGGCCCAGCGTCAGCTGGGTCAGGTCGTTGGAGCCGATGGAGAAGCCGTCGAAGAACTCGAGGAACTCGTCGGCCAGGATGGCGTTGGAGGGCACCTCGCACATCATGATGAGCTTGAGTTCGTTGTCGCCGCGCTTGAGGCCGTTGGCCGCCAGCAGCTGGGTGACGCGCTCGGCCTGCTTGAGCGTGCGCACGAAGGGGATCATGATCTGCACGTTGGTCAGGCCCATGTCCTCGCGCACGCGGCGCAGTGCCTCGCACTCCATGCGGAAGGCCTCGCCGAAGTCCTCGGAGATGTAGCGCGCGGCGCCACGGAAGCCCAGCATGGGGTTCTCTTCCTCGGGCTCGTAGCGGCTGCCGCCGATGAGCTTGCGGTACTCGTTGGACTTGAAGTCCGACATGCGCACGATGACGGGCTTGGGCCAGAAGGCCGCGGCGATCGTTGCCACGCCTTCGGCGACCTTGTCCACGTAGAAGGCGCGCGGCGAGGCATGGCCGCGGGCCACGGACTCGACGGCCTTCTTGAGGTCGGCATCGACGGCCGGGTAGTCCAGGATGGCCTTGGGGTGCACGCCGATGTTGTTGTTGATGATGAACTCCAGGCGGGCCAGGCCCACACCCTCGTTGGGCAGCTGGGCGAAGTCGAAGGCCAGCTGGGGGTTGCCCACGTTCATCATGATCTTGGTCTTGATGGCGGGCATCTCGCCACGCTGCACCTCGGTGACCTCGGTCTCGATCAGGCCGTCATAGATCTTGCCGGTATCGCCTTCGGCGCAGCTCACGGTGACCAGGGTGCCGTCCTTGAGCAGGTCGGTGGCGTTGCCGCAGCCGACCACGGCCGGAATGCCCAGTTCGCGCGCAATGATGGCCGCGTGGCAGGTACGGCCGCCACGGTTGGTGACGATGGCCGAGGCGCGCTTCATCACCGGCTCCCAGTTGGGATCGGTCATGTCGGTCACCAGCACATCGCCGGGCTGGACCTGGTCCATGTTGGCGATGTCATTGACCAGGCGCACGGGGCCCGTGCCGATCTTCTGGCCAATGGCGCGGCCTTCGGCCAGCACATTGCCCGTGCCCTTGAGCGCGTAGCGCTGCTCGGCCTGGCCCTTGGCCTGGCTCTTCACGGTCTCGGGGCGGGCCTGCAGGATGTAGAGCTGGCCGTCCGTGCCGTCCTTGCCCCACTCGATGTCCATGGGGCGGCCATAGTGCTGCTCGATGACCAGGGCATAGTGGGCCAGCTGCTGCACGTCCTCATCGGAAAGCGAGTAGCGGTTGCGCAGCTCATGGGCCACGTCGGTGGTCTTGACCAGGCGGCCGCTGGCGGCCTTTTCCTCGGGCGAGGCAAAGACCATCTGGATCAGCTTGGAGCCCAGGTTGCGGCGGATCAGGGCCTTCTTGCCGGCCTTGAGCATGGGCTTGTGCACATAGAACTCGTCAGGATTGACGGCGCCCTGCACCACGGTCTCGCCCAGGCCGTAGCTGGAGGTGATGAAGACCACTTCCTCGAAGCCCGATTCGGTGTCGATGGTGAACATCACGCCGGCCGCGCCCAGGTCGGAGCGCACCATGCGCTGCACGCCGGCCGACAGGGCCACCACGTCGTGGGCAAAGCCCTTGTGCACGCGGTAGGAGATGGCGCGGTCGTTGTACAGCGAGGCGAAGACTTCCTTCATCTTGTGCAGCACCGACTCGATGCCCACCACGTTCAGGAAGGTTTCCTGCTGCCCTGCGAACGAGGCGTCGGGCAGGTCTTCGGCCGTGGCCGAGGAGCGCACGGCGAACGAGGCCGCCTCGTTGCCACCTTGCAGGCGCACGAATTCCTCGCGGATGGCCTGCTCCAGATCGGCCGGGAAGGGCTGGTTCTCGACCAGGGCACGGATTTCGGCACCGACCTGGGCCAGGGCGCGGACATCTTCCACATCCAGGGCGGCCAGCTTGGCGCTGATCTTGTCGGCCAGGCCGTCATGGGCCAGGAACTGGCGGAAGGCGTGGGCCGTGGTGGCAAAGCCCGTGGGAACGCGCACGCCCTGCGGCAGCTGCGAGATCATTTCGCCGAGCGAGGCGTTCTTGCCGCCTACGGACTCGACATCGGTCATCCTCAGTTGTTCAAACGGAACGACGAGGGCGGTGGCCTCGAACAGTTGAGACATGGGAAAGCTCCAGAAGTTGAAAACCGTCGTGCGCCGCCCCGGCTGCCAAAGCCGGGCACGGTCGATCCACCCACGCAGGCATGCGCGAGGCTTTGCTGTTCTGGTTGGAGGCCGGCAGCGAGCATGGATGGGAAATTGGGAATAATGGGCGCCATTGTAGGCGTTTGCCGTGAACCGACGGCAGCCCCCCTGTCCAGAGTCCGACCACCATGCACACCCACACCATCTTCGTCATCTCCGATGGCACTGGCATTACAGCCGAGACCTTCGGCACGGCCATCATGGCCCAGTTCGACACCAAGTCGCGCCTGGTCCGCATCCCCTTCGTGGACACCATGGACAAGGTCCACCAGGCCGTGCGCCAGATCAACCATGTGGCCGAGTCGGAAAGCCACAAGCCCATCGTCTTCACCACCCTGGTCAACCAGGACATGCTCGACCTGATCGAGAGCCAGTGCAAGGGCAAGGTGTTCGACATGTTCGGCACCTTCGTGCGGCCGCTGGAGCTGGAGCTGGGCCAGAAATCGCTGCACCGCGTGGGCCGCTTCGCCGACATCAGCGAGAGCAAGGAATACCTGGAGCGCATGGAGGCCATCAACTACACGCTGGCCCATGACGACGGCCAGACCCACCAGGACCTGACGGGCGCCGACGTGATCCTGGTGGGCGTCTCGCGCAGCGGCAAGACCCCCACCAGCCTGTACCTGGCCATGCAGTTCGGCCTCAAGGTGGCCAACTACCCGCTGATCCCCGAGGATTTCGAGCGCAAGCAACTGCCGCCCGCCCTGGTGCCCTCGCGCAAGAAGCTGTTCGGCCTGACCATCGATCCGCAGCGCCTGTCCAGCATCCGCAACGAACGCCGGCCCGACTCCAAGTACGCCAGCCTCGTCAATTGCCGCTACGAGGTGGCCGAGGCCGAATCCATGATGCGCCGCAGCGGCATACCGTGGCTGTCGAGCACGACCAAGTCCATCGAGGAAATCGCCACCACCATCCTGCAGGAGGTGCTGCCCCAGCACCTGGGGCACTAGCCTCCCCTGCGCTGCTCAGGCCGGGACGTTCCAGCGCAGCATGGGCTGCTGCGGCAGCGTCTCGACCAGGTAGTCCACCAGGGCACGCACCTTGGTCGGCACGTACTGGCGGTCGCGAAAGCAGGCGAAGAAATCCAGCGTGGTGTCCTCGAAATGCAGCTGCCCCTTGCGGGCCGGGCCCAGGGCCAGCGGCTGCAGCAGCCCCTCGCGCATGTAGCGGTGGGCGATGAAGCTGCCGATCCAGACAATGCCGCCCCCGGCCACGGCCATCTCGGTCAGGGCATCCACGTCGCTGGCGATGGCGGTCACGCGCAGCTGCGGGTCCACGCGCTTGCCATCGCGCGAAAACGGCCAGCGCATGAAACGGCCATCGGCCTCGCGCCGGTACAGCAGGCAGGCATGGCCGAGCAGGTCCTGCGCGGTCTGCGGCCTGCCGTGGGCCTGCAGGTAGGCCGGCGAGGCGCACAGCACGCGCGGCACGGCCGCCAGTTGGCGCACGGCCATGCCGGGCTCCAGCACATCGCGGTAACGCACGCTGATGTCCACGTCCTCCTTGAGCACATCCACCTGCCGATCCACCACCAGCAATTCCAGCTCCAGCCGGGGATGCTGGGCGGCAAAGGCCGGCAGCAGCGGCGCCAGCACATGGCGGCCAAAGGCAGCCATGCAGGCGATGCGCAGTCGGCCCTGCAACTGGCCGTGCAGCTGGGAGAGGTCGGACTGCGCTTTTTCCAGCTCCTGCAGCACGGGGCCCACGCGCGCCAGATAGCGCTCGCCCGCCTCGGTCAACGCCATGGAACGCGTGGTGCGCGTGATCAGCCGCGTCCCCAGCTCGCGCTCCAGCCGGGCGATGTTCTGGCTGGCCGCCGCCGGAGAAATGCCCAGCTGGCGCGCGGCCGAGGCAATGGAGCCGCCTTCAAGGGCTTTGACGAAGGTTTCGATGGAGCGCAGATTAGGCACAAAAACCTATGGATGAAAAATCAATTCATCAATATAGCTTACGAGTACACCAAGCTGCGGCCCTCTACACGGCGGCCCGGGCCTTGCCTACAGTTGCGCACTTGCCGCGCCGAATCGACGAGCGGCCCGACCGGACCTGCCTTCATGCCAGATACCTCTGCCTCCATCGCTCCCGCAACCCCATCAGCGCCGAGCCGCCGCAAGCTGCACCGCCGCTTCGCTCCCATCGTCTTTGCCTTCTACATGTCGGCAATCATGGCGTTTCTGATGTGCTGCGCCATCGTCGGCGCCAACAGCGGCCTGGGCGCCGACTACCTGCGGCGCGTGATACAGGCCTATGTGCTGGCCATGCCCGTGGCCTTTGTCTGCGTGATGGTGGTGCGCCCGCTGGTGGGCAAGCTGGTGGCCGCCACCGTGCATCCCTGATGCGGCCGGGCGCTGGGCCGGACCTTTCTTTTCAGGGCCTGGGTGCGCTCAGGCCAGCGCCTGCGCTGCCAGGCGCGGCAGGCCCGCCACCAGTTCGCGCCAGCCGGGCAGCTCGGCCCGGCCCGGCTTGCGCTCGCCAAAGAACATGGCCATCAGGTCGCCCTGGGCATCGAAGGCCTCGACCGAGGTGACCACGCCATCGGCCGTGGGCTTTTGCACGGCCCAGACGCTGGCGATCAGGTCGCAGCGCAGATGCAGGTTGAAACCCGGGTCCATGACATTGATCCACTGTGCGCCGCCGGGCGTGTCCATGGGCTGGATGTTGTGCACGGGGCCGGTGTGGATCTGGATGCAGCCGCCGCTGTCCACGAAGACCATGATGGGCAGGCCGTCCATGGCCGCATCGCCCAGCAACTGGGCCACGGACTCGGGCGCCAGCCGCGCGCAGTGGCCGGGCACCAGGCGGAAGGCCTGCTGGCGCTCGGCGCCAAACCGGCACAGCAGGTCGAAGAATTCATGCGTGTCCTGCATGACGGCCCAGGCAGTGCTCAGGCCGGGCACGTCGATGGCCTCGTCGGCCTGCGGCAGCGCACGCGGGCGAGCATGGCGGAACAGGTAGCCAGCGCTGGGCTCGGCGAAACGCTGCACCAGCGCCTCCCATGCCTGCAGGTCGGTGGACTCGCGCGCATGGACCTTGTGCACGGCACGGCCCTGCGCATTGAAGAACTGCAGGCTGCGCATGGCCGGCCTGCCGGCCTGGGCAGCCTGTTCGGTCACGGCATAGCCGGCATGCCATTGGGCAAAGAACATTCGCAGGTCGATGTCGCGGCCCAGGGCAAGACCCACGCCGCCGTTGGCCGAAAGCTTCTGGTAGACCCCGGTCTTTTCGTGGACCGCGGACTCGTTGCGCGTCAGCGCCATCACGGGGCCGCAGTCCTGCAAGCCCTTCAGGATGGCCAGCCATTCGGCGCGCAGCGGCACGGCCTGGAGGTTGCCCTCATGCTGGCCCGCATGCGCGGCAATGGCGGCGCCTTCCGGCAGGCCCAGGGAATCGGCGGCCTCCTTGGCGCGCAGGCCATCCTGGCGCGCCCGCGCAAAGCGCTGGCGGACTGCGGGGGCATCGACGGGAATCAGGCGTCCGCCCTCCTCGGCATCGTGGACGGCGCTGCTCATTGCAGGGTGTCCAGCGGTGCGTGCCAGAGCGCATGGGGCACCGGCTGGGCTGCATGGGCTGCATGGGCTAAATCGGCTGCATGGGCTCCGGGCAGGGGCACTCCGGCCTCGGGCACGGCGCGGTGCGAGCGCGACGGCGCGCCCGCATCGGCCACCGCCTGCCAGCGTTGCTGCAGCCGCCCCAGCAGGGCGCGCATGTCGTGGGACAAGCCGCCCGCGCAGGCCAGGTTTTCGAGCTGCTCGGCCACCCGGGCGGCCATGGCCGGCCTATGGGTGTCGCAGCAGCCGTGGCCGAAGCCGGTCATCAGGGCCAGCGTGGCAGCCAGCGCGGCCTCGTTCTCGGGCAGCAGGTATTCCTCGTCCTGGGCAAGGTTCTCACTCTTGGATGGATGCATGGGGTTCTCCTTGCGTTTCAGTTGGCAGCGTTGCACATGCATGCGCCCGCGCCCCAGGCGCATGCTTCAGAAATCCTTGACCATCGACACCCGCACATGGCGGCCGGGCTGGCTGTAGGCGTCGGCAATCGCCGTGCTGGCAGCCAGGCCACGCACATCGGCCCAGCGCCAGTACTTCTTGTCGGTCAGGTTGTAGATGCCTGCGTTCAGGCGCAGGTCGGGGCGTATGCGCCACTGGGCGCTCAGGTCGGCCACGGTGGCCGAGGGGCTGAGCCAGGCGGCGCTGCCGTTGGACACGTCGCCGGCCTTCTTGCCGCTCCAGTGCGAGACGTTGAACTGCACGCCCACGGCAGAGTGCTCGTAGCGCACGCCCAGCACAATTTGCTGGGGCGAGATGGTGTCCAGCGGCTTGTCGGACTGCGTGTCCTTGCCATCGGTATAGCCGTAGGCCAGGCGCGTCTGCCAGTCGCCACCGGCCCAGCGGCCCCAGTCGTAGTCGGCCTTGAGTTCGAAGCCGCTGATGCGGGCGCGGCCCACGTTGATGGACTGGTAGATGGCGGGGTTGGCCGCGTTGCCGGGCTGGCCCGAGACCAGTTGCTGGTCGACGATGAAGTCCTTGTAGCGCCCAGTGAACACGGCCGCATCCATGCGCAGCCTGTCCATGCGCCCGCGCAGGCCCAGCTCGAAGGTCTGGCTCTTTTCGGGCCGCAGGTCGGGGTTGGGGATGTTGCGGTAGAACGCCACCGGGTTCTCGAAGAAGGCGTTGATCTGGCCGGCATTGGGCGCCCGGAAACCTGCCGCGTAGTTGCCATAGACGGACCAGGCCGGGCTGGCCTGCAGCATGACGCCCAGCTTGGGCGAGAGCGCGGAGTCGGAGTTGCTGACCACGGTGGGCAGAAAACCGTTCTGCCGGGGCTTGATGCTGTAGTGCTCGGCGCGCAGGCCCGGGGTCACGCTCCAGGGGCCGTTGTGCAGTTCGGCCTGGGCGAACAGGGCGGTGGCGCTTTCGGTGGTGTCGGGGAAGCGCTTGAGCGGGAAGCTCTCGCCCACGGGCGGCGTGATGCCGTTTTGCTCGTTGACCACCTTGTTGCGGAGGTAGTCCAGCCCGTAGGTGAACTTGCCGCTGGCCGAGGAACTCCAGCGCAGCAGGCGGCTGGCCTGGGCGTGCAGCTGGATCGCGTCCTCGTCATAGGTCACGTCGCGCTCGCGGTAGGGCAGGCCGATGCGCGTCTCGGTGACGAATTCGCGCGCGTCGGACTTCTGGTAGCTGGCCATCAGCTGCAGTTCGTCGGCCAGCGCCGTGCCCAGCTGCTGCCACTGGCCCTGCCAGCTGGCCCGCCAGCGCTTCATGTCGGTACGCGAATCCGAGTTGGCCACGGTGGCCGAGCGCGCGGACAGCAGGGCGTAGTCGGCACGCTTGTCCACGTTCTCGAAGGTGAAGACATGCTTTTGCACGGCACTGGGCGTGAAGACCAGGCGGCCCATCAGCGATTCGCTGCGGTCTTTCTCGGGATTGGGCGTGGTGCGCGCCGCGCCCGTCACGTTGTTCGTGCCCATGTTCTCCAGCGCGTGCGAGCGGCCCAGGCCCGCCGACAGCAGCCATGCCCATTCGGGGCTGGCACGGCCCGCCACGGTGGCGCCCAGCTTGCGGCCGTTGTCCGAGCCGTCATGGCCGGCAGCCACGCGGCCGGCGATGCGCTTGTCCTTGCCCAGCAGATCGTCCGGCTGCACGGTCACGAAGTTGACCAGGCCGCCCATGCCGTCCGAGCCATAGAGCGCGGGCGTGGAGCCGCGCAGGATTTCCACGCGCTGCACCAGGCCCAGGTCCAGGTAGTCGCGGCCGAAGCTGTTGGCGCTGAAGCTGTAGCTGCGCGGCAGGCGCACGCCATCGACCAGCATGAGCACGCGGTTGCCATCCAGGCCACGGATGTTGAAGCCGCTGTTCTGGTCGCGCCCGGCCGGAGAGGCCGCCAGCGAGAAGCGGGCCGGGGCACGCGGCACCTCCACATTGGGCAGCAGGTTGACCATCTCGCGGATGTCGCTGGCCTGCTCGCGTTCCATGCGGTCGGCGTCGATCACGTCGATGCTCATGGGCAGGATGTCGGGGTCCTGCACCTCGCGCGAGGCGCTGATCACCATCTCCTTGAGGGCCGGGGCACGGGTCCGTGCCCCGGACGCGGCCTGCGCCAGCAATTGCGTCTCGGCGTCTGCGGCGGCCTGCCCCGGCTCCTGTGCCACGGCGATGGAGGCACACAGCAGCGCACAGGCTGCGGCCAGTGGACGGCGCGCCAGCAAGGCGCGTGGTTGCGTCGCGAAGATGTCAGCCATTCCAGAAACCCTCTCTCTGATCGACATGGATTTGCGAGAGCTGGCTTCTGGTTGCAGCAGCTGGCGGACGGCCCGCCAGCCGTTGGCGCGTCATGTGCTGGCTGGATGAAGAAAAATTATATGCGAATAGTTCTCATTTATTGGTTTGACTTGGCGCATGGAACCCGGAACAAACCCTGCTGGCGCCGCGTGCCGCCAGGCAGCCATCGGTACGACACGCGCAGCGACAAGGCCCGCGCCTGAAGCCGCAGGCATGAAAAATGGAACCCGCACTCCCCTTGCCGCGCAAGGTCTTCTGCCCCTGGCCGGGCAATGAAAAAAGGGCCCGGATGCCTTGGCATCCGGGCCCTTTCCATGGCCTGCTCCGCGCCATGGCGCAGCAGCGGCTGGTCAGCAGCTGGTCAGTGGCGGATCAGGTGGTCGAAGGCCGACAGCGCGGCGGTGGAGCCGGCGCCGGCAGCGATGATGATCTGCTTGTACGGCACGTTGGTGCAGTCGCCTGCGCCGAACACGCCGGGCACGCTGGTGTGGCCCTTGGCGTCGATCACGATCTCGCCGAAGCGCGTCAGCTCCACCGTGCCCTTGAGCCAGTCGGTGTTGGGCAGCAGGCCGATCTGCACGAAGATGCCTTCCAGCGCCACGGTCTTGACCTCTTCCGTCGTGCGGTCCTTGTAGGTCAGGCCGGTGACCTTCTTGCCATCGCCGTTGACCTCGGTGGTCTGGGCGTTGAGGATGACGGTCACATTGGGCAGGCTCTTGAGCTTCTTCTGCAGCACGGCATCGGCCTTGAGTTCGCCGGCGAACTCCAGCAGCGTCACGCTGCGCACGATGCCGGCCAGGTCGATGGCCGCTTCCACGCCCGAGTTGCCGCCGCCGATCACGGCCACATTCTTGCCCTTGAACAGCGGGCCGTCGCAGTGCGGGCAGTAGGTCACGCCCTTGGTGCGGTACTTGTCCTCGCCCGGCACGTTCATGTTGCGCCAGCGCGCGCCGGTCGAGAGGATGACGGTCTTGGCCTTGAGGCTGGCGCCCGAGGCGGTCTGCACCTCGATCAGCCCGTCTTCCGTGGCAGCCGGGATCAGTTTGGACGCCGTCTGCAGGTTCATGATGTCCACCTCATAGTCGCGCACATGGCGCTCCATGGCGGCGGCCAGTTGCGGGCCTTCGGTCTTGGAGACCGAGATGAAGTTCTCGATGTCCACGGTGTCCAGCACCTGGCCGCCGAAGCGCTCGGCGGCAATGCCGGTGCGGATGCCCTTGCGCGCCGCATAGATGGCAGCGGCCGCGCCGGCGGGGCCACCACCGACGATCAGCACATCGAAGGCGTCCTTGGCGGAAATCTTGGCCGCTTCACGCGAAGCGGCGCCGGTGTCGACCTTGGCCACGATCTCGGCCAGTTCCATGCGGCCCTGGCCGAAGCGCTGGCCGTTGACGAAGACGGTGGGCACGCCCATGACTTCGCGCTGCTCGACCTCCTTCTGGAACAGCCCGCCGTCGATGGCGGTGTGGCTGATCTTGGGATTGAGCACGGACATCAGGTTCAGCGCCTGCACCACGTCGGGACAGTTGTGGCAGGACAGCGAGTAATAGGTCTCGAAGTGCAGCGGCACGTCGATATTGCGCACCTGCTCCAGCAGCTCGGCCGATTCCTTGGACGGATGGCCGCCGACCTGCAGCAGGGCCAGCACCAGCGAGGTGAATTCATGGCCCAGGGGGACGCCTGCGAAACGCACGCCGCTGTCCACGCCGGGATTGGTGATCAGGAACGAGGGCTTGCGCACCTCGGCGTCGTTGTGCTCGACGACGGTGATCTTGTCGCTCAGCTCGCGGATTTCCAGCAGCAGTTCCTTCAGCTCGCGCGCACCCTGGCTGTCATCCAGCGAAGCCACCAGCTCCACCGGACGCTGCAGGCGCTCCAGGTAGGCCTGCAATTGGGCTTTCAGGTTGTTGTCAAGCATGTCGGACTCCTAGGGAAATACGAATTTTCGGAAAAAAAAGCCCGGGCGCCAGGCACCCGGGCGTCTTCAACAGTTCAACTGTGAACAGGAAGCGGTGTACCGCTTAGATCTTGCCGACCAGGTCGAGCGAGGGAGCCAGGGTCTTGTCGCCTTCTTCCCACTTGGCGGGGCAGACTTCACCGGGGTGGTTGCGGACGTACTGGGCAGCCTTGACCTTGCGCAGCAGATCGACGGCGTTGCGGCCAATGCCTTCGGCGGTGATTTCCACGGCCTGGATCACGCCATCGGGGTCGACGATGAAGGTGCCACGGTCAGCAAGGCCCTGGCCGGGACGCAGGACTTCGAAGTTGTTGCTGATTTCCCAGGTGGGATCGCCCAGCATCGTGTACTTGATCTTGCGGATGGTGTCCGACGTGTCGTGCCATGCCTTGTGCACGAAGTGGGTGTCGGTGGACACGGAGAAGACTTCCACGCCCAGCTTTTGCAGTTCGTCGTAGTGGTCGGCCACGTCGCCCAGTTCGGTGGGGCACACGAAGGTGAAGTCAGCGGGGTAGAAGAAGAACACGGCCCACTTGCCCAGGACGTCCTTTTCGGTCACTTCGATGAACTTGCCGTTCTTGAAGGCCTGCGTCTTGAAGGGCTTGATTTGGGTGTTGATCACGGACATTGCTGTTTCCTTTGTGGTTGGTGAGTGAACACAGGACGAAGTCTAGGCCCAGGCAGTCAATTGATCCAATGAATTGATTGAATTCATTTGATTGCCAAAAACTATGCGGACATCCTTGTCTCCAGGCCTGCGGGCTTAGCCAACCCGCTAACGGCCTGAAGAGTCTATTTTGGGCCGAAATATGACAAGGCAATGCAGCAACCCCGCAGCCGCGTCGGCCTGCAGGGCCGCGAACGAGAACGCGCCTCATAAGCAGCCAATGCGCGGTAACAGGGGTTTGCTTGATCTGACGCAGAAACCCTAGACAATCCATCCCTATAGCGATCAGCACCCGGCGCGGTCGCCCCACGCACAACAAAGGAGTCCCCCATGCAAGGCGACGCACAAGTCATCACCTGGCTGCAAGCCCAACTCAAGAACGAGCTGACGGCCATCAACCAGTACTTCCTGCACTACCGCATGTACAAGCACTGGGGCTTCGACAAGCTGGCCAAGAAGGAATACAAGGAATCCATCGGCGAGATGAAGCATGCCGACTGGCTCATGGACCGCATCTTCGTGCTCGACGGCCTGCCCAACCTGCAGGACCTGGGCAAGCTGCAAGTCGGCGAGGACGTGCCCGAAGCCCTGGCTTGCGACCTGAGCAGCGAGAAAACCGCGCAGCAGACCATCAAGGACGGCATTGCCCACTGCGAAAGCGTGCGCGACTACGTCTCGCGCGACCTGCTGCAGAAGATCCTGGACGACACCGAGGAGCACATCGACTACCTGGAGACCCAGCTGGACCTGATCGACAAGGTCGGCATCCAGAACTACCTGCAGTCGCAAATGGACGAAGAGTCCTGAGCATCGGACTCAGGGGCGGCGGCACAGGCCGCACCCCGCACTCGAAACGACGGGCCTGTGTGCCCGTTTTTTCATCTTCTGGCCCAGCTATCGGTCACTCGTCGGCATATCGCAGCGGAAACAACAGAAGAAAGGTCGTGCCGGCCTGCGCGGCAGACTGCACCTCGATCGTGGCGTCCAGCAATTCCGCCAGCCGCTTGACGATGGACAGGCCTATCCCCTCGCCTGCACCGCTGCGGTAGCTGGTCGCCGCAACGCCTTGCTGCGGCACGCCCCCGGTGCGGACCTCTCCGGACGCACCCGACGCCAGGTGGCCCGAAGGGTCCATGTCCGTGGCCTGCTTGAGGGCGGCAACCAAGGGCGCCGCAGGCGCCATGCCAGGACCCGTGTCCCCGATGGAGAGCATCCAGCGGCGCCGATCCTCCCCATCGCAAAGAGCCCACTTCACCGTGACACCACCCTCCTGGGTGTACTTGAGCGCGTTGAGTATCAGGTTCTGCGCGATGCGGCGCAGTTTCAAGGCATCCCCTTCCACCGGCATCGTCCCCGGCCCCTGCAGATGCAGGTACAGGCCGCGATCGTTGGCCAGGGCCTGCAGCCCCTCGCACAGATGGGTGATCACCTCGGCTGCGTCAAAGGAGGTCAGCTGGCGATGCTCGCGCCCGGCGTGCAGCTTGGCCAGTTCCGTCACGTCATCCAGCAGATGACGCAGCGACTGGACGTTGCGGTCCAGCATGCGCAGGAGTTTCTCGCGCGAGTGCGCCGGCGCATGCTGCATGCCCAGGCCATGCGTCACATTGGCCACCACGCCGACGTTGCTGCGCAGGTCATGCGCGACCTGCTCCCACAGCTGCGAGCGCTGCAGGTCCAGCGCGCTCACGTCATGCAGCGCCGCTTCCAGGTCCCGCACATGGCCCTCTGCCTCCTGCTGCTGCAGGCGGAAATACTGGGTGCTGCTGTCCTGCACATCGCGCGTATAGGTGGCGGCCCAGGCCTTGCGCGCAACGGGCATGGCGCCATGCGCATCGGGACGCTCCTCGGCATAGGCCTCCAGTTGCGCCACCATGACTTCGTTGAGCAGGCCCAGCTCGCGCACGACTTCATGCAGGTCATAGCCCTGTTGCCAGCGGTGCAGGCCATGGGCGGCGGCCTGCTCGCCATCGACCGGCGGCTCGGCATCGCCTGCCGGGGCACCGCCGAGGGCCCGCAATTGCTGCTCGAACGCGGCCAGCACGGCCGGAATGTGATCGTTCAACTGGGTGCGGGGAAGCGCCTCGCCGGCGGTCAGTGCCGGGTCCCGCCTGACGGCCTTGCGCCATGTCTGCAAGAGTCCTTCGCGCTGCGCCGCGAGGGCATCTGCCAGTATGCAGAGTTCATTTCCTTGGCTTGTCATGGATCGGCATCCGTGGCGGTCTGTAGATAGGGGGAAAATGCGTTGCGCCGATGATGGTAAGGCCAAAAACACGGCCCATCGGGCACGCGCTGGCTCGCCTACAGGCCGGTGGGAAAGTGCACGCCCGCGCGCTGGGCGGCCTGCACGATGTGCGTGGCCATGGCCTGCTGGGCCAGCTCGGGCCGGCCCTGGGACAGGGCATCGATGATGGCGGCATGCTCCTCGGCGGTCGCATGGCGCGCGCCGCGCTTGTAGTACGGCAGGCGCTGGCTTTCCTGCATGACCTCGCCGCTGCCGCGCAGCACGTCGGCAATCGCATGGTTGCCCGAGATGGTGGCGATCTGCAGGTGAAACTCGAAATCCAGGCGCGTGGCCTGCACGAAATCGGCCAGCTCGATGCTCTGCTGCATGGCCTGCAGGTTGGCCTGCAGGGCCGCCACGTCCTCGGGCTGCACCACCAAGGCTGCCAGGCGCGCGACAAAGCCCTCCAGCGCATAGCGCAGCTGATAGACATCGGTGAGCGCATGCGAGTCGGCAAAGCGCCAGGCCTCTGCGGCAGAGGCCGGGGCGTCAGTGGCCTCGGTCACGTACATGCCCTTGCCGGGCCGCGCCACGACCAAGCCCAGCCCCTGCAGCGTGGACAGCGCCTCGCGCAGCGAGGTCCGGCTGATGCCCAGTTGCTCCGACAGGTCGCGCTGCGACGGCAGCAGCGCGCCCACCGGATACACGCCGCCCTCGATCCACTCGCGGATCACGCGGGCGGCATTGCCGGCAACGGCGGTGCTGGAGGAAGGACTGGAAGCGGTGCTGGGTTCCATGCGTTGGCAGGTCTCGGGGTCGGGGGCGGCAGGTGCGCTGATCTTAGCGACTGCGCACCGCTGCCGCATGGTCGTGTGGTCGTGCGGCGTCGGTGCCTCTACTTGTTGACCAGCTTGGCCGGCACCGTATAGGTCAGGAAGGCGCCGAACAGCAGCACGCCGGCCAGCACGAACATGGCGGCATTGGTGCTCTGCGTCGCATCCTTGATGAGGCCGATCATGTAGGGACTGATGAAGCCGGCCAGGTTGGCAAAGGAGTTGATCAGCGCAATGCCGGCTGCCGCACCCGCGCTGGACAGGATGGCCGTGGGCAGGCTCCAGAACAGCGGCGAGGTCGCCAGGCTGCCGCCCGCGGCCAGCGCCAGGGCGGCCAGCGACAGATAGACGTTGCCGCTGAAGATGGCCGACAGCATCAGGCCCGCTGCGCCCACGCAGAACGGCACGATCAGGTGCCAGCGGCGCTCGCGCATGCGGTCCGAACTGCGGCTGACCAGGTTCATGGACACCACGGCCACCGAGAACGGCACGGCCGTCAGCAGGCCGATGTGAAAGGCGCCTTCCACGCCCGACTGGCGGATCAGGCTGGGCAGCCAGAACGTGAGGCCGTACTGGCCCATGACGGTGCAAAAGCAGATCAGGGCCATCTTGATGATGCGCGGGTCGGAGAACAGCGCGCGCAGCGTCACATAGCTATCGCTCTTGCTGGCGTTCTCGCGGGCGATGTTGCGCTCCAGCAGGGTCTTTTCCGCCTCGGTCAACCAGCGGGCGGCGCGGATGCCGTTGTCCAGGTACCAGAGCACGGCCAGGCCCAGGATCAGCGAGGGGATGGCCTCGAGCAGGAACAGCCATTGCCAGCCGCGCAGCCCCGCCACGCCCTGCATCAGGTCCATGATGCCGCCCGACAGCGGGCCGCCCAGGATGCCCGAGACCGGAATCGCGCACATGAACAGCGCCACCATGCGGGCGCGCCGGTACGACGGAAACCAGTAGGTCATGTACAGGATCATGCCGGGGTAGAAGCCCGCCTCGGCCGCGCCCAGCAGAAAGCGCAGCACGTAGAACTGCGTGGGCGTGCTCACGAACATCATGGCCGCCGAGATCAGGCTCCACATGATCATGATCCGCGAGATGGTGGCCTTGGCGCCTATGCGGTGCATCAGCATGTTGCTGGGCACCTCGAAGAAGAAGTAGCCGATGAAGAACAGCCCCGCACCCAGGCCGTACATGGCCTCGCTGAACTGCAGGTCGGCCAGCATGTGCAGCTTGGCGAAGCCCACGTTCACCCGGTCCAGGTAGGCCGCCACATAGCAGGCCATGATGAAGGGCAGCAGGCGCCAGGCCACCTTGCGGTAGACGGCGGCCTCGGCCGGCGTTTCGCTGGCCAGCGCCGGCGCCGCGCCGGCGACCTCGGCAGATGCGGGAAGAGATGACATCAGGGAGTCCTTGGTTGAGGAGTTGCGACCAACTGGTATTACCGGTATGAAATTACGAAGCGAACGGTACCCCCAGCGCTTTACCGTGTGCACTCGCATTTACCCCAATTCAACGCAAGCAAAACCAATTCCCCGAGGTTTGACAAAAATCCGGTCCAACTGCAAACTGGTATTACCAGTATGAAAACAAGAGGCCAAACTTCGTGAACACTTTGTCAGAGACCCGCCCCGCCAGCCTTTGCCTGCGCGCCCAGCCGCTGACCGCCGAGGCCTTTGCCGAGTTTGGCGAGGTCCTGGACAGCACAGGCCACACGCCGCTGCTCATCAACGATGGCATGACCGAGCGCTACCACGCCCTGGCCCGCGTGGACACGGGCGGAAGCGAAGGCCATGGGCTGATCAACCTGTTCCATGCCCGGCCCTATGCGCTGCCCCTGCGGCTGACCAGCATGGAGCGCCACCCCCTGGGCAGCCAGGCCTTCATGCCGCTGGATGCGCAGCCCTTCATCGTGGTGGTGGCCCCCCTGGGCGAACAGGTGGCAACCGGCGACCTGCGCGCCTTCATCACCGACGGCCGCCAGGGCGTGAACTACCGGCGCGGCGTCTGGCACCACTCGCTGATCGCGTTGAATGCGCCGGCGCGCTTCATCGTGATCGACCGTGGCGGCCCTGGCGACAACTGCGACGTGCTGCCCATCGGCGGCGCCGAGGGCGTTGTGCTGGACCTGGGCAGCGCGCAGGCCTGAATTCGGCCCGCCTAATGAACCAATGAACAAAGCCGCCCGAGGGCGGCTTTGCGCTGCATGGCGGCCGGCGGACTCAGGCCGGCACCAGAAAGTCCCGGCTGATGCCCTGGCCCAGGTCGTGCACGCGGTCCAGGAACTGCGTGAGATAGGCGTGCAGGCCCGTGGCCAGGATTTCGTCGATGCGCGCATAGCGCAGGTCGGCCAGCAGGCGGCCTGCCTTGCGCTGGGTCTCGCGCGACTGGCCGTTGGCCACGCTTTCCAGGTTGGCCACCACCTCCAGCAGGCTGGCCAGCAGCGAGCGCGGCATGTCGCTGCGCAGCATCAGCAGCTCGGCCACGCGCTCGGGCGTGATCACGTCGCGGTAGACCTTGCGGTAGACCTCGAAGGCCGAGACGCTGCGCAGCAGCGCGCTCCAGTGGTAGAAGTCGAACGGCGTGGCCGCCTTGCCCGATGCGCCGTTGCGTGCGCTGCCGTGGTAGTCGCGCTCGATGGCGTGGAACTTCACGTCCAGCAGGCGTGCCGTGTTGTCGGCGCGCTCGATGAAGGTGCCCAGGCGCAGGAAGTGGAAGGCCTCGTCCTGCAGCATGGTGCCCAGCGTCACGCCGCGCGACAGGTGCGAGCGGTGCTTGACCCATTCGAAGAACTGGCCCGGATCGCGCTCCCAGTCGCCCTCGGCCAGCAGGCGCTTGAGCTCCAGCCAGGTCTGGTTCTGGGTCTCCCAGGCCTCGGTGGTCAGGGCGCCGCGCACGGCGCGCGCGTTCTCCCGCGCAGCGCGCAGGCAGGAGGCGATGGACGAGGAGTTGCTCTCGTCGCACACCATGAAGTGCAGCACGGCCTCGCGCTGCACCTCGCCGTGGCGGGAGACGTAGGCGGGGATCAGCTCGCTGATGGACAGCACGCCCTGCCAGGCCTTGCGCGCCACCTGCGGCGCCTGGGGCAGCATGGAGGTGTCATAGGAGACGTTGAGCATGCGGGCGGTGTTCTCCGCACGCTCCGTGTAGCGGGACATCCAGTACAGATGATCGGCAGTACGGCTGAGCATTCAATGTCCTCCCTCGTTTGACTCACCGGCCCCCAGCACCCAGGTGTCCTTGGTGCCGCCGCCCTGTGATGAATTGACCACCAGCGAGCCCTCCTTGAGCGCCACGCGGGTGAGGCCGCCGGCCACCATGCGCACCCGGTTGCCGCTGAGCACGAAGGGCCGCAGATCGATGTGCCTTGGCGCGATGCCCTGCTCCACCAGGGTGGGGCAGGTGGACAGCGCCAGCGTGGGCTGCGCGATATAGCCGCCGGGATTGGCGATGAGCGCGCGGCGAAAATCCTCGATCTCGCCGCGCGAGGCGGCAGGCCCGATCAGCATCCCGTAGCCACCGGCGCCGTGGACTTCCTTGACCACCAGCTCGTCCAGGTGGTCGAGCACGTAGCGCAGGTCATCGGGCTTGCGGCACAGCCAGGTCGGCACGTTCTGCAGGATGGGCTCCTCGCCCAGGTAGAAGCGGATCATCTCCGGCACATAGGGGTAGACCGATTTGTCATCGGCCACACCCGTGCCCGCTGCATTGCAGATGCTCACGTTGCCGGCACGGTAGGCGCGCATGAGGCCGGGGCAGCCCAGCGTGGAGGTGGGGCGGAAGACTTCGGGGTCGAGAAAATCATCGTCCACGCGCCGGTAGATCACGTCCACGCGCTGCGGGCCGCGCGTGGTGCGCATGTAGACCACGTCCTTGTCCACCACCAGGTCCTGGCCCTCGACCAGCTCCACGCCCATTTGCTGGGCCAGGAAGGCATGCTCGAAGTAGGCGCTGTTGTGCATGCCGGGCGTCAGCACCACCACCGTGGGCTCGGGCGTGCCGGCCGGCGCGCTGGCGCGCAGCGTCTCCAGCAGCATGTCGGGATAGTGGGCCACGGGCTCCACGGGATGGCGCGAGAACAGGTCCGGGAACAGCCGCATCATCATGCGCCGGTTCTCCAGCATGTACGACACGCCCGAGGGCACGCGCAGGTTGTCCTCCAGCACGTAGTACACGCCCTCGCCCTGGGCATCGGCAGCGCGCACGATGTCGATGCCGGCAATGTGGGCGTAGATGCCGCCCTGCACCGCCAGGCCCCGCATCTCGGGCCGGTACTGGCTGTTGTTCAGCACCAGTTCGCGCGGCACCAGGCCCGCGCGCAGGATCTCCTGGTCGTGATAGACATCGTGCAGGAAGCGGTTGAGCGCGGTCACGCGCTGCACCAGGCCCGCCTGCATGCGCGACCACTCATGTGCGGGAATGACGCGCGGTATCAGGTCGAAGGGGATGAGGCGCTCGTTGCCGGCGCCGCTTTCGTCCTTGTCGCCGTAGACGGCGAACGTGATGCCGACGCGCCGGAAGATGATCTCGGCCTCGGCGCTGCGCGCTCGCAGCGTCTGTTCGGACTGGCGCGCAAGCCATTGCGCGTAGTCCTTGTAGTGCAGGCGCACATCGCTGCCGTCGAACGGCGTCATCGTGTACATCTCGTCAAATGGATGCATTCGTCACCTCCTGTCGCTGCATGTGTACGGGGTCTAGCAAGCTACGGGCCAGCCCTCGTATCGCACCAGTGTAGCGATAGGTAACCTCAATCCGGACAAGCGGTATCCAGCATATGCATCCTGTTCCGCCATCGGCGCACGCCCTATCCGCCCTGCCCCTGCGTGACGTGCACATCCCAATAGCGGCGCGCCCTTTCCCGCTCGCAGACCAGGTGCGCGGGGTCCGAAGAGCGCCAGTGCGCCGCGCCGCAGCGGGCCGACTGCACCACGCCGGCGCCATGGGC
Organism: Delftia sp. UME58; assembly: GCF_014170385.1. NCBI lineage: Bacteria > Pseudomonadati > Pseudomonadota > Betaproteobacteria > Burkholderiales > Comamonadaceae > Delftia > Delftia sp. UME58. Next base: position 49,598 of record NZ_LZZV01000090.1, read on the forward strand.
CTCATAGCGGCGCACCACCTCGGGGACAGGATGGCCATAACGGCTGCGATATCCCGCCTGCACCATGGCCCAGCGAGGTGCCAGGGCCTGCACCAGGGCGGTGCTCGATGAAGTGCGGCTGCCGTGGTGGGGCACCAGCAGCCACTGCACGGGCGTGAGGGCGCCAGCCCTTGCCAGTGACCGCTCCTGCGCAGCCTCGATGTCACCGGCCAGCAAGGCCTGCACGCCAGATGCCGAGCGCAGCAGCAGCACGCAGCTGCCCGCATTGGCATGGGCCAGCGCCCGTGCGGGCGGCAACAGCTCGCCGGCAGGCGGATGCAGCACCTCCAGCCGCACGCCATCCCATTCCCAGTGCTGGCCCGCCTGGCAGCGGCGCACAGCGCCCAGGCCGGCCAGCGCAGGGTCGAGGATCACGGAATCCGATCCCCAGACCTCCGCCTGCGGCTGCGCGGCCCGCACGGCCAACGCGCCGCCGGTATGGTCGCTGTCACGGTGGCTGAGCCACAGGGCATCCAGCCTCAGGCCCAGAGCCTGCAACAGCGGCACCAGCACCCGGTCGCCTGCGTTGCTGTCCAGGCCGTACTGCGGCCCCGTGTCATACAGCAGGCTGTGCCGCGCCGTACGCACCAGCACGGCATTGCCCTGGCCTATGTCCACGGCCATCAGATCGAACTCGCCATGCGCCGGTGACGGCGACGGCCACCACAGGGCCGGCAGGCACATGGCCAGGCCCCAGCAGCGCCATCCGGCAGGCACCGGCGCCACCAGCGCCAGGCCGCCGCACAGCGCAGCCAGCCCCGCCCACAGCGGCGGCTGCGGCAGTTGCACCACGGCCCAGGCCCACTGGTCCAGCCATTGCAGCAGCTCCAGCAGCGGGGCCAGCGCCAGCGCAGCGCCTGTCCACAATGGCGGCCACAAGGCCCCCAGCAGGGCCAGCGGCGTGACCACGAAGGTCACCCAGGGAATGGCTGCCAGATTGGCCAGCAGCCCCGACAGCGACAGCTGGCCGAACAGCATCAGGCCCAGCGGTGCCAGAGCCAGCGAGATGCGCCATTGCTCGCCCCACAAGGCCAGCGCACGGGCAGGCAGCGAAGGCCGCTGCGCGCCCTGCATGCGCGCATCGGTGGCCAGCAGCACGCCCACGGCCACAAAGCTCAGCCAGAAGCCGGCCTGCCACAGGGCCCAAGGGTCCAGCACCACGACCACGGCCAGCGCCAGGCACCACACGGCGGGCCAGGGCCAGCGCAGTCCGGCGCCGCGCAGCGCAGCCACGCTGGCCAGCATGCAGACGGTGCGCTGCGCAGGCAGTCCCCAGCCGCTGAACAGCGCATAGCCGCACGCCAACAGCACGCCGGCCAGCAGCGCCGCCTGCGGCGCCGGACACCACAGGCAGGCCCGTGCGCTGCAGCGCCACAGCCGCCTCACCACCAGTGCTGCCAGCCATGCGAACAAGGTGATGTGCAGGCCGGAAATGCTCATCAGATGGGCAACGCCTGTATGTCGGAACAGCGCCCAGTCATCACGCGCAATGGCCTGCTGGTCGCCCATGGCCAGGGCGGCCACCACACCCAGCATGCGCGGCGCATGGGCAGGGTCCAGGCCGATGCGCTGCAGGGATGCCGCAAGCGCGGATGTGCGGCCCAAGATGGCGTCGCGCATCTGCTGGCGCCAGCGCTGCAGGGCATGGCTGCCGGTGTCGGCCAGTTGGCGTGCAGCGGGCTGTTCGCGTACATGGCCCGTGGCCTGCACGCCCTGCTCCCACTGCCACAGCTCATAGTCGAAACCATGGGGATTGCGCGTGCCATGCGGGCGCTTGAGCCGCACGGTCAACGCCCAGCGCTGGCCGGGACGCAGGTCGGGCAGCATGGCAACACCTCTGGACTGCCGGCCCCGGGGGGCATACCAGGACAGTTCGATCAGTGCAGGAAACGGCGCCAAGACCTCTTCGCTGCCGGCGATCCGAGCCTGCTCCACCTCCATGCGCCAGCGCATGCCCTGGGCCAGGTTCTGGGGAAGCGATGCAACGACGCCGACGATGCGCAGGTCACGCCCCTCCAGCTCCGACGACAGCGCCTGGCCCGCAAAGTCCTGGGCCCTCCAGCCGGTCAACCCGCCCACCAGCAAGGCGGCGCAGACGGCGGCCCACAGGCGGTGTACACCACGGCCGCGCCGGCCTGCCCATGCCCGCAAGGCCAGGCCTGCCAGCCCCATGCCCGCCAAGAGCAGATACATCCACAGCGGCCACAGGTGCGACTGCGTGACCTGCCAGGCCGCACCGGTCACGCAACCGAGCAGCAGGGGGGTCAAGGAAGACGGCCAGAGGGTTCGGGCAGGTGTCGCAGCGTGCATCCACGCATGCTAGGAGCGTATGCCGCACAGCCACCATGCACCGCCTCAGATTCAGACAACAATCAGACTGGCGCACGCCCAGGCCCTGACGTGCCAGGGTGCACAGGGGCTGTGTCACACTGTCCGCCACCCCGGCACTGGTGCCGGATTTTTCATGTCTCGAAGGAATCAACGATGAGCGTTTACGAACAACTGAAGGCCCTGAACATCGAACTGCCGTCGCCTGCCATCCCGGCGGCGGCCTACGTGCCCTATGTGCAGACGGGCAATCTGGTGTTCCTGAGCGGCCATATCGCGCGCAAGGACGGCAAGGTCTGGGCAGGCCAGCTGGGCCGTGATCTGCAGACCGCCGACGGCCAGCAGGCCGCGCGCGCCATCGCCATCGACCTGATGGGTACGCTGCAGCATGCCGCCGGCGGCGACCTGGGCCGCGTGCGCCGCATCGTCAAGCTGATGTGCCTGGTCAACTCCACGGGCGACTACACCGAGCAGCACCTGGTGGCCAACGGCTGCAGCGAGCTGCTGGGCCAGGTCTTCGGCGATGCCGGCACGCATGCGCGCAGCGCCTTCGGCGTGGCCCAGATCCCGCTGGGCTCCTGCGTGGAAATCGAGCTGATCGCCGAACTGGCCTGATCGGCATGCCGCCGCACGGTGCCCTGGTACTCGCAGGCGGCTAGAAACTCTCCCATTGGCCATCCTCGGCCGCCGGTGCGGCAGGCCGGGGCGCCGAAGCCAGCTTGGGCGCTGTCGCCCTGGCGGCTGCAGGCTTGGCGGCAACCGAACGGGCAGGTGCGGCAGCAGGCGCAGGAACAGAGGCCGCCGCAGGGCGCCTGGGCATTTGCACCGCTGCCTGCGGCGCCGACCGTGGCGCCGGATGTGGCGCCAGGTGTGTCACCGGATGCGTCGCCAGGTGCCCCACCTTGAACACCGCCACCGTGCGCGACAGATGCTCGGCCTGCTCCCGCAGGCTTTGCGCTGCTGCCGCGCTTTGCTCGACCAGGGCCGCGTTCTGCTGGGTCATCTGGTCCAGTTGTCCCACGGCCTGGTTGACCTGGGCCACGCCCGCGCTCTGCTCCGAAGAGGCCGCCGTGATTTCGCCGATGGTGTCGGCCACGCGCTGCACGGACTGCACGATGCCGTCCATGGCGGTGCCCGCGTCGCCCACCAGGCGGGCGCCGTCCTCCACCCGCTCCACAGAAGCACCGATGAGCTGGCGGATCTCCTTGGCGGCCGCCGCACTGCGCTGCGCCAGCGTGCGCACCTCGCTCGCCACCACGGCAAAGCCCCGGCCCTGCTCGCCCGCGCGTGCCGCTTCCACGGCGGCATTCAGCGCCAGGATGTTGGTCTGGAAGGCAATGGAGTCGATGACGCCCACGATGTCGGCAATCTGCCGGCTGCTGTCGTTGATGCCCTTCATGGTCTGGACCACCCGGGCCACGACCTCGCCGCCGCGCTGCGCCACCTGTGACGCGCCGGCCGCCAGGCTGCTGGCCTGCTGGGCGCTGCTGGCGCTTTGCTGCAGTGTGCTGGTGAACTGCTCCATGGCGGCAGCCGTCTCCTGCAGGTTGCTGGAGGTCTGTTCGGTGCGCACGGACAGGTCGTGGTTGCCGGTGGCAATCTCGGCGCTGGCGATGGCGATGCTGTCCGTGCTCTGGCGCACCTGCTGCACCATGCCCGACAGCGATTCGCTCATGGCCTGCAGCGAGCGCAGCAGGTCGCCGAATTCATCGGATCGCTGCGCCTGCCCCTGCGTGCCGGTGCTCAGGTCTCCTGAGGCAATGCGCTCGGCCAGTGCGCTGGCCTCGGCCAGGGGCCTGCGGATGCTGGTGATCAGGAAATGCGCGCCGATGACGATGCACAGCAACAGGATCCCCACGGCCACGGCGGCAAAGGCCACGGTGAGCCTGCGTGAGGACGCCATCTCCTGCTGGCTGTCCCGCGCGGCCTGCTCCTGCATCTGCACGAAGTCGCGCAGCGACTGCAGATAGGCCGCCACGGCGGGGTTGTAGGACTCTCGGACCAGGGCCACGGCCCGTTCCTGCTGGCCATCGGCCTTGAGCTGGCGCGCCTGGCCACGCAGATCGGTCATGGTCTTGCGGGCAGCCGCAATCCTGGCCATCTGCGCCTTGTCGGCATCGGACAAAGGCATGGACTCCAGCGACTTCTGCACCTCAGTGATCCGCGCCGAGGTGGCGGGGATCACGTCTTTGAACTCGGCCTCAACGGCGGCATCACTGCTGACCACCACGGCCTGGGTGCGCGCCGCATTGGTTTCGGTCAGCCCCATCCAGCGCACGGCGGCCTGGACCCGCGCCTCCATTTCCCTGGCAACCGCCTCGGACTGCGTCTGCACCTGGGCCGAGCGGTAGCCCGATACACCCACGACTGCCATCAGCGCCAGCACGATGGCTGCCACGGCAATCCATAGCTTGTGCGCCATGCGAAGTCTCAACATCTTCAGTCCCCCTCATTCTTTTGGAAGACTCCATGTTGAGGCCTGCAATAGCCCCGGGAGTCCGGAAAAACCCACAGAACCCCCCCGCTTCGCTACCTTTGCAGCCGCGGGGATTCTGGTCGCGGACTCACTCCACCCGCGTCACACTGTGCGGCTTGAAGCCCAGGTCCGCCGACTTGCCCTTGCGCCCGCGCGTGCCGCGGGCGTTGTTCAGGCTGCGGATCTCCAGCGTCTCGCTGCGCTCCTTGCCGCCACGGCCCACGCCATCGATGCGGATGCTGCGCGTATAGGCGGCGGCACCGGCCAGGGTGTCCTTGTCCTCCAGGTCGAGCAGCATGAGTCCGCGCCCGCCCTTGGCCATGTGCTTGAGGCTGGCGATCTCGAAGGTGAGGATGCGCCCGCCCGTGGAGGCACAGATCACATGCGTGGCCGGCAGCAGCAGGCCCGCGCCCTGCTCGCCCTCCTGTGGCTCGGCGCGTGCGCCCATGGGCACGCCGTAGGCCGTGGACGGGGCGCACAGCGTCTCGCCGTCGGCCAGCGTGACGAAGGCCTTGCCCGCCTTCTGGCGCGAGACCATGTCGCTCACCATGGCCACGAAGCCGTAGCCGCCCGACCCCGACAGCAGCAGCGCCGTGCCCTCGGCACCGGCGAAGTAGTACAGGATCTGGGTGCCGGCCTCCAGCTCGATGAGCGTGGTCACGGGCTGGCCATCGCCGCGCCCGCCGGGCAATTGCGCCACCGGCACCGAGTAGATGCGGCCGTTGCTGCCGAAGGCCAGCAACTGGTCCACGGTGCGGCACTCGAAGGTGCCGTGCAGGCTGTCGCCGGCCTTGAAGCTCAGCGTGCCCGCATCGACGCCATGGCCCTGGCGCGTGCGCACCCAGCCCTTGTCCGAGATGATGACCGTGGTGGGTTCATCGACCACCTTGACTTCGGCGACGACCTTCTTTTCCTCCTGGATCAGCGTGCGGCGCGCATCGGCGAACTGCTTGGCATCGGCCTCGATCTCCTTGCAGATCAGGCGGCGCATGGTGCTTTCGCTGCCCAGGATGTCTTCGAGCTTGCCCTGTTCGGTACGCAGCTCCTTGAGTTCCTGCTCGATCTTGATGGCCTCCAGCCGCGCCAGCTGGCGCAGGCGGATTTCCAGAATGTCATCGGCCTGCCGTTCGGACAGTGCAAAGGCATCGATCAGCGCCTGCCTGGGCTCGTCGCTGGCCCGGATGATGGCAATGACCTTGTCGATGTTCAGCAGCACGGCCTGGCGGCCTTCGAGGATGTGGATGCGGTCCAGCACCTTGGCCAGCCGGTGCTGGCTGCGCCGCGTGACCGTGGTCTGGCGGAAGGCTACCCACTCTTCCAGCATCAGGCGCAGGCTTTTCTGCACCGGGCGGCCATCCAGGCCGATCATGGTCAGGTTGATGGAGCTGGACGACTCCAGGCTGGTATGCGCCAGCAGCGCCGTGATCAGTTCCTGCTGCGGCACCTTGCCGGTCTTGGGCTCGAAGACCAGGCGCACGGGCGCATCCTTGCTGGACTCGTCGCGCACGCCGTCGAGCACGGCCAGCATGCTGGCCTTGAGCTGGGTCTGTTCCTGGCTCAAGGCCTTCTTGCCGGTCTTGACCTTGGGATTGGTGATGTCCTCGATCTCTTCGAGCACCTTCTGCGCCGAGACGCCGGGCGGCAGCTCGGTCACCACGATCTGCCACTGGCCGCGCGCCAGCTCCTCGATCTTCCAGCGCGCGCGCAGCTTGAGGCTGCCACGGCCCGTGCGATAGGCGTCCTGGATGTCGGAGGCGCTGCTGATGATCTGGCCGCCACCCGGATAGTCGGGGCCGGGGATGATCTGGAACAGTTCCTCGTCGCTGAGCTGGGGCCGCTTGATCAGGGCCACGCAGGCGTCGGCCACCTCGCGCAGGTTATGGCTGGGGATTTCCGTGGCCAGGCCCACGGCAATGCCGCTGGCGCCATTGAGCAGGGCGAACGGCAGGCGCGCGGGCAGTTGCTGCGGCTCCTGCGTGCTGCCGTCGTAGTTGGGCACGAAGTCCACCGTGCCCATGTCGATTTCGTCGAGCAGCAGGCCCGTGATCTTGGACAGGCGCGCCTCGGTGTAGCGCATGGCGGCTGCGCCGTCGCCGTCGCGGCTGCCGAAGTTGCCTTGGCCGTCGACCAGCGGATAGCGCTGGTTGAAGTCCTGGGCCATGCGCACCAGCGCGTCGTAGGCCGACTGGTCGCCATGCGGGTGAAAGCGGCCCAGCACGTCGCCGACCACGCGTGCGCTCTTGACGGGCTTGGCCGCCGTGTTGTGGTTGGGACCGCTGTAGCTCAGGCCCATGCGGTCCATGGCGTACAGAATGCGCCGCTGCACGGGCTTGAGGCCGTCGGTCACATCGGGCAGTGCCCGGCCCTTGACCACGGACAGCGCGTATTCGAGATAGGCCCGTTGCGCGTACTGGCCCAGGTCCAGTGCATCGCCGGCCGCCTGTTGTGCCAGATCCAGAGAAGTTTGGTCGCTCATGAAGAAATTCGTGATCTCAAAAATTGCAATGAATGCCGCTCATCGCGGCGTGGGCAGTCCTGTGGGCAGCGTCATGCGCACCCGGGGCGTGGTGCCCGGCAACGCCGCTGCTGCAGGCGCTGCAGGGCCCGCGCGCTCGCGCCCGCCCTGCAGCTGCTCGTAGATGCCGAGCACGGCCTTCACGTAATTGCGGGTTTCCTGGAAGGGAGGAATGGCCTGGCCCGCGCGCCGCACGGCGCCCTCGCCTGCGTTGTAGGCGGCCAGCACCAGGTCCAGCCGGCCGGGGAACAGCCCCATCAGATGATTGAGGTAGCGTGCGCCGGCCGGCACGTTGACGGCCGGATCGGCCAATTGCTGCTGCACGCTGCGCTGGCGGCTGGCCTCCACGCCGAAGCGCTGGGCCGTGGCCGGCATCAGCTGCATCAGGCCGACCGCCCCCTTGGGCGAGATGGCCTGCGCGTCAAAGCCCGACTCGACGGCGATCACGGCCTTGAGCAGGTCGTAGTCCACGCCCGTGTGGTCCGCCGCCTTGCGCAGATGGCTGCGCACGCTCTTGTAGCGCGGCGAGATGTCGAAGAAGCTTTGCAGCCGCGTATGCGCCTGCAGCATGCGACCCGCATCACCGCTGCCGTGATCGTCGGCTGCGGCCTCGGCCGCCACCATGGGAGGCTTGAGCCCCTGCTCGGTGCTGTCATAGACCGAGCCGCGAAAGTACAGCCTGTAGCGCTCGTCCAGCGCCTCGGCAGCAAAGTGCGTGATGCCACGCTCGTCCACGAAGGCCCAGAGATCGGCATGCGCCGGCCGCGCCAGCCCCCACAGCGCCAGGGCCAGGCCCAGCGCCGCCAGCGCGCGCACCCCGGCGCCGCGCGCCGGGGGCGGGCGGTGCTTCAGGGCGGCGCGGAGCACAGGCATGGGTCAGATGTCGACTTCAATGGCGTCGCCATGGAGCTCCATGAGCTCGCGGCGCGCTGCGGCCTCGCCCTTGCCCATGAGCTTGGTGACGACCTGCTCGGCCGCCGCGAAATCCAGGTTCATGAACTGCACGGGCAGCAGGCGGCGCGTGTCGGGGTTGAGCGTGGTCTCCCACAGCTGCTCCGCATTCATCTCGCCCAGGCCCTTGAAACGGCTGATCTGGCATTTCTCGCGCGGCACGCCGTCCTTGGCCGATTTGTCCAGGATGGCGGTCAGCTCGCCCTCGTCGAGCGCGTACATCTTGGCCGCAGGCTTCTTGCCGCGCGCAGGCACGTCCACACGGAACAGCGGCGGCAGCGCCACATGGATGTGGCCGGCCTCGATGAGCTTGGGGAAATGGCGGAAGAACAGCGTCAGCAGCAGCACCTGGATGTGCGAGCCGTCCACGTCGGCATCCGAAAGAATGCAGACCTTGCCGTAGCGCAGGCCCGACAGGTCGGGCGTGTCGTTGGGGCCGTGCGGGTCCACGCCGATGGCCACCGAGATGTCATGGATTTCGTTGTTGGCGAACAACCGGTCGCGGTCCACTTCCCAGGTGTTGAGCACCTTGCCGCGCAGGGGCAGCACGGCCTGGGTTTCCTTGTCGCGGCCCATCTTGGCGCTGCCGCCGGCCGAGTCGCCCTCGACCAGGAAGACCTCGTTCAGGCTCAGGTCGCGGCTTTCGCAATCGGTGAGCTTGCCCGGCAGCACGGCCACGCCCGAACCCTTGCGCTTTTCGACCTTCTGGCCCGCCTTCTGGCGGGTCTGCGCGGCCTTGATGGCGATCTCGGCCAGCTTGCGGCCCCATTCCACGTGCTCGTTGAGCCACAGCTCCAGCGCGGGGCGCACATAGCCGCTGACCAGGCGCACGGCATCGCGCGAGTTCAGGCGCTCCTTGATCTGGCCCTGGAACTGCGGGTCCAGCACCTTGGCGTTGAGCACATAGCTGGCGCGCGCAAAGACGTCGTCCGGCATGAGCTTGACGCCCTTGGGCAGCAGCGAGTGCATCTCGATGAAGGCCTTGACCGCCTGGAACAGGCCGTCGCGCAGCCCGCTGTCGTGCGTGCCGCCGGCAGTGGTCGGGATCAGGTTGACATAGCTTTCGCGCAGCGGTGCGCCGTCCTCGGTGAAGGCCACGCACCAGGCGGCGCCCTCGCCTTCGGCAAAGCTGTCGTGGTGGCGGTCGGCAAAGCCCTCGCCCTCGAACAGGGGGATGACGGCCTCGCCATGCAGGCTTTGCTGCAGGTAGTCGCGCAGGCCGCCCTTGAACTGCCAGGTCTGGGTGTCGCGCGTCTTCTCGTTGACCAGGGTCACCGAGACGCCGGGCATGAGCACGGCCTTGCTGCGCAGCAGGTGCATCAGCTCGCCCATGGGCAGCTGGGGCGATTCGAAATAGCGGGCATCGGGCCACACGCGCACGGTCGTGCCCTGCTTGCGCTCGCCCGCGGCCAGCGGCCGCGACTGCAGGGGCTCGACAACGTCGCCGCCCGAGAAGGCGATGGTGGCCACCTTGCCCTCGCGGTGGATGCAGGCCTCGAGGCGCGTGGCCAGCGCATTCGTGACCGAGACGCCCACGCCGTGCAGGCCGCCCGAGAAGCTGTAGGCGCCGCCCTTGCCCTTGTCGAACTTGCCGCCCGCATGCAGGCGCGTGAAGACCAGCTCCACCACGGGCGCGTTTTCCTCGGGATGCATGCCGAAGGGGATGCCCCGGCCATCGTCTTCGACGCTGTAGGAGCCGTCGGAATGCAGGGTGAAGCGGATTTTCTTGCCGAAGCCGGCCAGTGCCTCGTCGGCCGCGTTGTCTATCACCTCCTGCAGCACGTGCAGGGGGTTGTCGGTGCGCGTGTACATGCCGGGACGCTGCTTGACGGGCTCAAGGCCCTTGAGCACGCGTATCGAGCCTTCGGAGTATTCGCTGGCGGAAGTGGGAGATGGTTTGACTGCCATGGGGGCGGATTGTAGTGCGCGGCCCGGCTCAGTGCTGGATACATTCACAGTCATTGACCGTGACCACCCCGTAAAGCCGCTGCCATCAAGGGCCGTGCTGGCGCATGGGCGACCCAGGCGACGCAGCGCAAAACCCGGAGTTTCGCTAAAGTTTGCCGCATGCAAAAAAACAACCAACCCATGTCCATGGTGCAGATACTGCTGTGCGGGGGCGCAGTCGTGACGCTGTCCATGGGAATCCGCCACGGCTTCGGCCTGTGGCTGCAGCCCATCACCCAGGAGATGGGCTGGACGCGCGAGTCCTTCGCGCTGGCCATCGCCATCCAGAACCTGTCCTGGGGCGTGCTCGGCATCTTCGGCGGCATGCTGGCCGACCGCTTCGGCGCCTTCCGCGTGCTCCTCGTCGGCGCGCTGCTGTATGCGCTGGGCCTGGCCGGCATGGCCATGGCGCCTACGACAACCTGGTTCGCCCTGATGGCAGGCGTGGTGATCGGCGCAGCCCAGGCCGGCACCACCTATGCCGTGATCTACGGCGTGCTGGGCCGCCAGATCCCCGTGGCGCGGCGCAGCTGGGCCATGGGCGTGACGGCGGCGGCAGGCTCCTTCGGCCAGTTCTTCATGGTGCCCGTGGAAGGCAGCCTGATCTCGAACTTCGGCTGGTCCAACGCCCTGCTGCTGCTGTCGCTGTGCGCGCTGATGATCATTCCTCTGGCCTTCGGCCTGCGCGAGCCGGGCTTCCAGGCCGGCAACGCCCGTCCCCTGCGCGACCAGAGCGCGGGCCAGGCCGTCGCCGAAGCGCTGCGCACGCCCAGCTTCGTGCTGCTGACGGCCGGCTACTTCGTCTGCGGCTTCCAGGTAATGTTCATCGGCGTGCACATGCCCAGCTACCTCAAGGACTACGGCCTGGCGCCGCAGGTGGCCAGCATCTCGCTGGCGCTGGTGGGGCTGTTCAACATCATTGGCACCTACGTGGCCGGCAACCTGGGCCAGCGCCTGCCCAAGCGCTACCTGCTGTCCACCATCTACTTCACGCGCTCGGTGGTGATCGTGCTCTTCCTGCTGGCGCCGCTGACGCCCTGGTCGGTCTACATCTTCTCTGCCGCCATGGGCCTGCTGTGGCTGTCCACCGTGCCGCTGACCAATGCCACCGTGGCCCAGATCTTCGGCGTGCAGCATCTGTCCATGTTGAGCGGCATGGTGTTCTTCAGCCACCAGGTGGGCAGCTTCCTGGGCGTCTGGCTGGGGGGCTATCTCTATGACCACACGGGCAGCTACCAGGTGGTCTGGTACCTGGCCATCGGCCTGGGCGTGGCCGCCGGCCTGCTGAACCTGCCCATACGCGAAGCCCCGGTGGCACGGTTGCGCGCGGCCCAGGCCGTTGCCTGACATGACGACATCCACCAGGCCCCGCCCACGCATCCTGCGCAGGCTGGCGCTGTGGGCCGCCGTGCTGATGGTGCTGGGCCTGGTCTTCATGCTCTACCTGCAGCCGCAGTTCATGCTGGGCATGGCAGACCAGATCTGGGCCTGCTTCTGAAATGGAAGCGGCAGCGGCGAAGGCCTGGCGGCACAATGTCGGCCGCTTTCACTTTATTTCCAAAATTGCACATGCACGCAGCCACGCCGCCCTCGCCCTGGATCCAACGCTGGTCGCACCTTCTGGCGCCCCAGGCCTCGGTGCTTGACGTGGCCTGCGGCCCGGGCCGGCACATGCGCTGGTTCCATGCGCGTGGCCACGAGGTCACCGGCGTGGACCGCGACGCCCAGGCCCTGGCCGGCCTGCAGGGCGTGGGCGAGCTGCTGTGCGCCGACATCGAAAACGGCCCCTGGCCCCTGCCCGGCCGGCAGTTCGGCGCCGTGGTCGTGACCCACTATCTGTGGCGCCCGCTGTGGCCGGCACTGCTGGACAGCGTGGCCCCCGGCGGCGTGCTGCTGTACGAAACCTTTGCCCAGGGCAACGAGGCCTTCGGCAAGCCTTCCCGCCCCGATTTCCTGCTGGCGCCCGGCGAGCTGCTGCAGGCCTGCGCGGGCTGGCACATCGTGGCCTACGAGCACGGCCAGCTGGGCGAGCCCGATCGCATGGTCCAGCGCATTGCAGCGCTGCGCCCCGACGCAACAGGCCGGGAACCCGTGGCCATGCTGGCGCATCAGAAGGCGTCAGGCTCCGCAATCGCCTGAATCCCTACAGGCGCCCGCCTTGGGCCTGCCTCAGACACTCGTTAGAATGATCCTTTCCCGTTTTTTCTTGCGGACATGACATCCTCCTCCGTCGCTCTCACTGGCAGCATCGTTGCCCTCATCACGCCCATGCACGAGGACGGTAGTGTTGACTACCCGGCGCTGCGAAAACTCATCGACTGGCATGTGGCCGAAGGCACGGACTGCATCGGCGTGGTGGGAACGACAGGTGAATCCCCCACCGTCAACGTGGAGGAGCACTGCGAAATCATCCGCGTGTCCGTCGAGCAGGCCGCAGGCCGCGTGCCCGTGATGGCCGGCTGCGGCGCCAACAGCACGCACGAAGCCATCGAACTGGCCCGCTACGCCAAGAAGGTCGGTGCCGACAGCCAGCTGCAGGTCGTGCCCTACTACAACAAGCCCACGCAGGAAGGCCAGTACCAGCACTTCAAGGCGATTGCCGAAGCGGTGGGCGACCTGCCGGTGGTACTCTACAACGTGCCCGGCCGCTCCGTGGCCGACATGCAGCACGACACCGTGCTGCGCCTGGCGCAGATCCCCGCCATCATCGGCATCAAGGAAGCCACGGGCAACATCGAGCGCGCCCAATGGCTGATCCGTGAAGTGCCCAAGGACTTCGGCGTGTACTCCGGCGATGATCCGACCGCTGTGGCCCTGATGCTGTGTGGCGGCCATGGCAACATCAGCGTCACGGCCAACGTGGCGCCGCGCCTGATGAGCGATCTGTGCAAGGCGGCCCTGGCCGGCGATGTGCGCACCGCCATGGACATCCAGCTGCGCCTGATGCCCGTGCACAAGAACCTCTTCGTCGAGGCCAACCCCATTCCCGTCAAGTGGGCCGCAGCGCGCCTGGGCCTGTGCGGCCCGGCCATGCGCCTGCCGATGACACCCCTGAGCAAGAACCTGGAAGCCACCGTGGAAGCCGCCCTGGGCTCCGCTGGCCTGCTGTGAGGCGCCCCGCCCCACCGCCACCGACCGAACGCACCAAGGATATTCGCGTGAAACAGCCCATTGCACGTCTGAGCCTGCTGAGCCTGGCCATCGGCCTGACAGCCTGCACGACCACGTTCCAAGAGAGCAAGATCGACTACAAGAGCGCCGGCAAGCAACAGGCGCCCACCCTGGAAGTCCCGCCGGACCTGACCCAGCTGTCCACGGATTCCCGCTATGCCGTGCCCGGCGGCGTGGTCTCCGCCGCAGCCATGGAAGCCAACTCCAAGGCGCAAAAGCCCAGCGAAGGCCGCACGGCCACCGTTGCAATGGGCGATGTGCGCATCGAGCGCAACGGCGAACAGCGCTGGCTGGTGATCAAGCGCCCGGCCGACCAGCTGTGGGAGCCCGTGCGCGACTTCTGGCTGGAAAACGGCTTCATCTTCACCACCGAAGACCGCCAGCTCGGCATCATCGAGACCGACTGGGCCGAGAACCGCGCCAAGATCCCGCAGGACGTGATCCGCAAGACGCTGGGCAAGGTCTTCGACGGCCTGTACTCCACCAGCGAGCGCGACCGCTTCCGCACACGCCTGGAGCGCTCGGCCGACGGCTCCACCGAGGTTTACATCACGCACCGCGGCATGCAGGAGGTCTACACCAGCGCACAGAAGGACCAGACCATCTGGCAGCCGCGCCCCTCCGACCCGGAACTGGAGACCGAATTCCTGCGCCGCCTGATGGTCAAGCTCGGCGTGAGCCAGGAACAGGCCGATGCCGTGGCCAAGGCCAACACCACCACGGCAGCCGCCACCGGCAGCGTGCGCATGGAAACCGCCAACGGACAGCCCGTACTGCAGATCGACGAAGGCTTTGACCGCGCATGGCGCCGTGTCGGCGTGGCCCTGGACCGCACGGGCTTCACCGTCGAGGACCGTGACCGCAGCCGCGGCATCTACTTCGTGCGCTATGTCGCGCCTGACGCCAAGGTCGAGCCCAAGGGCTTCTTCAGCAAGCTGTTCAGCCGCTCGCCCGATGCAGCCGCGCCGGTCAAGTACCAGATCCAGGTGCGCAGCGAAGGCGACAAGTCCACCGTCACCGTGCTCAACACCCAGGGCCAGCCCGAGACATCGGCCAATGCCCAGCGCATCGTGCGCGTCATCACCGACGACATGAAGTAAGCGAGCCTCTTTTCAGACCTTGGGGCGGCAGCGTCCGCCCTTGGCTTGCAGCCACCGCGCAGTCACTTGCCGGTGGCTTTTTTGCAGGACAAAAGCAAGGCGAAGACGAAAAAAAACCGCAGCCCGAAGGATGCGGTTCTTTCGCGGCAGAGGCCGAAACCTCTTCCATCGGCGAGGGCCGAATTACTGCTTGGTGGCTTCCTTGGCGGCAGCGTCGGCAGCAGCCTTGGCGGCGTCTGCAGCGGCAGCGTCAGCAGCGGGAGCAGGTGCTGCAGCGTCGGCGGCAGGGGCTGCGGGAGCAGCAGCGTCGGCGGCGGGAGCAGCAGGAGCTTCTGCGGGCGCGGGAGCGGCCGGTGCGGGAGCTTCAACGGCGGGTGCGGGAGCGGGGGCCGGAGCCTCTTCCTTCTTGCCGCAAGCGGCCAGAGCTGCAGCAGCGATCACGGTAGCCAGGATCAGAGAGTTCTTCATCACAGTTTCCTAGAGAGTAGGTAAGAAGACAGTACACAGGAGGGGCCCCGCCACTTGCGCCACCGGATGCGGGCAACCGGTACGCGGCGGCCAGGCCACGTCAAACACATTCATTCGACTTGGAGCGGATTATAGGGAGGTTTTCCCGAGGCTGACTGAAACTGACAACCCCTGAACAATTCCGCACAAATCCTCTTGCCAAGTCCGAATGGGGCAGCAAGAAACTGCCTTGGCGTCCACTGTGTAACAAAACCAGGTTGCTGTCAATTTACTGACGGACCCAAGACAATTCTTTACAAATCTATCGGAGTCCGCCATGAATCAGCAGAACGCTGTCAACGGTGAATGCCCGAACTTAGCATGACTGCGCCACAGCGTCTACCCGGTTCAGGACAGCGGCCCGCCTCGCACCCAGCCGGCATCGAACCAGGAGGACAGCAGCTCCAGCGCGTCATCGCTGGCCTTGGCCAGATCGGCGCGTGACAGGGCCCGCGTATCAGCCAGCCTGCGCATCAGGGTGGCATCGCGGCCACCGGCCAGATAGCTTTCGCCGTTGATGAAGATGTGTTTTGCGTCATACATCATGCGCGTGCGGCGGTCCAGGACCACGCTCTCGAACATGCCGTGTTCCTCGCCGTGCTCGAACCAGACATTGGCCTTGGGCTCGGTCATGTACTCGCCCAGCGCGCGCTCCAGCGCCAGCGGCTCGGCCAGCGCGCGCTCCAGCGCCTTGCGCGCGAAGTCGTGCAGGCTCGACGGAATCTCGCCCGGGGCCTCGACGGCGGGCTGGTCGGGATCGCGGTAGACCATGGGCGCTTCGGGTTCATCGGGCTCGTCGGACATGCGCAGCAGCAGCTCGCGGGCCAGTTCGTCGCGCGCGGGCGAGCGAAAGCCGATGGAGTAGGTCATGCACTCGCCCTCGGCAATGCCGTCATGGGCCCACTTGGGCGGCAGGTAGAGCATGTCGCCGGGCTCAAGCACGAATTCCTCTTCCGGCTCGAAATTCGAGAGCACCTTCAGCGGCACATCGGGCTGCAGCGACAGGTCCTTCTGGCGGCCGATGCGCCAGCGCCGGCGGCCATGCGCCTGCAGCAGGAAGACATCGTAGCTGTCGAAATGCGGGCCCACGCCGCCCTGGTCGGTGGCAAAGCTGATCATCAGATCGTCCAGCCGCGCCTCGGGCACGAAGCGGAACTGCTGCATGAGCTGGTGCACGCCGTCGTCGTGCAGGTCCACGCCCTGCACGAGCACGGTCCAGCCGGGCTTTTGCAGCGAGGGCAGGCTGCGGCGCGACAGCGGGCCGTGGCTGAGCTTCCAGCTGCCACCGTCGTGCTGCTGGATCAGGCGCGACTCCACACCGTCCTCGCCTGCCATGGCCAGCAGCCTGGCGCGGGGAATCAGGGGCTTGAAGCCCGGGATCGCCTGGCGCACCAGCAAGGGCTTCTTGTGCCAGTGGCGGCGCATGAATTGGGAAGCGGTAAGCCCGCCCAGCAGGGCAAGCGGTGTGTTGGTGTCCATGAAATGGTCCGAAGTGAGCGAAGAGACAGGGCGGCATTGTCCTATGCGGCCATTGCCCTGTCCTGGCGCCAGCGCAAGCTGCCCCGCAATGGCTTCGTCGCGGTCAGCCGGCCGGCTTGCGCATGGCCCTGAAATCCGAGGGCGACAGGCCCGTATAGGCCTTGAAGGCGCGACTGAAATGGGCGCTGCTGCCAAAGCCGCAATCCATGGCGACCTCGGTGATGGTGCGCTGCGCCTGGGCGGGCTGCAGCAACTCGCGCATGCACAGCTCCAGGCGGCTGTGCTGTATGAAGGCCCCCAGGCTGGTCTGGCTGTCCGCAAAGGCATTGTGCAGATGACGCTTGCTGCAGTTGAGCGCGGCGGCCACGGACTCCACCGACAGGCACGGATCGCGCAGATGGGCCGCCACATGGGCGCGGATGCGGTCCTGCAGCGCCAGCTGCTGCGTGCCTGCCGTGCTCTGCCCGGCCAGCTCCTGCAGCGACAGATGGACCATGTCCACCAGCAGCTCGCCCGCGCGGCGCGCCAGATGAGGCGCCATGCCGGGCAACTCCTGGTAGGTGCTGCGCATGGTCTCCAGCGCGATGCGGGCAATGCCCGAGCTGCCGCCCACGTTGCGCCCCATCAGCCCTTCCAGCCGGATGCCCCGCTCCACGATGGCCTGGCGCGGCAGCATCACGATGAGGTGTTCGGACCATTCGGGGTTGGTGACCTCGTACTCCTGCGCCGTGTCATAGATCACCCAGCTGCCCTTGCGCACGCTGGCCTCGCGGTTGTGCTGGCGCACGCTGGCCACGCCCTCCCAGGGCGCGACGATCTTCAGATAGGGGGACTCATGGGCGCGCAGGCCCTGCATGCTGCGCATGACGCGGTGGCGGCCCGCCTCCAGCCGGGTCAGCACCACATCGCCGGCATTGGCCACGCGCACATGGCCTTCGAACAGGCGATCGCCATAGACATCGGTGTCCAGGCCCGCAAACAGGCGCGACATCCAGGCGTGCCAGGCCGACGCCGTCTCGCCGGGCGGCAGTCCGTCGGTGCTCAACACCATGGCATCGGTCATGTGCGGTTTCTCCTGCTTGCCGCACGGGTGAAGGATCTGTGTGCGGCCATGGACGTGATTATGGGAAAGTGCAGGCCCATCGCGCCCCATGGCTTTCCCCGCGGACAGCCAGGACAAGGGTAAACCCCGGAGCCTGTGCACGATCCGTCATGCGCTTTGTGCGCGCAGCGGGCTGCCTGCGCCAGCACCTGCTTCTACGATGACCGGCACGCCCGGCGGCGCCAACGCCATTGCCAATGCCAACGCCACAACCGCATACCAAGGAGACAGTCATGATCGAACAAACCATGCTCATCGCAGGCCAGGCCGCACAGGCCGGCAACGGCGCCACCTTCGAGCGCCGCAATCCGCTGGACGGATCGGTGGCCACGCGCGCCCCGGCCGCCACGCCCGAAGATGCCGTGCGCGCCGTCGAGGCCGCGCAAAAGGCCTTCCCCGCCTGGGCCGCGCTGGGTCCGACCGAACGCCGCCAGATGCTGATGAAGGCATCGCAGGCGCTGGAAGCCAAGACCGAGGCCTTTGCCGCCGCCATGGCCGCCGAGACGGGCGCATCGGGCATCTGGGCCGGCTTCAACGTGCACCTGGCCGCCAACATGTTCCTGGAGGCCGCATCGCTGACCACCCAGATCAATGGCCAGATCATTCCCTCGGACGTGCCCGGCAGCCTGGCCATGGCCGTGCGCCAGCCCGCCGGCGTGGTGCTGGGCATTGCGCCCTGGAATGCACCCGTCATCCTGGCCGTGCGCGCCATTGCGACGCCGCTGGCCTGCGGCAACACCGTGGTGCTCAAGGGCTCCGAGCTGTGCCCCGCCACGCACGGCCTGATCATCGAGGCCCTGCAGGAAGGCGGCCTGCCGCCCGGCGTGGTCAACTTCGTGACCAATGCGCCCGAAGATGCGGGCGCCGTGGTCGAAGCCATGGTGGCCCACCCGGCCGTGCGCCGCGTGAACTTCACCGGCTCCACGCGCGTGGGCCGCATCCTCGGCCAGACCTGCGCCAAGTACCTCAAGCCCGCCATCCTGGAGCTGGGCGGCAAGGCGCCCTTCGTGGTGCTGGACGATGCCGACATCGACGCCGCCGTGGCCGGCTGCACCTTCGGTGCCTTCGCCAACTCCGGCCAGATCTGCATGTCCACCGAGCGCATCATCGTGGACGAGTCCGTGGCCGGTGATTTCCTGGACAAGCTCGTGGCCCGCGCCACCTCGCTGCCGCTGGGCGATCCGCGCAAGGGCCCCGTGGTGCTGGGCTCGGTGGTGGATATGGCCACCGTGGAACGCGCCAACCGCCTGATCGACGACGCGCTGGCCAAGGGCGCAAAACTGCTGTGCGGCGGCAAGGCCACCAACACCCTGATGGCGGCCACGCTGATCGACGGCGTCACGCCCGAGATGGACATCTTCCGCGAGGAAACCTTCGCCCCCGTCAAGGCCATCGTGCGCGTGCGCGGCGAGGAGCAGGCCATCGCCATGGCCAATGACAACGAATTCGGCCTGTCCTCGTCCGTCTACACCCGCGACACCGCACGCGGCTGGCGCGTGGCCGCGCGCATCGAGGCCGGCATCTGCCACATCAACGGCCCCACCGTGCATGACGAGGCACAGATGCCCTTTGGCGGCGTGAAAAACTCGGGCTACGGCCACTTCGGCGGCCAGGCAGGCATCGATGCCTTCACCGAGACGCGCTGGATCACCATGCAGACCGCGCCCCGCCACTATCCGTTCTGATCGGCAGGACTCGCCGCCCGGCCTGCGCAGCAGCCGGGCAGCCGTGGGAAAATCGCGCCAACGCGGCCGCCGGCACGCCTTCGTCAAACACGGGCGCGCGCGGCGGTCTTTCTTTTCCCCACTGCGGCATGGGCCGCACAAGCTGCACACCATGGAAATCACAGAACAATGCGTGGTCGCTCTGACCTGGACCCTCAAGGACACCCTGGGCGAGGAACTGGACGTGCTCGACGAGCCCGTGGAGTTCCTGGTCGGCGGCGACGATCTGCTCAAGCGCATCGAGGAAGCCCTGCAGGGCCACGGCCAAGGCAAGACCCTGGACCTGCACCTGGAGCCCGAGGAAGCCTTTGGCGACTACAACGAAAGCCTGATCTTCCTGGAGCCGCGCGCCCTGTTCCCGGCCGAGCTGGAGGAAGGCATGAGCTTCGAAGCCAGCGCCCTGCCCAAGGGCTGCAGCGCCGTGCAGCCCGACCTGCTCTACACCGTCACGGAAATCTATCCCGAGCATGTGGTGCTGGACGGCAACCACCCGCTGGCCGGCATTGCGCTGCGCCTGCACCTGAAGGTCGAAGGCGTGCGCGAGGCCACCGAGGAGGAAATCGGCCGCGGCTCGGCCGGCACCGGATTCTTCCGCATCCAGCCCATGGCTCCGGGCAACGACACGCTGCACTGAAATTGCCGCGCTGAAATGGCAAAGGACTCCCTGCGGGGAGCCCTTTTGCATGGAGCGAGCCTGGTACTCAGCGAATCAGCTGGTTGTTGTCCACGCGCACGCTCTCGCCTATGCGCAGCTGCGGATTGTTCTGGTAGTCGAACACACGCGTGCTGCCGTCGTTCAACTGCACGGTGACGCGATAGACATCGCGCAGGTCGCCAGGGCCGGTGTTCTTCTCGATGGCATTGCCCGCCATGGCACCGCCCACCACGCCCGCAATGGTGGCGATGTCGCGCCCACTGCCCTTGCCCACCTGGCGGCCCAGCACCCCGCCGACCACGCCGCCCACCACGGCCCCGGCGCCTATGCCCGAGCCGCCAATGCCGCTGGGCTGTTGGATCTGCACCAGTTGCACATTGGTCACGCGCCCCTGCTGCGCATAGCCGCCGCCCGGGTAGGCCGTGCCGGGCTGGCCGCCGTTGGGATAGCCACCGCTGGGGTAGCCGCTGGTCGGATAGCCCCCGGCTGGATAGCCACCGGAAGGGTAGCCGCCACCCGGGTATCCGCCCTGCTGGGGGTAGCCCGCGCAGGCGCTGAGCAGCAGCGCGGCAATGCAGCCGGCGCCCATGGCGCTCAAGCGATGAATGGAAGGCATGAGAATCTCCTGTGTACTGTCCGTGGATCGATCAAGGGCAGCCACCGGACCGGCCAGCGACTGCATACCGCTTCAACGTCTCAGGCCGCATGCCTGCCGACCGGACAGAACACTTGCTGACAAAAATCAGCCTGCCCGCCCGGCCTCAATTGCGTGCGCGGATGCTGAGCACGTTGCCGTTGTTGCCATCGACGTAGAGCTTCACAGGGCGGCCGTCGCCGGTCTGGCCCTTGACCTGGTAGAGGCCGTCCTCCCACTCGATCTCGCGCAGGTCGCGGTAGCCCAGGACCTCCATGCGCTCGAAGATTTCGCGGATGCTCAGGCCCGGCCCCTGGAAGGCGCCGCGCACGGAGGCCACCGTGGTGGCCACGGCCTCGCCGGCCTGTACGGTCACGGAAGGCCCGCCCGTGGCGGCGGCCTGGGCCTGCACCTGGGCGAACAGCCCGGCAGTGGCGATCAGAACAATGCCCAGGCCCGTCAGGCCATGGCGTGCAGCGCGGGAAATCAGTTGTCGGATGGAAGGCATGAGGTTCTCCTTGGCATGTGAAGGTCGGCGATCGGGTCGGCGATCGGGTCGGCGATTGGGCTGGCGATGCATTTGAAAAGGCCGCATCTGCCGGCTGCTGCGCCTTCGTTTCCGGTGGATTGCGACGGCGTGCAGCCATTGTTCGATGCAGGCCATGAACGCAAGCTGAAGCAGCCGTTCATCCGAGGTTCATCCACGCTGGGCTATAAAGTTTTCCATGCCCACTCCATCCTTCTCCATTCCTCGCAGGTCCTGGATGCTGCTGGCCGCACTGCTGCTGATGGCGGCGGCCCTGGCCTCCTGGACCACGCCCTCGGACGCCGGCGACAGCGACCATGAACTCGCGCGCCAGGCCCTGCAGCAAGGCCGCGTGCTGCCGCTGCGCACCGTGCTCGACCAGGTCGAGCGCGACTACCAGGGCCAGGTCATCAAGGTCGAGTTCGAGCATGACGACGGCCGCTTCATCTACGAGATCCGGCTGCTGCAATCGGGCGGCCGCGTGGCCAAGCTCAAGATCGATGCGCGCGATGGCAAGGTGCTGAGCTTCAAGCGCAAGGACTAGACGCAGATGCGAATCCTCGTGGTGGAAGACGAGCCCACGCTCTGCGGGCAACTGGTACAGGCCTTGCAGCAGGCAGGCCATACGGTGGAGACGGCCGCGGACGGCGCAACGGCCCAGTACCTGGGCGAGGTCGAGGAATTCGACGCCGCCGTGCTGGACCTGGGCCTGCCCGTGCGCGACGGGCTCACCGTGCTGCGCGCCTGGCGTGCGCAGGGCCGGGTCATGCCGGTGATGATCCTCACGGCGCGCGGCGCCTGGCATGAGAAGGTGGCCGGCATGGATGCCGGCGCCGACGACTACCTGGCCAAGCCCTTCCACATGGAAGAGCTGATGGCCCGCCTGCGCGCCCTGCTGCGCCGGCTCAGCCCGCACGCCAGCGCCCAGTGGCAATGCGGCCCCATCGTGCTGGACTCGCGCCATGCCCGTGTGAGCGTCGCCGGCCAGCCGCTCACGCTCACCAGCCATGAATTCAAGGTGCTGGCCCTGCTGATGCAGCGCGTGGGCCAGGTGATATCGCGCACCGAACTGTCAGAACACATCTACCCGCAGGACAGCGACCGCGACTCCAACACCATCGAGGTCTTCGTCGGCCGCCTGCGCAAGAAGCTGCCGGCCGGCAGCATAGAGACCGTGCGCGGACTGGGCTACCGGCTGGTGGAAGGCGCGCCCGCGGCATGAACGCACCACAGGAAAGACAGGTATCCCGGCTTGGCGATTCGCTGCGCCTGCGCCTGCTGGCCGGCACGCTGGCCTGGGTGCTGGCGGCCGTGCTGCTGGCCGGCTGGGGGCTGCGCGGCCTGTTCCGCGACCACATCGCGCAGCAGTTGCAGGCGCAGCTGGTGCTGCAGCTCGACCAGCTCAGCGCAGCCGTCAACAGCCTGCCCGGAGGGCGCATCGAAGTCGGACTGGCCGTGGGCGATCCGCGCCTGGCGCAGCCGCTGTCGGGCCTGTACTGGCAGATCGACCAGGTGAGCGATGGCGCGGGTCCGCCCGAGAAGGCCGGCTTGCTGCGCTCTCGTTCGCTGTGGGACCAGACGCTGGACTGGCACCAGTTCCGCGCCGATGCCGGCCGCCCGGATGAGCACCACGAGGACACGGCGCTGAACACCGGCATGCTGCCCGATGGCCAGGGCCACCAGCTCGTGGCCGTGGCACGCCCCCTGCAATTGCCCGAAGCCGACGCGCCGCCGCTGCGCCTGATCGTTGCGGCCGACAGCGCCCTGCTGGCCGAGCCCATCCAGCGCTTCACCACCATGCTGATCGCCGCACTGGGCACGCTGGCGGCCGGGCTGGCGCTGGCCGTGGTGCTGCAGCTGCGCCTGGCGCTGCGGCCGCTGCAGTTGCTGCGCAAGGGCCTGTCCGACGTGCGCAAGGGGGCAACGCCACGCCTCGAAGGCCGGTTTCCGCAGGAACTGCGCCCCCTGGTGCAGGAATTCAACCATGTGCTGGATGTGAACGCCGACATGGTGCAGCGCGCGCGCACGCAGGCCGGCAACCTGGCCCATGCGGTGAACACGCCGCTGTCCATCCTCGGCAACGCCGCCGCGCAGGAAGGCGGGGCGCTGGCCGAACTGGTGCGCGAGCAGGTGGCAAGCGCCAGCCGCCAGGTGGACCACCATCTGGCACGCGCCCGCGCTGCGGCCCGCCAGGCCACGGGCCTGCGCACGCCGCTGGAGCCGCCGCTGGCCTCGCTGGTGCGCACCATGGAGCGGCTGCACGCCGGCCGCGGCATCCGCTTCGCGCTGAAGGGCGATGCGCAGCCTTGGGACTTTCTGGGCGATGGCCAGGACCTGATGGAAATCCTGGGCAACCTGCTGGACAACGCCGGCAAGTGGGCGGCCCAGGCCGTGAGCCTGGAAGTCCAGGGCCTGGAGCACGATCAGGCCGGCTGCCCCTTGCTGCTGACGGTGGACGATGACGGCCCCGGCATCGAAGACGCCGACCTTGGCCGCATCTTCGAGCGCGGCGAGCGCCTGGACGAACGCAGGCCCGGCGCAGGCCTGGGCCTGGATATCGTGCGTGACCTGGTGCAGACCTATGGCGGCAGCATCGCGGCCAGCCGCTCGCCGCTGGGCGGCCTGCGCATGCAGCTGCGCCTGCCGGGGGCAAAAAGACAGGCGTGACGGCCGGAGCGGGGCAGCAGCGGCTCAGTGCCCTCCCAGTGCCCTCTCAGTGTCCTCTCAGCGCGCGCAGCACCTGCACCAGGGTGTCTGCCTGGGGAAACAGCCAGTCGCCCAGTGCGCCAAGCGCCACGGCGGCCACCAGGGCGCCCAGCACCGGCTTCCAGCTCAGGCGCAGCGCGGCCAGCAGCCAGCCTTCGCGCTCCACCACATAGAGCGTGCGCGCCATCAGCAGCGCAAAGGCCACTTCCACCGCCACGGCCAGGAACAGGTCGGCGCCAAAGACCAGCCACAGCAGCGAGCCTGCGCCCGTGACCGCGACCAGCAGCGCCGCGAACACCAGCAGCACCGGGACCAGGACGACGGCGCCGTCGTCCAGCCCATCGATGCCAGGCACGTCAAAGCCTTGCGACGCCGAGGAAGCGGCCTCGGACATGGCACCGCCATCGTCCCAGCTGCCGCTGGAGCCACCGCCGCCATAAGAGCCGCCCTGCCCGCTGTCGAATCCGCCAGCCTCCGGCGTGCGGGCCGGTGAAGAACCACTGCCGTCGGGCGTGACATCCGGCACATCCCAGTCGCGGCGCAACATGCATTCGGCCCACAGGCGCAGCAGCAACAGGTACAGCAGATAGCCGCAGGCCAGGGCCACGCCATAGCGCAGCGCCATGCTGTGCATGCCCGCGTGCAGCAGGCCCAGGCTCAACAGCGACATGCCGGCCAGGCTCAACCCGCCCGTCAGTGCCGCATGCAGGCGCAGCCAGTGGCGCTGCTGCAGGCGACGGCGCATGCGGTCTTCCTGCGTCAGCATCACGCGCGTCCATGACGCGGATGGGCGGTGGCGCGTGCGCCGGGATGGCCTGGCCATGCGGATTCCTCCCTGGAGCGATGCCCGGGCAGCGCGGCTGCGGGCGATGATGTCTGGCGGAAAGCCTTATTGCTTGCCGGTAGAGCCGTAGCCGCCCGCGCCGCGCTCGGAAGCCGACTCGAACTCCTCGACCACATTGAAGCTGGGCTGCACCACGGGCACGATGATCAGCTGGGCCAGACGGTCCATGGGCTGCAGCGTGAAGGCCGTGGTCGAGCGGTTCCAGGCGCTGACCATGAGCTGGCCCTGGTAGTCGCTGTCGATCAGCCCGACCAGGTTGCCCAGCACGATGCCGTGCTTGTGGCCCATGCCCGAGCGCGGCAGGATCATGGCGGCGTAGCCGGGGTCCTTGAGGTACATGGCCATGCCCGTGGGCACCAGTTGCCATTGGCCGGGCTCCAGCGTCAGCGGCGCATCGATGCAGGCGCGCAGGTCCAGGCCCGCGCTTCCCGGCGTGGCGTAGGCGGGCATGTTCTCGCGCAGGCGCGCGTCAAGGATCTTGATATCAACGTTCATGGAAACAATCTGGGGAGCGCCTCACGGCAGGCTCTCTTGAAAAGCAAAGCGCGCATTGTGCCCCGCGCCGTCACCCGGACGACTTGAGCCCGCTGCGAAAGCCTTTGACGATGGCATTGATGATGGTGAGCAGCAGGATGAAGGGGCCGATGCCCGGAATCACCACGGCCAGGATCAGGCCGATCACGATGCCCAGCAACTGGCCCGGACCTATCTTGAAGACCGTCTTCTTGACAGCCTTGGCGGCGGAGGAGGCCTGGGCTTGCTGTGCCCGCGCCGCCTGCCGGCCGCGATCGGCCCTGCCACCATTTCTATCGCCGTTCCTGTCGCCATGCCTGTCGCCTGCAGTTGGCTGGCGCCCCGGCAAGGCGGGCACCGAAGCCTGCTGCGCGGCGATGCGCGCCTTCTCGGCCGCAGCCTGCACCTGCTCGCGCACGCGCTCGACCACGGACTGGGACTGCGCGCCCGGCGTGGCCACCGCATCGGTGAAATCGCTGCGTCCCTGCACCATCCAGCCGTGGGCTGCAGAGCGGTACAGGGGGCTGGCGCGCAGCAGCTCATCCACATAGCGCACATAGTCGCCGTGGCGGGGGCCTTCATAGGTGTTCTGTGACATGCGGGCCTTCGGTGGTGTCAGCGGACGGGCGGCAGGCGCCTGGCGATCTCGGCCACCAGCTGGCGCGCCAGCAGGGACTTGGAGGCGTGCGGCAGCTCCATGGTGCCAGCCTCGTCGATCAGCAGCAGGGCATTGTCATCCCGCCCAAAGGTCGCGGGGCCGATGTTGCCCACCAGCAGCGGCACCTGCTTGCGCAGGCGCTTGGCGCTGGCGTGCTGCAGCAGGTCATGGCTTTCGGCGGCAAAGCCCACGCAGTACAGCCGGCCGCTGCGTGCGGGCTCGGACTGCGCGGCTGCCGCCAGGATGTCGGGGTTCTCGACGAAGGTCAGCGTGGGCGTCTGGCCCGAGCCGTCCTTCTTGATCTTCTGGTCCGACGCCGTGGCCGGGCGCCAGTCGGCCACGGCCGCCGTGGCGATGAACACGCCAGCCTGGGGCAGTTGCTGCTGCACGGCATCGAACATCTGCTGCGCCGATTGCACGTCGATGCGCTGCACGCCGCGCGGCGTGCGCAGGTGCACGGGTCCGGCCACCAGGGTCACCTGGGCGCCCGCCTCGCGTGCGGCGCGCGCAATGGCAAAGCCCATCTTTCCGCTGGAATGGTTGGTGATGCCGCGCACGGGGTCGATGGCCTCGAAGGTCGGGCCCGCCGTGACCAGCACCTGGCGGCCCTGCAGCAGCCGGGGCGTGAAGAAGGCAGCCAGCTCCTCCATGATTTCCTCGGGCTCCAGCATGCGGCCGTCGCCCACCTCGCCACAGGCCTGGTCGCCCGTTCCCACGCCCAGCACCAGCGCACCGTCGGCCGCCACCTGCGCCAGGTTGCGCTGCGTGGCCGGGTGCGCCCACATCTCGCGGTTCATGGCAGGCGCCAGCAACAGGGGCACGCGGTCCATGGGACGCGCCAGGCACATCAGGCTCAGCAGCTCGTCGGAGCGGCCCTGCACCAGGCGTGCGATGAAGTCGGCGCTGCAGGGCGCGATCAGCATGGCGTCGGCCTCGCGACTGAGGTTGATGTGGGGCATGTTGTTGGGCTCGCGTGCGTCCCACTGCGAGCCATAGACCGGACGGCCCGACAGCGCCTGCATGGTCACCGGCGTGATGAACTGCTCTGCCGCCTCGGTCATCACCACCTGCACGGTGGCCCCGGCCTGCACCAGCAGGCGCACCAGCTGGGCAGATTTGTAACAAGCCACGCCTCCGGAGAGGCCGAGCACCAGATGTTTACCTGCGAACACTTCAGTCATGGCGCGCAATTTAGCAGAGCCGGAGCATCCGAGCAGCCCCGCGCGGCGCGGCGAATTCGGCGGCGCATCTATAATCCTGCTTTACCACCACCAATAAAAGACATGACCAAATTTGTCTTCGTCACAGGCGGTGTGGTGTCTTCCCTGGGCAAGGGAATCGCCTCAGCCTCCCTTGCTGCGATCCTCGAATCGCGCGGCCTCAAAGTCACCCTCATCAAGCTGGATCCCTACATCAACGTGGACCCGGGCACCATGTCGCCCTTCCAGCACGGTGAAGTGTTCGTGACCGATGATGGCGCCGAGACCGATCTGGACCTTGGCCACTACGAGCGTTTCATCGAAACGCGCATGAAGCAGTCCAACAACTTCACCACCGGCCGCATCTACCAGAGCGTTCTGGAAAAAGAGCGCCGCGGCGACTACCTGGGCAAGACCGTGCAGGTGATCCCGCACGTGACCAACGAAATCCAGGAGTACATCAAGCGCGGCGCCGGCCTGGGCACGCCTGACGCCGTCGATGTCGCCATCTGCGAGGTCGGCGGCACGGTGGGCGATATCGAGTCCCTGCCCTTCCTCGAAGCCGTGCGCCAGCTGGCCCTCAAGCAGGGGCCCAACAACACGGCCTTCGTGCACCTGACCTACCTGCCCTGGATTGCCACGGCGGGCGAGCTCAAGACCAAGCCCACGCAGCACACCGTGCAGAAGCTGCGCGAGATCGGCATCCAGCCCGACGCCCTGCTGTGCCGTGCGCAGCACCAGGTGCCGGAAGAGGAGAAGGAAAAGATCTCGCTGTTCACCAACGTTCCCGAGTGGGGCGTGATCTCCATGTGGGACGTGGACACCATCTACAAGGTGCCCCGCATGCTGCACGAGCAGGGCCTGGACGGCCTGATCTGCGACAAGCTGCGCCTGAACACGCCGCCCACCAACCTCAAGCGCTGGGATGACCTGGTCCACGAGACCGAGCACCCGCAGGGCGAGGTCAAGATCGCCATGGTCGGCAAGTACGTCGAGCTGTCGGACGCCTACAAGTCCGTCAACGAAGCGCTCAAGCACGCCGGCATGCAAAGCCATGTGGCAGTGAAGATCACCCACGTCGATTCCGAGACCATCAGCGACGCCAATGCGCGCGACAAGCTCTCGCAGTACGACGCCATCCTCGTGCCAGGCGGCTTCGGCTCGCGCGGCGTGGAAGGCAAGATCTCCACCGCCCGCTTCGCCCGCGAGAACAAGGTGCCCTACCTGGGCATCTGCCTGGGCATGCAGGTGGCCACCATCGAATACGCCCGCCACGTGGCCGGCCTCGAAGGCGCCAACTCCACCGAGTTCGACCCCAAGTCCGCCAACCCCGTGATCGCCCTGATCACCGAGTGGAAGGACGCCGACGGCACGGTCAAGACCCGCGACGAGAACTCCGACCTGGGCGGCACCATGCGCCTGGGCGCGCAGTCCTCCGACGTGCAGGCCGGCACGCTGGCACACAGCATCTACGGTGATGTGGTCACCGAGCGCCATCGCCACCGCTATGAAGCCAACGTCCAGTACCTGGACCAGCTGCGCGAAGCGGGCCTGGTGATCTCGGCGCTGACCCAGCGCGAGCAGCTGACCGAGATCGTCGAGCTGCCCCGGCAAGTTCACCCCTGGTACATCGGCGTGCAGTTCCACCCCGAGTTCAAGTCCACGCCGTGGAGCGGCCACCCTCTGTTCAATGCCTTCGTGAAGGCTGCGATCGAGCGCCAGAAGGCACCGCGCAAGTCCTGAGCCCCGCAACGCCGCCCACCATTTCCCAAGGAATCCCCACCATGAAACTCTGCGGCTTCGACGTCGGCCTCGACCGGCGCTTCTTTCTCATTGCAGGCCCCTGCGTCGTCGAGTCCGAACAGCTGCAGATGGACGTGGCGGGGCAGCTCAAGGAAATCACGGCGGCCCTGGGCATCCACTTCATCTTCAAGAGCAGCTACGACAAGGCCAACCGCAGCTCGGGCGCCAGCTTCCGCGGCCCGGGCATGGACAAGGGCCTGGAGATCCTGGCCAAGGTGAAGAAGGACCTGCAGGTCCCCATCCTGACCGACGTGCACACCGAGTCCGAAATCCCGGCCGTGTCCCAGGTCGTGGACGTGCTGCAGACGCCGGCCTTCCTGTGCCGCCAGACCGACTTCATCCGCGCCGTCGCCCAGTCGGGCCGGCCGGTGAACATCAAGAAGGGCCAGTTCCTGGCCCCGCATGACATGAAGAATGTCATCGACAAGGCCCGTGCGGCCGCAAGGGAAGCCGGCCTGCCCGAGGACAGCTTCATGGCCTGCGAGCGCGGCGCCAGCTTCGGCTACAACAACCTGGTCTCGGACATGCGCAGCCTGTCCATCATGCGCGAGACCGGCGCGCCCGTCGTCTTCGATGCCACCCACAGCGTGCAACTGCCCGGCGGCAACGGCACCAGCAGCGGCGGCATGCGCGAGATGGTTCCCGTGCTCTCGCGCGCGGCCGTGGCCGTGGGCGTGGCGGGCCTGTTCATGGAAACCCATCCCAACCCTCCCTGCGCTCTCAGCGACGGCCCCAACGCCGTGCCGCTCAAGCACATGAAGGCCCTGCTCGAAACCCTGGTCGCGCTCGACGACGTGACCAAGCGCAACGGCTTCCTAGAAAACGACTTTGGAGTCTGACCCATGGCCAGCGGCTACATCATCGCGTCCGTCACCGTCACCAAGTCCGAGCAGTACGAGGAATACCGCAAGTGGAGCACCGAGGCCATGCGCGTGCATGGCGCCGAAGTCTGCGTGCGCGGCGGCAAGGTCGAAGTGCTGGAAGGCGACTGGAATCCCGGCCGTACCGTGATCCTCAAGTTCCCCAGCTTCGAGGCCGCCCGGGCCTTCTACGACACGCCCGAGTACCTGCGTGCACGCGAGGCCCGCGAAGGCGCGTCCATCATGCGCATGGTCTGCGTGGAGGGCGTCTGACGGCCAGCCATCCCGGCCCGTCAAGAGCGCAGCGCATACAAAGCCATACAACCAATTTGTGCACAATAGCCGCCGCCCGATCGCAGATACTGCGCCGCGGAGCATGGCTGTGCCCGGTGGCGCGGCAGCCCGCCACGCCACCGACCACCCACACCGCTTGCCCGGCAAGCACCAGGGCGCAACCTCACCGGAACCCGCCTGCACACCGATTTCAAAAACCGCAAAGGAAATGCCATGAGTGCAATCGTTGACATCGTAGGCCGCGAAGTGCTGGACAGCCGCGGCAACCCCACCGTCGAGTGCGACGTGCTGCTGGAATCGGGCGTGATGGGCCGCGCCGCCGTGCCTTCGGGCGCGTCCACCGGTTCGCGCGAAGCCATCGAGCTGCGCGACGGCGACAAGAGCCGCTACCTGGGCAAGGGCGTGCTCAAGGCCGTCGAGCACATCAACACCGAGATCTCGGAAGCCGTGCTGGGCCTGGATGCCTCCGAGCAGGCCTTCCTGGACAAGACCCTGATCGACCTGGACGGCACCGACAACAAGGGCCGCCTGGGCGCCAATGCCATGCTGGCCGTCTCCATGGCCGTGGCCCGCGCCGCCGCCGAAGAGGCCGGCCTGCCGCTGTACCGCTACCTGGGCGGCATGGGCGGCATGCAGCTGCCCGTGCCGATGATGAACGTCATCAACGGTGGCGCGCACGCCAACAACAGCCTGGACCTGCAGGAATTCATGATCATCCCCGTGGGCGCGCCTTCGTTCCGCGAAGCCGTGCGCTGGGGCGCCGAAGTCTTCCACGCGCTCAAGAAGATCATCCATGACAAGGGCATGAGCACGGCCGTGGGCGACGAAGGCGGTTTCGCGCCTTCCGTGGAAAACCACGAAGCCGCCATCCAGCTGATCCTGCAGGCCATCGAAAACGCAGGCTACAAGGCCGGCGAACAGATCGCCCTGGGCCTGGACTGCGCCGCCAGCGAGTTCTACAAGGACGGCATGTACGTGCTGGCCGGTGAAGGCAACCTGACGCTGACCGCCACCCAGTGGACCGACATGCTGGCCGGCTGGTGCGACAAATACCCCATCATCTCCATCGAGGACGGCATGGCCGAAGGCGACTGGGATGGCTGGAAGATCCTGACCGACCGCCTGGCCGCCAAGGTCCAGCTGGTGGGCGACGACCTGTTCGTCACCAACACCAAGATCCTGAAGGAAGGCATCGACAAGAAGATCGCCAACTCCATCCTGATCAAGATCAACCAGATCGGCACGCTGACCGAAACCTTTGCCGCCATCGAAATGGCCAAGCGCGCGGGCTACACGGCCGTGATCTCGCACCGCTCGGGCGAAACCGAAGACTCGACGATCGCCGACATCTCGGTGGGCACCAACGCCGGCCAGATCAAGACCGGCTCGCTGAGCCGCTCTGACCGCATCGCCAAGTACAACCAGCTGCTGCGCATCGAGGAAGACCTGGGCGACATCGCCCACTACCCTGGCCGCGAGGCGTTCTACAACCTGCGCTGAAAAAGCGTTAGGCTTGCAAGCCATCCGGCCGGCAAGCCTTTTTCCTTTCAGCCACGTCCGCTCCCATGGTCAATCGCGTCGTACCTCTCGTCCTGCTCGCCCTGCTCGCTGCCGTGCATGCACAGCTGTGGCTGGGCCATGGCAGCGTGGCCTATGTCAAGGAACTGCAGCAGCAGATCCATGACCAGAACGTGGCCAACGCGCTGGAAAAGGCCGAGAACGACCGCCTGGCTTCCGAGGTCAACGACCTCAAGGACGGCCTGGCCATGGTCGAGGAAAAGGCCCGCAGCGAGCTGGGCATGGTCAAGCCCAACGAGATCTTCGTGCAGATCGTGCGGCGCTGAAGGTTGGGATTTTCTGCATCAAGGCCGGCTACATGCCGGCCTTGTGCTTTTGCAACAAGGCGCCTGCGCCCCTCACCCGGGCCTGCGCGCAAGCCGAGACAGGTACTTGGACAAAGACCGCTTGCCCCCGCCCCCGGTGATTCTTCTGGGATCTCCGCCCGCGCTCGCGCTTTCCATGGCCCATGCACTGCGCCAGGCCTGGCAGCACCACGGAACACCTCCTGCCGACTGGCAATGCCTGGCGGCCGAGCCGGGGCAGCCTCTGCCGGAACATGGGGCCGTCTACCTGCTGGGACTGGATTGGAGAGCCCCCGTACCTGAGCACGAAGGAGTCAGCGATGGTCCTGCCGCACAGCTCCAGCATTGGCGCGACCAGCTGCAAAGCCAGTCACGCGACTACGTGGTGCTCTACGGCAATACCGCCCGGCAATGGCAACAGCTGGCCGAGTCGCTCAGGCTCAAGGCTCCGCAACTGGACTGGTCCTGGCTGCCCGCAAGCCCCGTGCAACGCAGCGCCCGCCTTCGCCCCTACGGCTGCGAACAATGCAGCGACCCCGACTGCGAGCGGCGCTTGTTCGATGCGCTGCGCAGCGGGCGGGACTGACTCCGAGCGTATTTACTGGACGTTCGTCGAGGTCGGCGGCTGCTTGCCGGCCTCGGTGAACAGCTGGGCGGCATCGATGGGATCGAACTCGTACTGCTTGCCGCAGAAGTCGCAGCCCACCTCGATATTGCCGCGCTCCTCCAGGATGCTGTCCACCTCTTCAATGCCGAGCGAAACCAGCATGGCGCCCACGCGCTCACGGCTGCAGGTGCAGGCAAAGCGCGGGCGCTCTTCGTCCTGCTGGGGGACGAAGCGCATCAGCTTTTCTTCCCAGAACAGGCGCCGCAGGATGGTTTCCACGTCGAGCGTGAGCAGTTCGTCGCGCGTCAGGCTGGCGGCCAGCATGGCGATGCGGTTGTAGTCCTCGTTCAGGCCGATGGCATCCTGGCCCGACTGCTCGCTTTCGGTGGCGGAGGCAAGGTTGGCTTCCCCCTTGACCGGCATGCGCTGGATCAGCAGGCCGGCGGCCAGCTGGTCATTGGCGGCCAGCACCAGCACGGTGTCCAGCTGCTCGGACTGCAGCATGTAGTGCTGCAGTGCGTCCGACAGCCTGGAGAACCTGCGGCCTTGCGCGTCCTGCAGCGGCACCACGCCCTGGTAGGGCTGCTGGCCCGGCTGGCGACCCTTGGGATCCAGCGTGATGGCGCAGCGGCCACCACCGTTCACATTGAGCAATTGCTCCAGCGTGGCGCCTTCGGGAGCCTCCCCGATCAGGGTGGCGGTGGCGCGCAGTCCGAAGTCGGACTGCACCTCGGCCACGGCCAGCTTGACCGGGCCATCGCCCATGACCTGGAAGACCAGGGCGCCGTTGAACTTGATGTTGGACTGCATGAGCACGCCCGCAGCCGCCATTTCTCCCAGCAGTTCGCGCACGGCGGCGGGGTAGGCGCCGGTCTCGCCGTTGTCCGCGCGGCGTTGCAGGATTTCCTGCCAGGCGTCGGTGAGGCGGACGATGGAGCCGCGCACGGGCAGGCCTTCGAAGATGAATTTATGCAGTTCAGACACGCTGATGGATTCCGTAAAAAAGTGCCGGGCCTCGCTCAGCCCAGCTTGCGCAGCCCGGTCTTGAACCGGCGCGCATTATCGACATAGTGTTGGGCGCTGCGGCGCAAGCCTTCGATCTGCTCGGGCGTCAATTGGCGCACGGCCTTGGCCGGGCTGCCGATGATCATCGAGCCATCGGGAAACTCCTTGCCCTCGGTGATGAGGGCACCTGCGCCGACCAGGCAGTTCCTGCCGATCTTCGCGCCGTTGAGCACCACGGCACCGATGCCGATCAGCGATTCGTCGCCGATGGTGCAGCCATGCAGCATGACCTGGTGGCCCACGGTCACATGGCGCCCCACGACCAGCGGCTTGCCCAGGTCGGCATGCAGCACGCTGGCGTCCTGGATGTTGCTTCCCTCGCCGATGGAAATGCTCTCGCAGTCGCCGCGCAGCACGGCGCCGAACCAGATGCTGGCGTCTTCGGCCAGCTGCACATTGCCCATGACCTCGGCGCTGTCGGCCACCCAGGCCGATGCTGCCACTTCAGGGGCCACTCCATCCAGTTCATAAATCGCCATGGGTCTTTGTCTCCGTCAATTATTGGTGATGGCAGGAAACCTAGAATTGTAGGGATGGAGTTACGTCACCGCGCCCTTGAGGTTTTGTGCCTCCCGGACCCCGAAGAAAAGGCCGCCGCCGCGTTGGACATGTATGCACGGCAGGCGCTTTATTCAATAGCAGCGCAGGCACCGGCCCTGCCCGATCCCGCACCGGACCTGCCCGGCCGCCCGCTGCGGCCCGAGCTGCGCCACCACACCGCCGTTGCAAGGCGCTCGCCGGCCACGCCCGAGGGACGGGCCGTGCTGATCCACGCCATTGCCCACATCGAGTTCAACGCCATCAACCTGGCGCTGGATGCCGTCTGGCGCTTTGACGGCATGCCGCAGCAGTACTACCTGGACTGGCTGCAGGTGGCTGCCGAGGAGGCCAAGCACTTTCGCCTGCTGCGCGAGCATCTGCGCGCGCACCTGGGCCACGACTACGGCGACTTCCCGGCCCACCAGGGTCTGTGGACCATGTGCGAGAAGACTGCGCATGACGTGGTGGCCCGCATGGCCCTGGTGCCACGCACGCTGGAGGCACGGGGCCTGGACGCCACGCCCCAGATCCAGAACAAGCTGCGCAACACGCGCGCGCCCGATGCGCTGGCGGCCGTGGACATCCTCGACATCATCCTGCGCGAGGAAGTGGGCCACGTGGCCATAGGCAACCACTGGTACCGCTGGCTGTGCGAGCGGGAAGGCCTGGAGCCCGAGGCGCACTACCAGCACCTGACGCAACGCTACGAGGCACCGCGCCTGCGCCCGCCCTTCAACGAGCGCGCGCGCCGCGCGGCCGGCTTCACCGATACCGAACTGGCCTGGTTGCAGCAGGTCTGAAGAAAGACTGCCACAGCCGCGCGGACAGGCACCGCCCGTACGCATGGCCACACAATGGTTTACAAACTAGGATGGGTCCGACCCCGCAATCGGACTTGTCCCAGCAGACACTGCCTGTCGGCATATTTATTCAGAACATTCCTACAATCAGATCTGCTGCTTCCCGTGCCTCCTTGACCGAACACTCCATGACCGAATTGCCTGTCCATCTCTTCAACGATGCCCCTGCGGCCAGCCCCGCGTCCACAGACCGGGGAATGATTGCGCGCCAGGCCATCGTCAACGGGGTGCAGCAGATCATCGGCTACGAGCTTTTCAACCGTTCGCGCGCCTACCCGGACCATACGGCGGCCTCGGACGTGTCCCTGGTGTTCACGGCCCTGTCGCATGCCGGCGAGGAGGATCTGGTCGGCACCAAGCTGATGTTCGTCAACTGCACGCATGAAAGCCTGGCCGGCGGGCATCTGGAGCTGCTCAATCCCGACAAGGTGGTGCTGGAGATCCCGCCGCTGGGCCTGGCCGCACAGCAAGAGGTGCAGGCCCGCCTGCCCATCCTCAGCAATCTGCGCGCGCGCGGCTTCAACCTGGCCTTCAATCACACGGTGCTGGAGTCCGCCTATGCGGCCTGGCTGCCCCTGGCCGACTACATCAAGTTCGACCTGTCCGTGCTGGCACCCGATCAACTGGCCGTGCTGGTCAACTTCGCCGGCCGCCACACGCGCGCCGAGCTGATCGCCGAGAAGGTGGAAAGCGCCCAGCAGCATGAGCAGGTCGGCCGCCTGGGCATTGAGCTGTTCCAGGGCTTCTGGTTCGCGCGGCCCACGGTGGTGCGCACCAAGCTGCTGTCGCCCTCGCAGCAAAGCATCGTCCAGCTGCTGAATCTGGTGCGCCAGCAGGCCAGCACCGATGCCATCGAGGATGTGCTCAAGAAGGATGCAGGCCTGGCCTTCAACCTGATGCGCCTGATCAATTCCGTGGGTTTCGGCGTGCAGCGCGAGATCACCTCCTTTCGCCAGGCCGTGATGCTCATGGGCCTCAAGAAGCTGTTCCGCTGGGCAGCCATGCTGCTGACCGCATCGCGCAACGGCGGGCCGCCGCCGGCCATCGGCCAGACCGCCGTGATCCGCGGGCGGCTGATGGAGCTGCTGGCCCAGGAATCGCTGAGCGAGGAAGACGCCGACCAGGCCTTCGTCGTCGGCATTTTTTCGCTGCTGGGCAGCATGCTGGACCTGCCCCAGGACGTGGCCATGAGCCTGATCCCCGTGCCCGATGCCGTCTCCGCCGCCGTGCTGCGCCATGAAGGCGTGCTGGGCGAGCTGCTGATCCTGGCCCAGGCCTGCGAAGCCAGCGACGACGCAGCCTTCAACCGCAGCGCAGGCGCACTGCGCCTGAGCAGCCAGCAGATCAACTGGGCCCATCTGCAGGCCCTGGCCTGGACCGATCAACTGGCAGACAGCTCTCTATAGCCATAAGCTATAGGATGCAACTGAACGCCGCCGCTCCTTCATCTTTTTCAGCTTCCAAATGACTACCAACGACAACTCCTCCGCTCCGCCGCCCCCCCTGCCAGCCGGGGTGGAGGACGGACAGGTGGCCGTCATTGCGCGCCAGGCCATCGTCAACGAGGCGCGCGATGTCTTCGGCTATGAGCTCTTCGACCGCTCCACAGCCCAGCATGCGCACACGGCGGCCTCCGATGCCGCCCTGCTGTTCAACGCGCTGTCGTATGCGGGAGCCGAAGCGCTGGTGGGCAAGAAGACGGTCTTCATCAACTGCACGCATGACAGCCTGGCCGGCGGCCACCTGGAGCTGATCCACCCCGACAAGGTGGTGCTGGAGGTGCCCACGCTGGGCGAGAACGCCACGGCAGCCGATATCGAGGAACGCCTGCCCACCTTCCAGGCCCTGCGCCAGCGCGGCTTCCGCCTGGCCTTCAACCAGCACCTGCTGCGCCGCGCCTATGCCAGCTGGCTGCCTGCGGCCGCCTTCATCAAGCTGGACATGCAGACCTTTGCGCTGGCCGATGCCGAGACCCTGGTGAAGTTCGCGCGCTCCCACACCAACGCCCAGATCGTGGCCGAAAAGGTCGAGACCTCCGAGCAGTTCGAGCGCATGCGCGACCTGGGCGTGCGGCTGTTCCAGGGCTTCTGGTTCGCCCAGCCGCAACTCGTGCAGGCGCGCACCATCCGCCCCACGCAGGCCACCATCATCCAGCTGATCAATCTGGTGCGCCAGCAGGCCGGCACGGACGAGATCGAAGCCCTGCTCAAGAAGGACCCCACGCTGTCCTTCAACCTGCTGCGCTTCATCAACTCCTCGGGGTTCGGCCTGTCCTGCGAGATCACCTCGTTCCGCCACGCGGTGATGATCCTGGGCCTCAAGAAGCTGTTCCGCTGGGCAGCGCTGCTGCTGACCACCTCGCGCGCGGGCGGCACGCCACCGGCCGTGGGCCAGACCGCCGTGGTCCGCGGCCGCCTGATGGAGTTGCTGACGGCCGAGCTGCTCTCGCCCGAGGAGTGCGACAACGCCTTCGTGGTCGGCGTGTTCTCGCTGCTGGACGTGATGCTGGGCCAGCCCATGGAAAAGGCGCTGGAATCCATCGCCCTGCCCCAGCCCGTGATCGATGCGCTGGTGCACAACAAGGGCGTGTTCGCGCCCTTCCTGGAGCTGACGCGCGCCTGCGAAAGCGGTGACGACGAAGGCTTTGCGCGCGCCGCCAACTCCTTGCAGCTGTCCAACCACCAGGTCAATTGGGCGCATCTGCAGGCCCTGGCCTGGGCCGACAACCTCACGGCGGACGAGCCCACGGCCTGAACTGCCTGGACGGGCCTGGACGGCCTGGGCGCGCACCGCACGCAAGGCGCCAGAACAAAGGGCTTGCAGCCATCACGGCTGCAAGCCCTTTTTGCGTGGGCGCCCGGCGCCACGGTGGTCAGTTCAGCTGGATGCCCGCGGCGCGGATGATGCGCGCGTTGGACTGGGACTCGGCCTCGATCTGGCGTGCGAAGTCCTCGGCCTTGCCGCCCGTGGCCACGTTGTCGGTAGCCTCCAGCTTGGCACGCATGTCGGGCTGGGCCAGCACCTGGTTGATCTCGGCATTGAGCCTTTGCAGCACGGGCGCGGGCGTTCCTGCGGGCGCGAAGATGCCGAACACCGAGGTCATGTTGGCGTTCTTGTAGCCCAGCTCGGCCAGCGTGGGCACGCCGGGCAGCGACTCCAGGCGCTGGGGAGCGCCCACGGCCAGGGCCTTGAACTTGCCCGCCTTGATGTGCTGCAGCACGGCCGGGCCGGCATTGGTGGAGAGCACCTCGAACTGGGCGCTCAGGCCATCATTGAGCTGCTGGCCGCCGCCCTTGTAGGGGATGTGCGTGATCCTGGCCTGCGAGGCATACATGATCTGCTCGAGCATGATGTGGCCCAGCGATGCCAGGCCGGCCGTGGCCCAGCGGACTTCACCGGGCTGGGCCTTGGCCTGCGCCACCAGTGCCTTGAAATCGGTCGCCGTGGAGCGGGCCGTGCCCAGCAGCAGCACGGGCGAATACATCACGCTGGTCACGGGCACGAGATCGCGCTGCGGATCGAACAGCGGCTTGCCCAGGTGCGGGCTCAGCGTCAGCGGGCTGATGGAGGAAAAGCCCAGCGTGTAGCCATCGGGTGCGGCCTTGGCCACCAGGTCCAGGCCGATGGCGCCACCCGCGCCGGCCTTGTTGTCCACCACCACGGGCTGGCCCAGGCGGGCGGCCAGCTTCTCGCCCAGGGCGCGCGCCACCACATCGCTGACGCCGCCGGCCGGGTAGGAAACCACCACGCGGATGGGCCGGCTGGGCCAGGCCGCATCGGCAGCCGACACAGACATCGGCAGGGCCGCGGCAGCCACCGCCGCCGCCAGCATGGAAGTCACCAGCACATGCCGGCGCAGGAAATCAGTCATCGAGAACTCCGCAGAAAACACATCGAACACGGCGGTGATTGTTGTGCAAAGCACATATCCCCGGGACAGGCTTTGCCACTTCGACGATTTCAACAGCAGAGACACCCAAACCGGCGAACCATCCACACACAATCAACCACGCGGATGGTGCAAAGCGTGCAATGCCTTGAGCCGCTCGCGCGCCACATGGGTGTAGATGGTGGTGGTGGAGATGTCGGCATGGCCCAGCAGCATCTGCACCACGCGCAGGTCTGCGCCATGGTTGAGCAGATGGGTGGCGAAGGCATGGCGCAGCGTATGCGGCGACAGCGGTGCCGTGACGCCGGCAACCTGCGCGCAGCGCTTGACGATGACCCAGAACATCACGCGGCTCATGGCCGCTCCGCGCTGGGTCACGAAGACCGCGTCGCTGCGCTGTCCGCCCAGGATGGCGCCACGCGCCGTGGCCAGGTAGCGCTCCAGCCACCAATGCGCCTCCTGGCCGAAGGGCACCAGTCTTTCCTTTTGCCCCTTGCCGGTCACGCGCAACACGCCCGAGCGCAGATCGATGCCATGCACGGGCAGATCCACCAGCTCGCTCACGCGCAGGCCGCTGGCATACATCAGCTCCAGCATGGCGCGGTCGCGCAGGCCCAGCGGCGTATCGACATCGGGCGCCCTGAGCAGCGCCTCCACCTGGGCCTGCGTCAGCGTATGCGGCACGCGCGGGGGCTGCCGGGCCGCAAGCATGCGCACCGTGGGATCGGCGGCAATGCGCTGCTCACGCAGCGCCCAGTGGTAGTAGCGGCGCAGCACCGTCAGCCGCCGGTTGGAAGAACTGGCCTTGGTCTGCTCCACGCGCACCGCGAAATAGCCCTGCAGCTCCAGCTCGCCCGCCGCATCCAGCGCCAGCGGCGGCCGCTGGTGCGCCAGCCACCGCCCCCAGGCCGTCAGGTCCCGGCGATAGGCCGCCAGCGTATTGCGCGACAGCCCGTCTTCCAGCAGCAGCGCATCCATGAACAGGTCCAGCGCATCCAGGCTGGCAGGCAGCGGCGCCGGCCAGGATGCCGGATCGGCAGCAGATTCGGCTTCGGCAGCCGATGGGGAAGCGATGGAAGCAACAGGCACTTGGGACATCCCGTCAAGCCTACAACGAAAAAACCCGAGGTCCGCAAGGAGCCTCGGGTTCTGAGCCAACCGCTCAAGGCGGTGCTTACTCCAGCGTGAGTTTTTGCTGAGCAACCACCTTCTTGTACGTCTCGTACTCGTCCTTGATCTGCTTGGCGAACTCTTCAGGCGAGTTGCCGATGACCAGGGAGCCCGTGTCCTCGATGCGCTTGCGCACGGCCGGGTCCTGCAGCACCTTGCGCACGGCGGCGTTGATCTTGTCCACCACGTCCTTGGGCATGTTCTTGGGGCCCAGGATGCCGTAGTAGGCCATGCGGTTCACCGGCTCCAGGCCCACTTCCTTGAAGGTGGGCACATTGGGCAGCACGGCCAGGCGCTGGGGCGCGGCCACCACGATGGGCACCAGGCGGTTGTCCTTGATGAACGGCAGGGCCGAGGGCAGGTTGTCCAGCACCATGGGCACCTGGCCCGCCACCACGTCGTTGAGCGCCGGGCCCGCACCGCGGTAGGGGATGTGGGTGACGAAGGTGTTGGTCAGGCTCTTGTACAGCTCCATCAGCATGTGCTGGATGCCGCCCGTGCCCGAGGAGGCATAGGAGTACTTGCCCTGGGACTTCTTGAGTTCGGCCTCGAAGCTCTTGTAGTCCTTGGCGGGGAACTTGGGGTTCACCGCGATCACGTTGGGCGTGGCCGCCACGTTGATGATGGGCGTGAAGTCCGTCAGCGTGTTGTACGAGATCTTGGGGTTGATCGCGGGGTTGGTCGCCGTGGTCGAGACCGTGGCGATGCCCAGGCTGTAGCCATCGGGCTGCGAGCGCGCGGTTTCCATGGCGCCGATCACGCCGCCGCCACCGCCGCGGTTGTCCACCACCACGGGCTGGCCCAGTTCCTTGGTCAGGGGTTCGGCGATCACGCGGGCGATGATGTCGGTCGTGCCACCGGGGGCGAAGGGCACCACCAGCTTGATCGGCTTGGTGGGATAGGCCTGGGCCAGGGCTCCGGTGCTTGCGAGGACCAGGGTCAGGCCCATCCAGCTGCGACGATTCATACAAGATCTCCTTTTGGGGGTCGTGTTGACGAAGAAGGTTTCATGGACATCCGCAAGGCCGTGCCTGCGGATGGATGGTCTGCGAAATGAAGGCTCGCAAACGCTGCCACGGAACAGCCATGGTGGGGCCTGGAGCCCGCTGCGCGCTTGACGGTCGTCAGGACCTGCGCTTTCGGATCGGCTGTGTGGACCCCAGCGATGCTAAGGCCCGGGGCCCGGTTGTCACAGTTTGTCGCAGCACTGATTTCCCGGTGTTTACCCGTAGGCAATCTCGTCCCTGCTGCCACCCCGGCCGTGCGACTGCGGGGTTGCGCTTATGCTCTGCCCCCGTGAACTACGCCGTGCTGCTCTTCCCCGATTTTTCGCTCATCGTGCTCGGCTACGTGCTGTGCCGCTTCACACAGCTCAACCGCACGGTCTGGCAGGCAGTGGAGGCGCTGGTGTACTACCTGCTGTTCCCGGTGCTGCTGTTCCACTCCATCGTCAAGAGCCCGGTGGACTGGGGTGCCACCTCCCACTTGCTGGCCGCTGGCGTGTGTGCGGCCCTGGTCGGCATCGGCCTGGCCTACAGCCTGCCCTGGTGGCCCGGCCTGCGCGGCCGCATCGATGTGCGCGAGCATGCGGGCGCCGTGCAGGTGGCGTTTCGCTTCAACTCCTTCATAGGCCTGGCGCTGGCCAGCCGGCTGGCGGGGCCTGAGGGCCTGCTGTTCATCTCGGTGCTGATCGGCGTGAGCGTGCCGCTGTGCAATATCGCGGCCGTCTGGCCCATGGCGCGCGGCAGCAACCAGCATTTCCTGGGCCAGCTGGTGCGCAATCCGCTGATCGTGGGCACGCTGTCGGGCCTGGTGTTCAGCGCGCTGGGGCTGAAGCTGCCGGCGCTGATCGAGCCGTCGATCTCCCGCATAGGCGCAGCCTCCATCGCGCTGGGCCTGATGTCGGCCGGCGCCGGCATGCAGTTCGGCGCGCTGGCCGCCGGCAAGCTGCTGGCCGTGTGCCTGCTGGCCGTGCGGCATCTGGTGCAGCCGCTGATCGCCTATGCCATGGTGCGGGCGTTTGGCCTGAGCGGTGCGCAGGCCCTGATCCTGATGGCCTTCTCGGCCCTGCCCACGGCATCGTCATGCTATGTGCTGGCCGCACGCATGGGCTACAACGGCTCGTATGTGGCGGGGCTGGTCACGCTGTCCACGCTGCTGGGCGTGCTCAGCCTGCCGTTTGCGCTGAGCCTGCTGCAGTTCTGATGCCGCTGTGCCACGGCTCCCCTACAGCACGGCACGCATGTCGTCCGTGAACGCGGCCGTGATGTCGTCCTGGCGTGCGCGCTTCCTGGCCACCATGGTGATGTCCACGTCGTAGCTGAAGAGGGATTCGTCCAGCGCATGCAGCAGGCCGGCAGCCACATAGGGCGCCGCGTAGTGCTCGGGCAGGTAGCCCAGGTGGGCGCCTGACAGGATGAGGATGGCGGCCGCCTCCATGTTGTCCGCCTCTGAGGTGACATGGCGCGGGCGCCCCGTCAGCGGTGCCTGCGGCAGTGGATAGGTGCGCCAGGTCCAGTCGGCCTCGCCCGCCTCCTGCGCGCCGATGCGGCCCGCGCGTGCGGCAAATGGATGGCTGGCGCTGCAATAGGCCACCTGCCTTTCGCTGAACAGCAGCGTGTATTCCAGCGCCGGGGCGCGGTGCAGGAAATAGCCCACGGCGACCTGCAGCTCGTCGCGCAGCAGCATCTCCTCCAGCTCGCGCGGCCCGCGCACCAGCACCGACAGGCGCACGGCCTCGTCGCGCTGGCGAAAACGCTGTATGGCCCGCCCCATCAGCGCGTTGTATTCCATGGGTGCATTGCCGATCAGGCCGATGGCCAGGCTGCCGACCAGCTGCCGGTGCATGTTGCGCGCCTGCGCACTGAAGCCTTCCAGTCCCTGCAGGGCCGTGCGAGCCATATCGACGAAGCGCCGGCCCTTGGCAGTCAGGCGAAAGCCGCCACGCCCACGCTCGCACAGGCTGAATCCCAGGCGCGTCTCCAACGTGGACAGCTGGCTGCTGAGCGTGGACTGGCCTACGCCAAGGCTGGCCTGCGCCGCCGACACGCCGCCCGCATCGACGATGGCCAGAAACACGCGCAGCAGCCGCAGATCCAGGTCTGAAACGGTATGGAGCATGGGGTTTTCACTCGGGAAAGATCGATTCTTATCGATGTTTGTAAATGGAACTTGAAATGGATGCAATCCGGGCTGCTGTCTAGCATCCACGGCTGTTGCAGCACATCTGGATTGAACAAAGAGGGACTGCAATACAGAACAAGAGGGGCGAGCCAGGGAATTCACTTCCACGGATACCGCTGTTTCAAGAGGCCCCTGCCAACAGGGCCGCAACAAAAGGGAGACAAACCATGTTGCTCGATATCTCGGTCGTGGTGATCTACGCGGCAGCCATGCTGCTGCTGGGCTGGTACGGCATGCGCCGCGCGAAGACGCAGGAGGACTTTCTCGTGGCCGGCCGCAACCTCGGGCCGGGCCTGTACATGGGCACCATGGCCGCCACGGTGATAGGCGGCGCCAGCACCGTGGGCACGGTGCGGTTGGGCTATGTGTACGGCATCTCCGGATTCTGGCTGTGCGCGGCGCTGGGCGCGGGCCTGCTGGTACTCAACCTGTTCCTGGCCAAGCCCCTGCTCAGGCTGCGCATCTGCACCGTGACCCAGGTGCTGGAGCGGCGCTACAGCGCCCGCACCAAGCAGGCCAGCGCCCTGGTGATGCTGGCCTACTCGCTGATGCTGGCGGCCACGTCGGTGATCGCCATCGGCACCGTGATGCAGGTGCTGTTCGACCTGCCGCTGTGGATCTCCATCCTGGTGGGCGGGGGCGTCGTGGTCATCTACTCGGCCGTGGGCGGCATGTGGTCGCTGACGCTGACGGACATCGTGCAGTTCGTGATCAAGACCGCGGGCCTGATGCTGATCCTGCTGCCCATCTGCCTGTACCGCGTCGGCGGCTGGGACCAGTTGGTGGCGCGACTGCCGGCGTCCAGCTTCGAGTTCACACACATAGGCTGGGACACGATTGCCACCTATTTCGTGATCTATTTCTTCGGAATCATGATCGGCCAGGACGTGTGGCAGCGTGTGTTCACGGCCCGCAGCGAACGGGTGGCCGCCGTGGCGGGCAGCATTGCCGGCCTGTACTGCGTGGTCTACGGGCTGGTCGGCGCCCTGGTGGGCATGGCAGCGCGCGTGCTGCTTCCGGACCTGGACAACGCCAACAATGCCTTTGCCGCCATCGTGCAGGCCAGCCTGCCGGACGGCATCCGCGGCCTGGTCATCGCTGCCGCACTGG
Source organism: Delftia sp. UME58 (assembly GCF_014170385.1). Lineage (NCBI taxonomy): Bacteria > Pseudomonadati > Pseudomonadota > Betaproteobacteria > Burkholderiales > Comamonadaceae > Delftia > Delftia sp. UME58. Next base: position 93,915 of record NZ_LZZV01000090.1, read on the forward strand.
CGGCCATGATGTCCACGGCCAGCGCCGCCATGCTGGCCGGCTCCACCGTGCTGGCCGAGGACCTCGTGCCCCTGCTGCGGGGCGGCCGGCCGCTGGTCGATGTGCGCTGGCACCGGCTGCTGACGCTGCTGGTGGGGTTGGCCGTGCTCGGCATCGCCCTGGTGGTGGACGATGTGCTCAATGCCCTGACCACCGCCTACAACCTGCTCGTGGGCGGCATGCTGGTGCCGCTGATCGGCGCCATCTACTGGCGCCGGGCCACCACGGCGGGCGCCATCGCCAGCATGCTGCTGGGCTGCGCCACGGCCGTCGCCTTCATGGTCAGGGACGGCCTGGCCGCCAACACGCCCATCTATGCCAGCCTGGCCGTGAGCACGGCCAGCTTCATCCTCATCAGCCTGGCGCAGCGCACGCAGCAGCGCTCCCTGTCGGGCATCCAATCCTGAACCAAGGGACACACCCATGACCCTCTTTACTGCAGACAGGCTGGCCGCGCTGCGCGCACGCTTCGGCGGCGCCAACGAGTCCGTGATACACGACCCGCATTTCCGCGCCGTGGCCGCCCACATCATCGACGCCAGCGGCACGCGCAACGCGCCCTACGCAGGCATGCCCACGCTGCTGGACGCGCCCATGCGTCCCATGGACTGGAGCCATCCGGACTTCGGCGACCTCCAGGCCGCGCTGATCGGCGTGCCCATGGACCTGGGCATCAGCAACCGCAGCGGCTGCCGCTTCGGCCCCCGGGCCCTGCGTTCCATCGAACGCGTGGGCCCCTACAACCATGTGCTTCGATCCGCTCCCACGCGCGAGCTGCGCGTGGCGGACATCGGCGACGTGCCGCTGTCCAGCCGCTACAGCCTGGAGCAGTCGCACCGCGACATAGAGTCGACCTTCGCGAAGATCCATGCGGCCGGCGTGATTCCGCTGGCCGCTGGTGGAGACCATTCCATCACCCTGCCCGTATTGCGCGCACTGGGCCGCGAGCGGCCACTGGCCCTGGTGCATTTCGACGCCCACTGCGACACCGGGGGCCCCTTCGACGGCAGCCGCTTCCACCACGGCGGCCCGTTTCGTCAGGCCGTGCTGGACGGCGTGCTCGACCCCACGCGGACCATTCAGATCGGCATACGCGGCGCAGCCGAATATCTCTGGGAGTTTTCCTATGAGTCGGGCATGGCCGTGATCCACGCCGAGGAGCTTCCCGCGCTGGGCGTGGACGGCATCATTGCCCGCGCACGCGAGGTGGTAGGCGATGCGCCCGTCTACGTCTCCTTCGACATCGACTGCCTGGACCCGGCCTTTGCGCCCGGCACGGGCACGCCCGAGGTCGGCGGACTCACCGTGCGCGAGGCACAGGCCATGGTGCGCGGCCTGGCCGGCATCCACATCGTGGGCGGCGATGTGGTGGAGGTGTCGCCGGCCTACGACGCCACCACCAACACCGCCCATGCGGGCGCGCAGATGATGTTCGAAATCCTCGGCCTGATCTGCGCACGCCACGCCGGGCGCGGCCCCGCCAAGCCTGCCTAGGCACCCTCCCCGCCCTCCGCATCCCGCAGCAGCCCCAGCGGCGTGCTGCCGTAGCGTGCCCTGAACCGGCGGGAAAAATGCGCGGGCGAGTTGAAACCGCAGTGCTGCGAGATCTCCGCGATGCCCAGCGTTCCCGGCTGCGTCCCACGCAGCAGCGCATGGGCACGCTCCAGCCGATAGGCCATGAGTTCGGCGCTGAGGCTGGTGCCTTCGCGCGACAGCTGGGCTTGCAGCGAGCGCACGGACAGCCCCAGGCTGGACGCCACGCGCTCGGGCCCCAACGCCGGGTCCGGGTACTGGCGGGCGATGAGCTGGCGCACCCTGCGCAACAGCACGTGCATGGGCGCGCCGGGTCGGGCCATCGCCATGTCGGCGCCGGCCTGCAGCACGGTCTTCAAGGTGTTGATGACCAAGTCGGACAGCCTGGCGGATTCGGCATCGGGCAAGGGGTTCTGCCACGCAGCCAGCAATTGCATCTGCTGGACCAGCAGCTGAAGCGATGCACAGTCGGGCAGGCTGCGTGCCAGCAGTTGCGGGGCCAGGCCGCCACGCGAATCGATCAGTGCCAGCGGCACGGCCAGCACCACCAGGTCCACGGCCTCTTTCTGCCAGATGCGGTAGCCGCGCCGCTCGTCCAGCAGGAACGGCTGGCCGGGTTGCGCCTGCAGCCCGCTGCCAGCAGCCGCCATGCCTGGCTCCTCAGGCGAGGCTGATGCATCCGGTACATCCGTCAAATCCGGCAAATCCGGTGCGAATACCTGGGCACCACCTTTGGCGTAGAGCATGCACAGCAGGCAGGGCGGGCCTGCGCGCTGGCCATGGGCATGCAGGCGCTCCATGCCATGTTCGGCCGCCATCTGGATGCGGTTGAGCACCACCGCACCCACGCCGCGCGACGTCAGCACGGCCTCGAAGCGCTCGGGCTGCGCGACCAAAGGCGTGTGCGGCATCTGCGCCTCGCGGCTGGCATCGCTCCAGAACTGCGCTCGCGAAAGCGGCGCGATATGCACCGTGGACCAGCGGTTGTATGTCATACATTCCTCGCCCTGCGCTCGGCGCGCAGCCTCTTTTTTGTGATGGGTTGCGCGGAGAGCCGACCGCACCCGGGTGCTGGGGCCAAGGAAGATGCGGCAGGTCCACGCGGCAGCATGAACCCAGGATTTTCGGGATTGCGGCCCGATCAGGCCATTGGATGATTCTGAAAATTCACCGGGGTGTATTCCTAGGCCTTTGCGCCGCACCAGCCCGGATCAACCCGGATCAGCGCGCGATGGCAGGCAGCCGCTCGCTCCACAGCGTGGACTGGTTGCGGCCATTGCGCTTGGAGTAGTACAGCGCCGCATCGGCCCGCTCCAGGCAGCCCTGGGCCGATGCATCGCTGCGCTGCAGCTCGTACACGCCCAGGCTGATGGCAATGTGCAGGTCTCCGGCCTTGCCCGCATCGATGGCCCGCCCGGCAATGGCTTCGCGCAGGCTTTCGGCGCGGCGCAGGCCCACCTCGGCGTCGGTGTCGGACAGCAGCACGGCAAACTCCTCGCCGCCCAGCCGACCGACCATGTCTTCCTTGCGCATTTCCTGCGCCACCGAGACCAGCAGCTCCTTGAGCACGATATCGCCCACCGCGTGGCCGTAGCCGTCGTTCACCTGCTTGAAGTGGTCTATGTCCAGCATGATCAGCGTGGAATGCGCCACCAGTCCGCTGCGCAGATGGTCCAGCTCCATCGCCAGCCGCTCCATGAAGGCGCGGCGGTTGGGAATGCCGGTCAGCGCGTCGGTGAGCGCCAGGGTCTCCAGTTGGGATTCGCGCTGCTGCCGCTCCGTCGCGTCGTGGAAGACCCAGCAGTGGCCGATGGAGCGATCACCGTCGCGCAGCTGCATGCCCTCGATCTCCACATAGTGGCCATCGGGCAGCGCATGCAGGGAACGGCCAGCCACGGGCCCCGCGCTGAGCACGTCCGCCACCGAAGGCGGAAGCAGCTGGATCAGCGACGGCATGCCCAGCCCCACCAGGGCGGCAGGCGCCATGTCCAGCCGCAGCGCGGCCGCCAGCATGCGGTTGGCGGCCAGCACCTGGCGGCCCTGGGCGTCGGTGACCAGAATGCCTGCGGGAAAGCGGTCGATGATGGCCTCCAGCCGGTGCTGGGTTTCGGCCAGCGCGGTCTCGGCACGCCGGCGCGCGTCGATATCGATCATGGTCCAGATGACGCGACCGTCGTCCTCGTCGGGGTCCAGCAGCGAGCCCTGCATGTCGAACCAGTGGCCCGCACCCGAAGGCATGCGCAAAATCCATTCCGTTCGCACCGTGCCGCGTGCGTTGAGCTGGCCGTAGAGCTGGCCGAAGCGCTCGAAGCTCTCGTCGCTGACATGCAGGGCGCGCAAGTCCACGCCGCCGGGCAGCCGGTCTGCCTCGATCTCGAAGGTCTGCACCGCGCGCTCGTTGGCATAGAGGATTTCGCGCTGGGGACCGGTCATGACGATCAGGGCGCTGCCCCGGTCAAGCAAGGCCTTGATAAGGCGGGACTGCTCCACGCGCTGCTGTATATCGGTGTGCGTACCCAGCATGCGCACGGGCTTGCCATCGGAATCGCGCTGGGTGATTTCGCCGCGCGACTCCACCCACAGCCAGCTTTCGGCCGAGCTGCGCAGTCGCATCTCCACGCGGAAGTCAGCCCCGGCCTCGGCATGGCGCTGAAGCAGCGCCAGCATCCGCGCCCTGTCCGAGGGATGGACCATGGCGCAGAAGGCGTCGTAGTTCATGGGGAACTGCGCAGCCGCGAAGCCCAGCATCTGGTAGCAGCGGGCATCCCATTCCACATGGCCGCTGCGGCAGTCCCACTGCCACAGGCCGTCGCGCACGGCGCCCACGGTCAGGCGCAGGCGTTCCTCGCTGTGACGTATGGATTCCTGCATGGCCTGGTCCTGCGTCACATCGTGCACATAGCCATGCCACAGCAGGGAGCCGTCTTCCTCCTGCTGAGGCCTGGCATGGCCATGCAGCCAGCGCAGCTCGCCACCTGGGCCGTAGACGCGGTACTTGTGCTCCCAGACATCCTTGCTGTCCACGCTGGCCCGCACCGAAGTCGCCAGGGCCGGCAAATCCTCGGGGTGGACGCGCTTGAGCAGTTCATGGTCGGCAAACCGGGCGGCATCGGCCTTGGCGCCATGCAGTCCGAAGAAACCGGCGCTGGTGAAAGGGAACCGGAACTGTCCATCCGCATCTATGCGGAACTGGAACAGCCCGCCCGGCACCTCCTGCGCCAGCCGCGCAAAGCGCCGCTCACCCTGCAGCCGCATGCGCTCGCTGAGCTGGCGCTGGCGCGCCAGCCACAGCGTCAGCAGCATGCCCAGCAGCAGCACGGCCGTGCCTATGCCGTTGCGCAGCAGGCCGCGCTCCAGAGAAGCCTCCAGCGGCTCGAAGATGGCCTTCTTGTCCAGTCCTGCACTGACGATCAGCGGATAGCCCCCCACCCGGCTCCAGGCATACATGCGCTGCACGCCATCGACGGTCGATTCGGCCTCGTAGGTGCCGCGCTCCAGGGCCGGAGCGAACAGCGCCACGCGCACATCGGAGACCGAACGGCCCATCACCTCATCCTGCCCCTGCGAGCGCGCCAGGTAGGCGCCATCGGTGCGCAGCAGCAGGATGACGTCGCGGGCACCATCGAAGATGGACTGGAAGTAGCTCGAGATGTATTCAGGCGACAGCGACAGCACCAGCACGCCCGAGAACCGCCCCTGGCGGTACAGCGCGCGGCTCAGCTGTATGGTCCATTTGTGGGAGACGCGCCCCTGCACGGGGCGGCCGATGAACATGCCCATGTTCTCGCGGCTGGCATGCACCTGGAAATGCTCGCGGTCCCGGATGGAGACCTTGGCGGCCCGCGTCTCCGCCTCCTGCTGGAGGTTGGAGTAGACGATGTCCCCGCTCTCGTCGGCCACGGCGATCTGCAGGAAGGTGCCGGCTGGATAGGCGTCGAACGTGGTCTGCACGGCACGCCGGAACCCGTCGGCATCGCCGTCGGCAAAGTCGGACTCCAGGCCGCGCATGGTGTAGTCCAGGCCGGACAGCAGGGTCTGCACCTGCACTGACACCGCATGCGACATTTGCCCCACCCGCAGCCAGGACTGGGACTCGGTAAAGCTGCGCTGCGTTCGGTGGCTGTCCACCAGCACCGTCCAGTACGCCACCGTGGCCAGCAGCACGCAGCACACGCCCACCCAGACCGCCACGGCGGTCTGGGCCAGCGGTTCTGCGTTCAGTAGGCGGGACAGGCTGCGGGGAGGCTTTGCGCGCATATCGAACATCATGTTGAGACACACAGACCCCGCGCCTTCAAGGGCGGTGGCCCGCAACAGGCCGCCGGGGGCACTCCGACAGGGCGCAACAATTGTTTCACATACAAGCACCCCGGTTTTATCGGCTCAATCCGATCTTTGCGACAGCGCCCAGGCTACGTGCTCGCGCACCAGGGCGTCCGGATGGTCGGCGCGGCTGGCCAGCGCCTGCTGCAATGCCGCGTCGCCTGTTTCGCGCCAGGCATTGCCCAGCGCCACGGCCACATTGCGCAGCCAGCGCGCATGGCCTATGCGCCGTATGGGACTGCCTTCGGTCAGGCGCAGGAAGGTGGGCTCGTCCCAGGCGAAGAAATGCACCAGCTGCCCGCCTGACAGGGCCTCGCGCGTATCGAAGTCGGGCAGGCGGCTGGGCTGGGCGAACTTGTTCCAGGGGCAGGCCAGCTGGCAGTCGTCGCAGCCATAGATGCGGTTGGCCATCAGCGGCCGCAGCTCCTCGGGAATGGCGCCCGCATGCTCGATGGTCAGATAGGAGATGCAGCGCCGCGCGTCCACCCTGTGCGGCGCCACGATGGCGCCCGTGGGGCAGGCCGTGATGCAGGCAGCGCAGCTGCCGCAGTGCGCGGTCACCGGCGCCGTGGGCTCCAGCGCAAGGTCCACATAGATCTCGCCCAGGAAGAACATGGAGCCCGCTTCGCGGTTGAGCACCAGCGTGTGCTTGCCGCGCCAGCCCTGGCCGCTGCGCCGGGCCAGCTCGGCCTCCAGCACGGGCGCGGAATCGGTGAAGGCGCGGTGCCCGAAGGGGCCGACTTCCTGTGCAATGCGCTCGGCCAGCTTCTGCAGCCGGTTGCGCAGCACCTTGTGGTAGTCGCGCCCTCGGGCATAGACGGAGACAATGCCCTCGCCGGGCTGCTGCAGCCTCGCCCACTCCACGGCCTGCCAGGCGCCCGGCGCATCGGCAGGCGTGTCGCGCGGCAGGTAGTCCATGCGCGCCGTGATCACGCTGACCGTGCCCGGCACCAGCTCGGCAGGCCGCGCGCGGCGCAGGCCGTGGGCCTGCATATAGTCCATCCCGCCATGGAACCCTTGGGCCAGCCACTGCATCAAACCCGGCTCCGCAGAAGACAAATCCACGCCGGCCACGCCAATTTGGGAAAATCCCAGCTCGCGGGCCCAGCCTTGCATCAAAGGAACCAATTGACTGCTGCACAACATACTCCCTCGATTGTAGAAAGCGCCCAGCCGCAGGATGCGGAAACTGCGGGCCATCGCTGGATATGGGGCAGCGAGGAAGACACGCAGCGGTTTGCACAGCAGCTCGCGGCCCATCCCGCGCTGCGCAACGCCTACGTCACGCTGCACGGCGACCTGGGCGCGGGCAAGACCACGCTGGTGCGGCACTGGCTGCGCGCACTGGGTGTGCAGGGCCGCATCAAGAGCCCCACCTATGCCGTGGTGGAGCCGCATGAGGCGCCGGACCTGGCCATCTGGCACTTCGACTTCTACCGCTTCGATGATCCGCGCGAGTGGGAGGATGCAGGATTTCGCGATATTTTCGCCAGCCCCGGTCTCAAGCTGGCAGAATGGCCCGAAAAGGCTGCAGCGCTTACGCCTGCGGCAGATATAGCTATTCATATCGAAGCAATCGACGAGACGCAGCGCCAGGTGACCCTGCTCGCCGGCACGCCCGTCGGACGCGCCGTGATCCAAGCACTCAAGGCATGAGCGACGCCAACTCCTCCTCCTATCCGTCCGGCCTGTCGCGCCGCAATCTTTTGCAGGCGGGCTCCATCGTGCTGCTGCTGGGACGCCAGCACATCGCGCACGGCGCCACCATCGTGGCCGTGCGCGTCTGGCCTGCGCCCGAATACACGCGCGTGACCATAGAGTCCGACCGGCCGCTGGCTGCCAAGCAGTTCTTCGTGGACCAGCCCCCGCGGCTGGCCGTGGACATCGAGGGCATCGAACTCAATCCCGCGCTGCGTGAACTGGTGGCCAAGGTCCGCTCCGACGATCCCAACATCGCCTCCATCCGCGTCGGCCAGAACTCGCCCAGCGTGGTGCGCCTGGTGATCGATCTCAAGCAGCCCGCCAAGCCCCAGGTCTTCACGCTGCAGCCCGTGGCGGCCTACAAGCACAGGCTGGTGTTCGACCTGTACCCCGCCAAGGCCGTGGACCCGCTGGAGGCGCTGATCAGCGAACGCCTGCGCGATGCGTCCGGCGACGAGACCGCCGTCGCATCGGCACCGCCGCCCCCCCCGCTGCCACGCCCCTCAGGCCCCACGGC